>JAFXPV010000060.1 GCA_017527625.1 Bacteroidales bacterium | reverse complement strand
GGACAACAGCGCTGTGACAGCCTGGGGAAGCCTGGTCTCAAGGACGATGTAGTTCCAGCTGGTGCGGTCGCTGCCGCTGCCGAAGAGAATCGACAGCACGTCACGGAACGGAATGTGCACCGGGCCGTAGAAAATATTCGCGGCAAACAACAGCAGCAGGAAGATGCTGCATATGATATAAGTCAGGGAATGGTTTTTTTTTCGCGCCGTTTTCATCAAGACAAAAATACTTAAAATATGGTGATACCGCATAATTTGCTTAAATTTGAATGCTTTAGTCGTTTTTAACACAATTTATATTATGTTAAGTAAGGGATATCGGGAAGACAGCTCACCCTCCTCTGCATACATTCCTCTGGCAGAACGTCTGCGTCCTCGCACGCTCGACGAATATGTCGGTCAGGAACATCTTGTAGGCAAAGATTCGGTGCTGCGCCGTATGATTGAAGGCGGCGACGTCAAGTCCTTTATCCTTTGGGGACCTCCGGGTGTCGGCAAGACTACGATAGCGACGATCATCGCCAACACACTCAAACGAGAGTTCTACACCTTGTCTGCCGTAAGCAGCGGCGTCAAGGATGTCCGCGACGTCATAGACAAGGCCCGCAGCGGCCGTATGTTCGCCGTAAACGGCGCCCCGATCCTCTTCATAGACGAGATCCACCGCTTCAACAAAGCCCAGCAGGACGCCCTTCTGGGCGCTGTGGAGGACGGTACAGTGGTCCTGATAGGCGCCACAACCGAAAATCCCTCCTTCGAAGTGATAACCCCTCTCCTTTCGCGCTGCCAGGTCTATGTACTCAAACCACTGGAACATAGCGATTTAGACATATTGCTCAACCGTGCATTGACCGAGGATGCCATAATCTCGGCACGCAAGATCAAAGTCAAGGAGAAAGAAGCCCTGTTCAGCTTCTGCAACGGCGACGCCCGCAAGCTGCTGAACATTCTCGAGCTGGTATGCTCCACCAACCCCGACGACCCGCTTGTCATCACCGACGAGCTTGTGAAGTCATCGCTGCAGCAGAACATCGCACTCTACGACAAGAACGGCGAGTAGCACTACGACATCATCAGCGCGTTCATCAAGAGTATGCGCGGCAGCGACCCGAACGGAGCCATATATTGGATGGCCAGGATGCTGGCCGGCGGCGAAGACCCGCTTTTCATCGCAAGACGTATGGTGATCCTGGCTGCCGAGGATGTCGGGCTTGCCAACCCCAATGCCCTCCTGCTTGCCAACGCTTGCTTCGACACCGTCCACAAGGTGGGTATGCCGGAGGCCAGGATTCCGCTGGCTGAGTGCTGCATCTACCTCGCCACATCGCCGAAGAGCAATGCTGCTTATATGGCTATAGACAGCGCATTGGCTGCAGTCAATTCAACTTCTGATGCACCTCCGGTTCCCCTCCATCTCCGCAATGCCCCCACCAAGCTGATGAAGGATCTCGGCTATGCCAAAGACTATAAGTACGCACATTCCTATGAAGGAAACTTCGTCGATCAGGAGTTCCTGCCCGACGCTCTCAAAGGCACTAAATTCTATGAACCGGGCAGCAACAAGCACGAAGATGCAATCCGGGCCCGACTGCAAGCCCTCTGGGAGAAATACAAATACTGAAAATGAGCCGAAAGAAGAAAGACAAGCCTCTGCTTGAAAACATAGTCATCGAAGATGTGGCTGCCGAGGGCAACGCCCTGGCCCACTACAACGGCAAGGTCCTGTTCGTGCCTGGTATGGTTCCAGGTGATGTGGTGGATGTCCAGGTGCGCCGCGAACGCAAGGGGTACATCGACGGATATGCAACAAGACTGGTCAAGCCCTCCGAGCACCGCATCGAACCGGTATGCGAACATTTCGGAATCTGCGGTGGCTGCAAGTGGCAATGCCTGCCCTACGTGATGCAGCTGGAGGCCAAACAGCGTCAGGCAGTCGACCAACTCACAAGGATTGGACACCTGCAATTGCCTGACATCTCCCCTATTATCGGCTCCGATTTGCAGTATTACTATAGAAATAAGCTGGAATTCACCTTCTCAAACCGCAGATGGATCCTCCCCGGTGAAGATCCGGATGCCCTTAGCGACGAAGAGCGGCTTGGACTGGGCTTTCACATCAGCGGATTTTTCGACAAGGTTCTCGATCTGAAAAAGTGTCACCTGATGGCAGAGCCCTGCAACGAAATCCGCAATTTCATACGCCGATATGCCATCGAGAACGGCCTTTCTTTCTTCGATTTGAGGGCCCAGAACGGCTTTTTAAGGAACCTGATCCTCCGCGAAGCCTCTTCCGGTGAAATTATGCTGACAGTCGTGTTTGGTCCTGATGCTGAGCGAGATAGCGATAATGTAACAAAAATGTTAGAGGCCGTTTCGGGCCATTTTGGACAGATTACCTCCCTCAATTACGTGATCAACCCCAAACCCAACGACACAATCGGCGACCTCGAGATAAAAACCTTCTCGGGCAGGGACTGCATCTACGAAAAAATGGGCGATTTGCACTTCAAGATAGGTCCGAAATCATTCTATCAGACCAACAGCGCACAAGCCTTCAAACTATACTCTGTAGTCCGAGACTTCGCTTCAAGTGAGGTAGTGCAAAATCCTGTAATATACGACCTTTACACGGGCACGGGAACCATAGCACTGTTCCTTTCCTCCATAGCAAGCAAGGTGGTCGGCATAGAGTATGTGCCGGAAGCCATCGAAGACGCCCGCGAGAATGCATCAGTGAACAACATCAGCAACTGCACCTTTTATGCAGGTGATATGAAGGATGTGCTCAATAAAGAGTTCATTGAGGCTAATGGCAAACCCGATTTGATAGTGCTCGACCCGCCCCGCGCCGGCATCCACCCTTCAGTAGCCCAGGTAATACTTGAGGCGGCGCCTCCGGTCATCATATATGTAAGCTGCAACCCCGCCTCCCAGGCCCGTGACCTGGCAGTCCTTTCTGAGAAATACGATATCGCCGCAGTGCAGCCTGTGGATATGTTCCCGCAGACACAACACGTAGAAAATGTAGTCAAGTTGTTATTGAAGTAGTATGAGCGAATTG
>JAFXPV010000059.1 GCA_017527625.1 Bacteroidales bacterium | reverse complement strand
TCAGCATCGACTGCCTCACCGAAGAGCAGCACCGCTACATCTACGGAGAATGACAATTCCTGACACTAAAAATATGAAACGCTTAAGTCTATTTATTCTGTTGCTGGCCGCACCGCTGATGGTGTGGGCCCAGCACCCGTCAGACTACAATGCCGGCGGCAGATTCCCGCAGATCAATGCGGACAACTCCGTGACATTGAGCATCCGTGCGCCGCAGGCCAAGGCCATCACCGTGGACCTCGGCGGGCGCTATCCGATGACCAAAGATGAGAATGGAGTCTGGACGGCCACTACGGCTCCCCTTGTTCCAGGCTTCCATTACTATTCACTCATCACCGGCGGCCTGTCATTCGCAGACCCTGCCACCTACACCTTCTTCGGTATGAGTCGCTACGCCAGCGCTGTCGAGGTCAACGAGACACCCGAGGAAGCCGATTTCTACACCCCGAAGAAAGACGTGCCGCAAGGAGCAGTGCGCTCCGTGCGCTTCTGGTCGGACGCCTGCCAACAGTACCGCAGGATGTATGTCTACACCCCGGCCGAATATGAGAAAAACCCCGGCAAGCGCTATCCCGTGCTCTATCTGCAGCACGGCGGAGGCGAAGATGAGACCGGCTGGATATATCAGGGCTTCGCGGACATCATTCTCGACAACCTCATCGCAGCAGGGAAGGCAGAGCCTATGATCATCGTGATGAACTCCGGCTATGCCAGTCTGCCCGGCAGCAGCGACAACTTCGACGCATTCGAGAAGATGATGACAGAGGATGTCATCCCCTTCGTGGACAAGCGCTTCCGCACCATCGCCGACCGTGACCACCGCGCAGTCGCCGGCCTGTCCTGGGGTGCTAAGCAGGCCTACGACCTAGCCTTCGGCCACAAGGAATATTTCTCGTGGGTTTCCGGCTTCAGCGGAATGATCGTGGTGGGAGAGTTCAACCCCCGCAATCCCGGCTTCAAGGATCCCGAGCAGTTCGCGGCCGCATACAACGGCATCTTCAAGAACGCAAAGGCCTTCAACGATGCCTTCCACCTGGTGTTCCTGACCACCGGCGAGGCTGAGGGCACCCTCATCGAGGAGATGCACAATCTGCTGCTTGCCAACGGCCTCAAGAACGAATATTACTGCTCGCCGAATACCGCCCACGAGTGGCTTTCGTGGCGTCGCAGCCTCTACCAGTTCGCCCAGAAAATCTTTAAATAGACCACGATGAAAACAAGACATATATTCATTGCACTGCTCGCCGCTGCGACAGTGCTGGCTTCCTGCAAGGAGAAACCGGTCATCGGCCTCATCACCGAACCTACGCCGGCCAGCTCCAACGTCCCGGGCAAAGAATACCCCAAGATAAATCCCGACCTGAGCGTGGTCTTCCAGGTGAACGCTCCCGAGGCCGAAAGCGTAGCGCTGGACCTCGGCAAGACTTATCCTATGGCCAAAAATGCCGACGGCATCTGGGAGGTGACCAGCGAACCTCAGGTTCCCGGCTTCCACTATTATTCCATCATAGTCGACGGAGTCCGTATGGCAGACCCTTCGAGCCAGCTTTTCTACGGCACCGGAAGGATGTCCAGCGCGATAGAGATTCCCGAAGTGGGAGTGGACTTCTATCTGCCCAAGGACGTGCCCCACGGAGAGATTCGTATGCAGAGGTACTGGTCGGAGCTTACCCAGGCCTGGAGGACCTGCTACGTCTATGTGCCTGCAGAATATGAGAAGAAACCGGACAAACGCTATCCGGTGCTCTATATCTACCACGGCGGCGGAGAAGATGAGACCGGCTGGCCCGTCCAGGGTAAGATGGACAACATCCTTGACAACCTGATCGCAGCTAAGGAAGCAGTCCCGATGCTGATCGTGGCCGACAGGGGAGAGGCCCTCATCCCCGGAGCCGGAATGGCCGGCGGCCCGCGCGGTATGTTCAATTTCGACCCTGTCGACAAGCTGGCTTCACAGGAGCTCATCCCTATGATCGACTCCAAGTACCGCACCATCGCAGACCGCGACCACCGCGCCATCACCGGCCTTTCTATGGGCGGCTTCATCGCCTGGAGCGTGGGTCTGAACCATCCCGAGCTCTTCGCATACATCGGCGGCTTCAGCGGCAGCGGTATGGCCCAGACTCCTGACGCCTATCCCGCAAGCCTCAATGACCAGTACAAACTGCTGTTCATCAGCACCGGCAGCGACGAGTCTCCCCAGATGTACGCCACCGTCACCAATTTCCGCGACGTGCTGGAGAAGAACGGCGTGAAACACGTCTACTACGAATCGCAGGGCACAGGCCACGAGTGGCTCAACTGGCGCCGCTGCCTCAAGGAATTCGCTCCGAGACTGTTCAAGGACTAGTAGCGGATGAAGTTCCTCAGACTCTTTCTTCTGACGGCCGTCGTGGCCTCCCTCTTGCTGCCGCTTTCTTGCGGCAGCAATGATTATCGTGTGCGTGGCGACAGCGTAATCGTGCGTCTTTCCTCTCCGGCCGAAGACGGGCCTTCGCAGATCCGGCTGCAGGTCCGGGGCGAAAAGATTATCCGGGTGAGCGCCACACCTGACCGGACATTTCACGACCGCAGCAGCCTTGTGGTGCTGCCGCAGCAGTCTGAAGTGCCGTTCACTGTCTCTGAGTCGGACGGCGTGGTCAGCGTAGCTACGTCTGAGCTCACTGCCAGCGTCGACGTTGCTTCCGGCGCCCTGTCGTTCCGCGACGCTGCAGGCCGCGAACTGCTGTCGTCCGGGGAGGGCGGAAGCATCAGCTTCGTCCCCACGGAGGTCGAAGGCCGGCAGGCGTATTCCACCCGAGTGGTGTTCGATTCGCCCGAGCGCGAGGCTTTCTACGGCCTTGGGCAGCAGCAGACGGGAGAGTTTGACCACAAAGGCCTCAACGAAGAACTGTACCAGTACAATACCAAGATAAGCATACCCTTCGTCGTGTCGTCCCGCGGCTACGGCTTGCTCTTCGACGCCTATTCGCTGAGCCGCTGGGGCAATCCAGCCCCTTACCGGCAGCTCGGCGAAGTGTTCCGTCTCTATGATGCACACGGCCGCGAAGGTGCCCTCAGCGGGATATACCGGACTGCCGACGGCCAGACTCTGGAGCGGCGCGAAGAATCCCTGTTTTTCGAAAACGAGCAGGTGATAGCCAACCTGCCGGAGCTGCGGCTGAAGGGCGCTGTCGTCACCTATGAAGGCGAGATAGAGGCCCCGGTGGCTGGCGATTACTATTTCACCCAGTACTACGCAGGCTTCCAGTCTGCGTTCATCGGCGGCGAGCAGGTGATGCCCCGCCGCTGGCGTGCCGCCTGGAATCCCAACAGCTGCCGCTACTGCGTCCACTTCGAGGCTGGCGAGCGGAAGTCCTTCAAGGTCAACTGGGAGCCGGACGGAGATGTGTCGTATCTAGGCGTGAGGGTGGCCGAGCCTCGCTCTGAGGCCGAACAGTCGCAGCTGAGCTTCTGGTCGGAATTCGAGCCGCAGGCCGACTTCTACTTTATGGCGGGAGAGGACTTTGACGAAGTTATAAGCGGCTACCGCACCCTGACCGGCAAGGCATCGCTCTACCCCAGATGGTCCTTCGGCTTCTGGCAGAGCCGCGAGCGCTATACCACTCAGGATGAGCTGGTCGGCACACTCGCCGGGATGAGGCGCCGCGGTATCCCCGTCGACAACATAGTGCAGGACTGGCAGTACTGGGCTCCGGACCAGTGGGGCAGCCACGAGTTCGAGGCTTCGCGCTATCCCGATCCTGAGAAGATGATGGACGATGTGCACGCGATGCACGGGCGGTTTATGATCAGCGTATGGCCCAAGTTCTACACCAATACCGAGCACTACAAGGAGCTCAAGGCCGCGGGCTATGCCTACACCCACGCTGAAGACACGGCGCTGGTGGACTGGCTGGGACACAAGCAGACGTTCTATGACGCTTACGCCGAGGGCGGCCGCAAGATGTTCTGGCGCCAGATGGACGAGACCCTCTACAGCCGTTTCGGCCGTAAGATTGACGCCTGGTGGATGGACGCTTCGGAGCCGAACCTGCGGGACTGCCTGCCGATGGACTATCTCAAGTGGCTGCTGACACCCACGGCGCTGGGCCCGTCCACGGAGTATCTCAATGCCTACTCGCTCGTGAATGCGGATGCTATTTATACAGGGCAGCGCAGCGTAAACCCCGACACCCGCGTGTTCCTGCTCACCCGCAACGGCTTCGCAGGGCTGCAGCGCTATTCCACCGCTTCGTGGAGCGGGGACATCGGCACTACCTGGGAAGATATGCGGATGCAGATGGCTGCCGGACTGAATTACTCGATGTCCGGCCTTCCGATGTGGGGAATGGATATCGGCGGCTTCTCGGTCACCGACCGCTTCAGCGCCGCGATGCGGGCTTACCTTCGTGACGGACGCCCGAGTGAGGCTCTCGACGAGTGGCGTGAACTTCAGACCCGCTGGCACCAGTTCGGCGCCTTCGTTCCGCTGTTCCGCACCCACGGGCAGTGGCCTGCGCGCGAGCTGTGGAACATCGCGCCCGAGGGTTCGCAGACTTATGACTCCATACTTTGGTATATGCAGCTGCGCTACCGACTGATGCCTTACATCTACTCGCTGGCCGCTGCAGTGCATTTCGATGACTACACGATTATGCGCGGTCTGCCGATGGATTTTCCCGGCGACCCCGAGGTGCGGGACCTTTCCGACCAGTGGATGTTCGGCCCCGCCTTTATGCCCTGTCCCGTGTACGAGTACAAAGCCCGCAGCCGCAGCGTATATTTCCCGATGGGGTTGTGGTATGACTTCTATACCGGAGCCAGTATGGTAGGAGGCAAGCGCTTCACGATGCCGGCGCCCTATTCGCGTATGCCGCTGTATGTCCGTGAGGGTTCCATCGTGCCTGTAGGTCCTGCGATGCAGTGGTCCGACGAGAAGCCTGCGGACGACATCCTGCTTGTGGTGTATGCCGGAAGCGACGGCTCTTTCACCCTCTACGAGGACGAGAATGTGAACTACAATTATGAGAAAGGGGCTTATGCGAAGATTCCGCTTGTGTGGGACGATGCTTCGCGTACCCTGACCATTGGAGAGCGTACAGGCAGCTTCGACGGTATGCTCACCTCGCGCAAGTTCCGCGTAGTGGTCTGCGACCGCACCCATCCCTTCGCCTACGACCCCGATGCTCCCGGCACTCCGGTGCAGTACGATGGCTCGGCAGTTACCGTTCATTTTGAGGACTAGAAAAATATTTTTGCACTAATTCTAAAAATATCTATCTTTGCAGTCCCTTATGGGAAGGAGAGTTGGCCGAGTGGTTGATGGCGGCAGTCTTGAAAACTGTTGATCCGAAAGGGTTCGGGGGTTCGAATCCCTCACTCTCCGCAAAGCGAAGGCAGCTGGTTGCGAATGCAACCAGCTGTTTTGGGTTTCGGCCCGTCGCGAAAGCTAGCTTTCGCAGAGGCCGGAGCCAAAAACAGTCGCTGGAGGACCTTCGGGCCTCCAGCTGCCTTCAGCTTTGCAAGGGCCCCCGCGGCGAGCGGAATGGGATGTGGCCGGCGTCAGGCGGACAAATCCCGAAGGGCCCCCGCGGCGAGCGGAATGGGAATGCGCAGGGCGCGCAGCGCCCGAGCATAATCCCTCCGGAGAGTGAGGGATGCCCATAGGCCGACAGCTGCTTTTGCTTTGCCTTTACATATTTCTTGGAATCTTGCCGCCGTTTATATATATTTGAGTATGAAAAAGATACTTCTCTTCTTGCTATGCGGCACGATAGTCGCGAGCTGCGGTTTGGCCAAGAAAACCGCCCAAGATGTCGTCGATGAAAAAGTGACGGCCCTCTCCAACCTCAAGGGCGCGACTGTAGAGTCGGTAACCCTCGAAGACGGCCTGGCGGCCCTTAAGGTTACTTTCGAAAGCGGAATCCTCTTCGGATTCAATCAGACCAATATCAGCGATATTGCCAAGGCGTCGCTCGATGAACTTGTCGAAGCTATTTCCGACCTGCCGGAGAGCCGCATCAGGGTCTATGGCCACACAGACAATGTCGGCACGCACGAAGCGAATATGACAGTCTCGGCCAGACGGGCCAATGAGGTGTCCAAGTATCTTCAAAGCAAGGGTATAGATGCCGGCCGCCTCACCTCCAAAGGTCTTGCGTATGACGATCCGGTGGCTGACAACAACTCCGATGCCGGCCGCGCCAAAAACCGCCGCGTAGAAATCTTCGTAATTCCTGCCCAGTAATCAGCGCCCGGGTTGTCAGAAGCGCCACCCAAGGCCGCCGTGGACGAAGCTTGCGACCGGGCCAAGGGTGCATTCAGCGAAACCGTAGAAATGCTCGCCGCCATAGCGGAAGGCGATGGGGGTGATGGCGGGGATTGGATTCGGCAGGGGAGAACTGCCCCGGTATTGGAGGAATCCGGTGGAGAACCCGAAGCCGGCGCCGCTGTAAAGGACAAAGGCATTCTTAGGATTCCACAGGTGTCTGTATTGGAGCAGGATAGTTAACACCGGCGAGGATACCAGCGTGCCGGCCGGCGAGCCCTTGTACAGGTCGTACCTCGGCCGCCCGTTGGGATCCGTGCCAAAAACCGGATATTGGATCAGTTTGTTATAGCACCAGGATGTGCCGAAGGTGAGCGTCAGCTCCGTCTTGAGTCCGCAACGCATCACTCCGGAAAGGCTGATGACAGGATAGAACGCGCCGTTGTCGATTGCCTGCTGGCCTTTTTGCGCCAGCTCCTCCTGAACCCTGCTGTAGGGCAGCAGCTGCATAAACAGCGGGGGCATACCGGTGCCTAACTCGATCGAATATGTCTTCTCGAACTCTGTGTCTGGCTGCGCGGCAGCGGCCTCGTCATTCCGGCTGCCGACAACTCCGGCTTCCTGGGCGAAGGCAGGCCAGGCGAGAACCAGAAGGAGCGCCGCGAAGGCTATCGGACGTGCTTTCATTTCGTCGACTCGAGTTTGATGATGATTTCGCGCTCGCGAAGGTCTGCCAGGGTGGTGTCTTTCGTGGCGTATTTGCCGTCCGGATCCTTGAAGGTAAGGAACGGACCTTCCATATTCTTTATGTAACTGATATCGACGTGGCACTTGCCGTCAGCCCCGGTTATGCCAAGCTGCGGCAGGGGGGAGGTGTAGTTGTAGTCCAGCTTCTGGGGATTGCCGTAGATGACGATGCCCTCCAGAGGCTCTCCCGTGTCGTCTGAAACAAGCGAGAAGTACATAGGAGCCACGCCGCCTTCGCGCATCAGCGCGGACTGCGGAGTGCCGTAGCAAGCCTGCACCACGAAGAGCGCCGTAGTGAGTGACAAACCCTTGAGGAAATTGCGTAAAAGTTTCATAACACGTAAGTATTATCGTACCGTCGAAAACAAAGATAATCCATAAAAGTTTAATATGGATAAGTTTTTCGTCACATTATTTTTTTGCAACCCATTGTGCTTCAGCCCGCTGCAAAAACAGCTCCTGTGACGGAAAACCAAAGTTTAATATCGCCGCATTTCAGCGTCCAAGCATCCGTACCACCACGTCGGTTTCGATTTCAAATGTTCGGGCAAGGTGGAACATAAAAAAGCACACCTTGCCCGCGAGAGGTAATTACTGCAGGCGGGCGGCTTTGTCGGGGGAGAGGATGCCGGCGTCGACGAGGGCAGTGAGGGTCCAGGAGAGGGTGTCGACGGTGCGCTTGAAGCGGATGATGCCTTTGGCGGCATAAGCGCCGATGTACGGGTGTGCTTCGAGCTGCGCCTGGGTGGCGGTCCAGATGTCGAAGCCGGAGGGAGCACGGCGCAGCTCCACGTCGTTACGGAAGCCGTCGAGACGCCCGCGGTCGAAGCCGTCGATTTCCAGCAGCTGGTCGAGACTGGTGAAGCTGCCGCCGAGCCGGCGACGGTAGCTGAGGATTTTGGACGCGTAATAGGGGCCGATGCCGCGGAGCGCAAGCAGAGCCTCGCTGTCGGCCGAGTTGAGGTCGAGCTTGGGAATGCGGATGTACGGCTCGAGCCGGGCGAAGGCGGCGCTGTCGACGACGTACATCTTTTGGAAGTCGGCAGGGGTGCGGAAGCGGCCGCCCTTGTCGCGGTAGTTAAGGATGACCTGGGCCTGACGCTCAGAGAAGCCCAGCCGGCAGAGATCTTCCAAAGCGACGGTGTTGGGATCGAACTCGAAGGTCTCGACCTTTTTCCTGGACAGGCGGTCGGCTATGACGGTGCGGGAGTCGCTGTAGTCACGCTCGCGGCTGGCGCCGGCCTCCAGCGCCTTGCGCAGCGCGGACTTCTCTCCGCCACTTTCCCCGCCACCTTTTCCTTCAGAATGCCGGTCCCCTGACCTGGCGTCCCCTGACCTGGCACCACCAGCCCCGGCACCGCCGTCCGAGCCAGCACCGGCCCCGCCATCCGCCGTAGCAGCGACCCCAGCCCCAGCTGCCCCACCAGCCTCAGCCGCCTCCTCGCCGCTGCGCGCCTGCTGCCTGAACTTGAAAACATTACCGCTGAAGATGGCTATCTGGAAGCCAAGAATCAGAAAAATCAAAGCCACTGCTCCGCTCGCTGCAGCCGCAGAAGCTTTTTTACCCTTCATAACAATCTCCTCCAAGAAGTTTTAAAAAGTTTAAGAATCCTTTTTGGGATGGTCATCGGCACCCTGGACCACTATCACGATTTCGCCCTTTGGCTCGTTGGCGGTGAAAAAGTCCCGCAGCTCGGCCAGGGTCCCTCTGACAGTGGTTTCGTGAACCTTTGAGATCTCACGGCAGACGGCAGCTTTCCGCTCGTCGCCGAAAAACTCCGCGAATTGCGCGAGAGTCTTTACAAGTCTGAAGGGGGATTCGTAGAACACCATAGTGCGGCGCTCGGCAGCCAGTTCGGTGAGCCTGGTCTGACGGCCCTTCTTCTGCGGGAGGAAACCCTCGAAGCAGAAGCGGTCGCAGGGCAGACCGGAATTGACGATGGCAGGGATGCAGGCTGTCGGCCCGGGCAGCGTCACGACCTTGATGCCGGCTTCCGCGCAGGTGCGCACAAGCAGGAACCCGGGGTCGCTGATGCCGGGAGTGCCGGCATCGCTGATCAGGGCCACGGACAGTCCGGACAGTATCTTGTCCTTGATGAGCTCGACTTTCTGGTGTTCGTTGTATTTGTGGTGACTTTCAGCGTGGGTAGCAATGCCGTACTTTTTCAGCAGCACCGAACTCGTGCGGGTGTCTTCCGCAAGTATCAGATCCACTTCGCGGAGCACCTGCACGGCCCTGAAGGTCATATCGTCGAGATTGCCCACAGGCGTCGGCACTATGTAAAGTTCAGACATTTTTCCTATCTTTGTCAGATGCATACAAAGATAATAAACTTGCGTAACTAAAAAATGTTTATCGAAAACGCAAAGACCCCCGGCTGGATTGAAGTCATCTGCGGCTCGATGTTCTCAGGCAAGACCGAAGAGCTGATACGCAGGCTCAAAAGGGCCAAGATAGCCAACCTCAGGGTCGAGATATTCAAGCCGAAAATCGATGTCCGCTACTCTGAAGAGGAAGTGGTGAGCCACGATTCCAACGCAATAATATCGACCCCCGTGGAGTCGTCCAGCAGCCTACTGCTGCTCACGGGCGATGTGGACGTAGTAGGCATCGACGAGGCCCAGTTCTTTGATATGGGGATTGTGGACGTGGTGCAGCAGCTCGCCAGTATGGGCATACGTGTGATCGTGGCCGGACTCGACACCGATTTCCGCGGCAATCCCTTCGGCCCGATGCCCGCCCTGATGGCTGTGGCGGAATATGTCACCAAGGTCCACGCCATCTGCGTCCGCTGCGGCGACCCCGCCAACTACTCGCACCGCCTGAGCGCCAGCGAGAAGCTGGTGGAACTGGGAGAGAAGGACATCTACGAGCCGCTCTGCCGCCACTGTTTCGATAAATACCGTGACGAAAACAATTTCTAGACAGATGAACATTATAGAATGTAAGGACATAACCAAGAAGTTCGGGGAGTTCACAGCCCTCGACAACGTGTCCGTCGAAGTTCCCCAAGGCAAGATTTTCGGCCTTCTGGGACCCAACGGTGCGGGCAAGACCACTCTGATCCGCATCATCAACCAGATCACCATTCCCACCGAAGGCACGGTCATCTTCAACGGCAGGCCTATGACCGAAGAGGCTGTGCGCAAGATCGGCTACCTGCCCGAGGAGCGCGGCCTCTACAAGAAAATGAAGGTCGGCGAGCAGGCAATGTACCTGGCCCGTCTCAAAGGTATGAGCGCTGCCGAGGCTGCGAAGGCCCTGCGGGAGTGGTTCGTGAAATTCGGCATCCAGTCCTGGTGGGACAAGAAGATCGAAGACCTGTCGAAAGGAATGGCCCAGAAGGTTCAGTTCATAACTACCGTGGTCCACAAGCCCAGTCTGCTGATCCTCGACGAGCCTTTCAGCGGCTTCGACCCCGTGAACGTGCAGACCATACGCGATGAGATCCTGCGCCTGCGTGACGAAGGTACCTCCATCATCCTTTCGACCCACAATATGGAGTCGGTGGAGGAGCTGTGCGATAATATAGCCCTGATCAACAAGTCGAAACTCGTAGTGAAGGGCGACACCGACGAAATCCGCCGCCGCTACGGCTCGGACCAGGTGGAGCTGCTCTACGGCGCATCGAGCCAGAAAGTTCCGGCCGGCCGTTCATACTCCATCTATCTGGACGACCAGCACAAGAACGAACG
>JAFXPV010000003.1 GCA_017527625.1 Bacteroidales bacterium | reverse complement strand
ATGGAAAGAAGGTCTGAGGGAACATGGCCACCCGGCCAGGGAAGGGGAGGGTGCCCGTTGAATGCGAGTTATGCGAAGCATGACGAAGCAGGCAATGGGAGGGTACGAGAGAGCGCAGCGAACGAGCTTCCCGAAGGCCTTACTTTCCATCTGAGGCTGCCGCCATTAAACCATCTTGGCGGGCAAGGTGGGTAAAAATACGGCACGCCTTGCCCGGTATAGGATATGCATTGCGACCTGGAGGCCTTCGGGGTCAGAGGAGGGGCGTGTTGGTGAATACGATGCGGGAAGGGACATCGCCTGTGTCGGCTCGCCATTTTAGCCGGCCTTCGGGCGAGTAGCAATAGATTCTTCCCGGGGTGACATAGTCGCGGGCTTCGGTTATGAAGATTTCGCGCGTCTGGGGGTTGACAGCTATGCCGTAGGGGTTTTGGAACTGGTCGTCAGTGCCGTCGCTGATAAAACTGCGGGAGACAATCTGGCGGGTGGTCAAATCCACGATGCCATAGCTGACCTCGCTGGCCTGTGTGAAGTTACTCCAGACATTGGCCAACACGTAGAGCGAATCACCGCAGATGGTCATATCGCTGCAGGGCAACAAGTCTAACTGATCGATGACACAGTCGCCATCCGTATCGATGACAAATAACATCGATTGTATATCGTAATAATCGCCCCTGCTGGACACCCAGAGTTTGCCGTAGGGGTCAAGCTCCATCCGGTGCAGGTTTGGAGCCACGTCTATTTTGCCGAGTTCCTGAAACGAATCCAGATCGACAACCGAGATTGTATGCTCGTAATCGGGCTCACGGCAGCATCCCGAATTGGCCACATATAGTTTGCCATTCGTGATGACCATCTCTTCCGGCTGATATCCCACCTTGCAGGTCGCCACTACCTGAAGGGAAGTCGTGTCGATTTTTGCGACATAACCGACAGAGTCCCGTTCAGAATCCACTGGCCCTGCGTATGAGCTTACGTATGCGTAGCCGTCCTGAAAGACTATGTAGCGGCAGTTAGGGACAGATACCTGCCCTATATGCTTTGCCGTCGCGACATCAATGACCTCAACCAGGTTTGAGCAGTTTACCACGGCATATAGCTTGGACCCGTAGCGCTGCAGGTCATTGCCGAGGTCTCCAAGTGACTCGACCATTCCCGGATTGCGTTCAGCAAATACGTTTTTGATGTATACTTCGCTTTGGTAGTCATAGTAGTCAAGTGTGCATCTGTTGCTCCCCTTGTTACCTTCATTGAGCAGGTAGAAGCCGGCGATGGAATCAGCATTGACTGCCGCGGACGGAATTTCTGTCTCGCGGCAAGCGCTCAGCGCGGTTACAGCAAACAGACAAATAATAGCCAATCTTGATATTTTCATAATCATACAGTACTATACTACTCTCTCACGCACTCCACGATATAGTCCTCCAGCGCTGCGACTGACACATCCATCGGGTGGAAGTGCTTCTGTTTGTGCATTGCGACCTGCAGGCCTTCGGGGATTGGAAATTCGCGGCCGAGGGTGTCGGCAATGACCTCGCGGAACTTGGCGTGATGGGCTGTGGAGAGCCAGAAGCCCTCGATGCCATAGAACTTCGAGGCGTTGTAGCCCACAGCACTGTGGGGGTCGGAAACATAGCCGAACTTCTCGTACATATCGCGGATGCCGTCACGTATCTCGGCGTCGGTATTGCTGAAGCCGGCCAGAGAGCCGGTGAGACGGTCGAAATCCTCTCCGTAGAGATACATCATCCGCTCGAAGTTGCTCGGCGCTCCGACATCCATAGCGTTGGCGATGGTGCGCACGCTCTCTCTCGGGCTGTAGATGCCGCTGCGCAGGTACTCCGGCACCACGTCGTTGGCGTTCGAGCCGGCCACGAAGCCCTTCACCGGCAGTCCCATAGCTTGAGCCAGCATACCGGCAGTGATGTTGCCGTAGTTGCCGCTGGGCACGACGATGGTGGGCAGCTGCTCCCCCGTCGCCTTCTTCCACTGGCACCAGCCGTAGAAATAATAGAATGACTGGGGAATCCAGCGAAGGATGTTTATGGAATTGGCCGAAGTCACGTTGACGTGAGAACGGAACGCAGAATCATTGAAAACCTGCTTTACGAGGGCCTGGCAGTCGTCGAAATTGCCGTTGACACGCACGGGACGGATATTGCCGCCCAGAGTGGTCATCTGGCTCTCCTGCAGGTCGGAAACCTTGCCGTTCGGGTAGAGCACAACCACCTTGATGCCCGGCACGTTGTAGAAACCGGCGGCAACTGCACTTCCTGTGTCACCCGATGTTGCCGTGAGCACCACCAGGTCTTCGGCCGACTGATTCAGCAGGCCGAGCATTCCGCCCATAAAGCGGGCGCCGAAGTCCTTGAAGGCAAAGGTCGGACCGTGGAACAGTTCGAGGGTGTACTTACCCTCCCCCACCTTCACCAGCGGGCAGTCGAAGTTGTAGGCATTGAAGACCATCCTGCGCAGGTCTGCCTGCGGCACGTCGTCGCCGAAGAACAGGCCGGCCAGATAGCAGGCCATCTCTGCATAGGATTCAGCCGCCTTGCTCTCCACCACCGCCATATCGACAGCGGGGATGCGCTCTGGCACAAACAGGCCGCCGTCGGGTGCAAGACCCATAAACGCAGCTTCCTTAAGGCTGTAGGGATGCAGCCTTTCTCTGTCTCTTGTGCTATAGTAAACCATCAGATGGAAACTCTTGTCAGTTTGGCTCCCTTGTTGGAAACCTTCACCACATAAACCTCATTCTCGATGCCGCGGGAGCTGAAATGTTCACCCATCACCTTGCCGGCAGCATCTGCCTTGTCCTTATGGTTGCAAAGCGCAAACACTGAAGGACCCGAACCGGAGATGTTCATTGCAAGCGCACCGGCCTTGAGGACTTTCTCGCGGAGCTCGTCGAAACCGGGGATGAACTGCTTGCGGTACGGCTCTGCGATTACATCCTTCATCGAGCGGCCGACCAGTTCGATATCTGAAGTGAAAAGGCCGGCCACCAGACCGCCCACATTGCCCCATTGGGTGATGGCGCTGTGCAGGGGCACCTGCTTTGGCAGGATCTCGCGGGCCTCCCTGGTTGAGACGACGATGCGGGGATGGATCACGGCACAGTAGAAATTGCCGGGCACGGAAATCTTCACTACGTCAAGGGGTTCATAGCCGCGGATGAGGATGATGCCGCCCATCACTGCGGGAGCCGCATTGTCAGCGTGGTAGCCGCCGGAAGCGAGGTTTTCACCCTCCATCGCGCACTCGACTACCTCCTCTTCTGTCAGGGGGCAGCCGTAAAGCTCGTTCATACCGTAGGCAGCCGCAGCACTGGATGCCGCGCTGGAGCCTATGCCGCTGCCGGGATAAATCTTCTCGCAGATGGTGACGTCTATCTGGGCTTTCTTGCCGATCCTCTTGAGAAAAGAGCGGACCACCGGTGTTATGACGTTCTTCTCGATGTCTTCGGGAAGCGGAACGTCTGTCTTGTTGGTGATGGTCAGGCCGTCTCCTTCGCTTTGAACAATTTCAATGATGTCCCCTACTTCGTCAAGGGCCAGACCGATGATGTCGAAACCGCAGCCCATATTGGCAATGGACGCCGGTGCAAAAACTCTAACTTTTCTCATACCACTGCGAAACAATGTAGCTGCAAAAATAGGAACTCGTGCATTAAAAAACAATTGAGGGTATCATTTATGTCAACGATACCCTCAATTTTTCGAACAATATGTCGCCCTCGGGCTTTATTCAGCGGAGAACTGCCACTTCATAGTGTGGTGGTATGTTTCTCCGGGCTCAAGCGGCTTGTAGCCGAAGTTGGGATGGTTGGGAGCGTCCGGGAAGTCCTGGCACTCGAGAGCCAGACCGTCATTCTCCTTGTAGACATATCCGCCAGGACCGTCGGGGCAGCCTTCGAGGTAGTTGCCGGTGTAGAGCTGGACTCCGGGCTTGTTGGTGCTCAGGACCATCTTCCTGCCGGTAGAGGGCTCACACAGCTCGGCGATCGGCTTGATGCTGCCGTCGAAGTCGTCGATAGCCCAGCAGGCATCGTACCCCTTGCCGAACTTGAGTGCGGGGAAGCTGTAATCGTGGATATCCTTTCCTACGATCCTGCCTTTGGTGAAGTCCATCGGAGTCCCGGCAACCGGAGCGATTTCTCCGGTGGGAATCAGCTGGTCGTCGGTGGGGAGATACCTGCTGCAGTTGAGCTTCAGCACGTGGTTGAGTATGCCTCCTTGCTTGTTGCTGGCGCCGCGCAGGTCGAAATAGACGTGGTTGGTAAGGTTCACGACAGTCTTGGCATCGGTAGTGGCGACGAAGTCGAGGGTGAGGCAGCTGTCGTCATCCCAGGTATAGGTGGCCTGGACTTTCAGGTTGCCGGGATAGCCGGCGTCGCCGTCAGGGCTGAAAAGTGACATCACGACTGAATTGCCTTTCTGCTCGGCGTCCCACACGCGGTTGGCGTAGCTCTCTTCCTTGATGCCGCCGTGCAGGTGCTCGGTGCCGCAGTTGATAGAGAGGGTGTATTGCTTGCCGTCAAGGGTGAAATGGCCCTTCGCGATACGGTTTGAATATCTTCCGGGAGTCTTGCCCATAAAGGGACCGTCGTCATAGTAGTCCTCGTCTTTGGCATAGGCCAGCACGACGTTGTCGATACGGCCGCCGCGGTCAGGAACGTTGATGGCCAGGATGCTGGCTCCGAAGTTGCTCAGTACGACGCTCTCGCCTTTGCTGTTGGTGAGGGTGAAATGTTTGATTTCTGCCATAGTTATTTGATTTTTCTGAGATTCCACTTCTTGGCACCGTCACTTATGACAACGTTGATCACGCGCGGATCCTTGCCGAATTTCTTGATATAGGCTTTCTTGACGTCCTCGATGTAGCCCTTGTATGCGCCGGATTTGACGATGCTGATGACGCAGCCGCCGAAGCCGCCGCCCATCATACGTGCGCCGATGACGCCCTCGTTCTTGCGGGCGATGTCGACGATGAAGTCGAGCTCCTCGCAGCTCACGCCGTAGTCCTTGCTGAGACCGTCGTGGGTTGCGAACATCTTGGCGCCGAATGCCTTCAGGTCGCCCTTCTCAAGGTCGCGGCAGCCGTCGAGCAAGCGCTTGTCTTCGTATACTACATAAGAGCATCTCTTGAATACCATCGGGTCCAGTTTGTCGCGGTAGCTCTCGAGCATCTTGGGAGTCACGTCGCGAAGCAGCTCCACTCCGGGATGGTCCTTTGCAATCCTAGCAACGCCCTCTTCGCACTGTGCGCGGCGGACGTTATATTCAGATGAGGCGAGGGTGTGTTTCACCATCGTGTCGATGAGGACAACCCTGTAGCCGCGGGGATTGAAGGGGAATCTCTTGTATTTGAGGCTGCGGCAGTCCAGACGGATCACGTGGCCGTCCTTGCCGAACAGAGATGCGAACTGGTCCATAATGCCGCAACGCACGCCGACATAGTTGTGCTCGGTCATCTGACCGATCTTGGCGAGGTCTTCGCGCTTGAAGCCGAGCTTGAACTGGTCGTTGATGGCATAGCCGAACACTGATTCGAGGGCAGCCGACGACGACATACCTGCTCCGAGGGGAACGTCACCTCCGAACACGCAGTCGAAGCCGCCGGGAGCAGCGCCGCGCTTCTTCATCTCGGCGACTACGCCGTAGATGTAGCAGGCCCACTGCTCTTCGGGCTTGGGACCGTTGATGTCGATAGCCAACTTGGCGTTGAAGTCCATTGAATATACGTTGATGGTGTCGGTGCCGTTCTTGCAGATGGCTACTGACATTGCTTTGTCAATGGCTGCGGGAAGGACGAAGCCGCCGTTGTAATCTGTGTGTTCTCCGATGAGGTTGATGCGGCCCGGCGAGGTATACAGGCTGCATTTCTTGTGTCCGAACTGCTTTTCAAAGCATCTGAGGACTGATTTGTGATTCAGCATTTGTTTTTGATTATTTAGTGGTTTGTTTATTGCGAGTCGTATCTTGTAAAATTACATCAAAACAAGTACATTTGCAATAACAAATCCGCGGAAGTAGCTCAGTCGGTAGAGCGTCGGCTTCCCAAGCCGAAGGTCGCGGGTTCGAAACCCGTTTTCCGCTCAAAAGAATAGGCCCTTAGTCGGGCCTATTCTTTTGAGCGGAAAGACACCCTTCGGGTGTTCCGCTCCCTTTATTACTGGGGCTCCGCCCCAAACCCCGGGTGGCTCCGTGGCTCCTGTCCTTCGGACATTGCGCACACTCCGCCACGGCGCTGATGCGCCCTGTTAATCGTGCAATAATGTACAAGGTCTGCACTCTTTTAGCAGACCTTGTACGATGGGAAGTGAAAAGCCGCTTGAACAGACTGACTTGCCGGCGACACTACCGCCCTCGGTAGTAAAGAGGGAGGGGCCCGTTGAATACGAGTTATCGCGCAGCGATGACGAAGTAGGCAACGGGAGGGTCGGAGTGAGCGTAAGCGAACGTAGGTCGCAGCAAGTCAGGTCTGTGACACAGCGGCAAAATGGAGCAGGCGAGTATGCCCCAGAGAGGTCTCTGGAGGGGATTGACCTGCTCCACTGGCTTATTTCTGGCAGTGGAGCAGACTCACCTGCCCCAGGATGCCTTCCAAGGTCGATTGCCCTGCTCCATTTTTCCCTGACACGAGCGTGTTGCCTGCGAGGACTTGCTTTCCTGCGAAAAAGGCGCGGCCGCTGTCCCTGCGCCATCTAGTCCAGCCGATCCGAAAATGTGACGCTCTCTGTGACGGACAATGATTATCTTTGTACCAAAGAATATAGATATGGCACAGGAAATAGAGCGTAAATTTCTGGTCAAGGGGGATTTCCTCGGGGAAGTCTACGAATCGCACCACATCGTACAAGGCTATCTGAACTCCGCGAAGGGACGGACAGTGCGCATACGGATAAAGGAGGACAAGGCATACATCACTGTCAAGGGGCCTTCTGACGACGGCGGACTCTCACGCTTCGAGTGGGAGAAAGAAATCCCGGCCGAAGATGCGGAGAAACTCCTGGAACTCGCCGAGCCGACACCCATCGAGAAGACGCGCCACCTTGTCCGCAGCTCGGGCAGCCATCCCTGGGAAATCGACGTCTTCGAGGGAGCCAACGCCGGCCTTGTCATAGCAGAAATCGAACTCGACGCAGCAGACGAGCCCATCAGCAAACCCGCCTGGCTGGGCGAAGAAGTTACAGGCGACAGGCGCTACTACAACTCCTGGCTTTCAAATCATCCTTTTACGACTTGGTGAACTTGGGCCATTCGCCGACTTCCATATCCTTGAGTTTGCCGTCTTCGATGCGGAAGCGCAGGGCGGTGCGGACCAAGTGGAAACCCTCGACGCCACAGGCGCCCGGGTTGAGGACCATCATATCATAGTGCTTGTCGTAGACCACTTTCAGGATGTGAGAATGTCCGCAGACGAAGATCTGGGGCCTGACCATCTCGATCAGACGCTGGGCGCGCAAATCGTAATGGCCTGGGTAGCCGCCGATGTGAGTCATCAGCACGCCCATACCGTCCTGCTCGAAACATTCCACGCCTGAATGGAAACTGCGCACGTCGTAGCCGTCGCAGTTGCCGCACACCCCCACCAGAGGTTTGAAAGCAGCTATTTCCTGAGCCACCGCGCCGGTGCCGAAATCGCCGGCGTGCCACACCACGTCCACAGGCTCCAGGAATTTGCGGAGCTTGTCATCGAAGTAACCGTGGGTGTCTGATATGAGACCTATATATGCCATCTTATCAATTATTCTATCACTGTCATATGCCTGCGCCAGTGGAAGTATCCCCAGACGCTGGCTGAGAAGTATACGGCGAACATAAAGGCAGGCGCGTACATACCCTGCAGGGCGAACATCGTTATCTGCAGCACATCGGCAACCATCCACAGCAGCCACTGTTCGATATGGGAATTCGTCAGCCAGTATGTGCCGATGAAACTCAGCGTCATTGTCACTGCATCCAGATTCGGCTGAGGATCGTCCAGGGCCCTGAGCACGAAGAAAAGCGCAGAAGCGCCGGCAAGGAACACTAGAGCGGAAACCAGCAGGGTGCGCGAAGGCATCCGGCGCACCACGATGTCGTGGTTTGCTGCATCCGGCGTCTCTTCGGACAGTTTCGCCTTGTCCCTTGTCAGACGGTATATGCCCAGGAACGAAATGAGTACATAATAGATATTGAGAGTCATCGACCCCCACAGATGCTGATGGATGCCTATGGCCACATAGGCAGAAGCACAGAAGATGTTGAAATACCACATCGACACCCTCTGCTGCACTTCCTTGACCACATACAGTATGCCCAGGACCATCGCTGCGAACTCAATCCAGTCCCAGATATCGGAAAAGGCAAGGAACTCCATAGGAAACTAACGGACGATGATGCGCTCACCCACCCTCAGAGTCTTGCTCGCCGAAATATTGTTCAGCTTGCAGATTGTTGAGACGGTAGTGCCGTACCTCCTTGCCAGGGCACTGAGCGTATCGCCGGAACGGATGGTGTGCACGATACGGTCAGAAGCAGCCTTGGACTCGGATTCGGTCTGGCCATAGTGGGAATATATGCTGAAATAATGTTTCTTGAGAGTGAACAGCGAATCCCTCAGCGCACCGGTCTCGAAATCGATCAGACGCTCGGGATCGAAGGCCTGTCCTTTGTACCTGGCCTCGAAATGGAGGTGGGGCCCGGTGCTGCGGCCCGTGCTGCCGCCGAGACCGATCACATCGCCGGCCTTGACAGTCTCATTGGGCTGGCAGAGAGTCTTGGACAGGTGGCCGTAATAGGTTTCGAGACCATTGGAATGCCTGATAACCACAAGGTTGCCATAGCCGCCCGTCTGCCTGGTCGTGCCCACATAGCGTACAACTCCGTCAAAAGCGGCAAAAATGGTATCTCCCACGGACAACGGGATGTCGGTCCCTTTGTGGGGGCTGCCGCGACGCACTTTGTAACCGCTGTACACCGAGCCTATGATGGGTGAATGGTAGTTATAGACAGAATCAGCCAGAAGCAGGTCTATCTCCTCGGGAATCGAGCTCGCAGGATAATCATTGTAGGCGTGAAGCTCCGAGTTGGTCCAGTAATCATCATAGAGGCTGGCCGTATCGATCTTGGGATGTCCTATGTCGAAATAAGCCCAGGTCTGGTCGTCGAAAAGGATGATCTTGGTGTATTTGTCCCGGGTGTCCAGGGTGTCGAAAGCCGCTTTTGTGGCAGGCAGGCTGTCGATAGTGGCCTGGGGACTTTGGGCCAGGCAAGCTAAGGATGAAAGGATGGCAAATAGCGCTATATAGGCTGTTTTCATAAAAAAATCAAAATTCGGGGGTCTAAGTTAGGCATAAAAAAGTCTAATTTCTTACTTTTACGAAGTTAAATTCAGCTTATGCGCAAAGTCTTCCTGTCCCTGTTGCTTTTCATCCAGGCATTTATAATGTCGGGGCAGACGCACGTGGCGTATGAAAATATGGTGGGGACCGAAGAACTCTACCAGACGCTGGACTACCTCGCCAGCGAGCTTGCAGAAGGCAGGGCCACAGGCACGCCCGGCAAACTGAGCGCAGAGCAGTTCATCAAGGAGCGCTTCCGCAAATACGGACTCAAGCCCTTTGAGTGGAACTACACCCAGTCGTTCCCCTATGACGATTCCATAATGGTGCGGAATGTCATCGGTGTCGTCCCGGCCAACCGGATGAGCGATGAATACATAGTCATCGGAGCCCACTACGACCATCTCGGCAGGCTTGGCGGCCAGATTTACAGCGGCGCCGACGACAACGCCTCAGGCGTCACGGCCCTGCTGAACCTGGCGCAGCTTTTCGGCAAGATGAGGGCCGACGGGGCTGGCCCGGGCAAGAACCTGATCTTCATCGCGTATGACGGCAAGGAGCTCGATATGGCCGGAAGCGAGTATTTCGTCAGGCACCTGCCCTTCCCTGCCGACAAGATTGTTTGCGCAGTCAATATTGATATGCTCGGCACAACACTGGCACCCGTCCACCGCAACCGCCCGGACTACCTGATCGTCCTCGGGGAAGACACCCTGCCAAAGGAAATGCAGGGAATAATCCGCCGCAGCAACGCCAATGCCCGCTTCGGCATGGATATTGACTACTCGTTCTACGGCAGTGAGAATTTCACGGGAATGGTATACCGCACGGGCGACCAGTACTCTTTCAGGTCAAAGAAGATTCCGTCCCTGCTCTTCACCTCCGCATTCCACGACCACACATACAAACCTACCGACAAGATTGACATCATAGATTTCGGGATGCTTCGCAAGCGGACCGCCCTGATCTTTGATGTGATTTATAATTATTCGAACCTGTAATGTCTTTGAAAAGGCACATATTGACGACAGTCCTCTGCCTTGCGGCTTGCTTCCAGGCGGCCGCACAGTACAACCCCGACCACTTCTATATGCGTGGCCGCAGGGCGCTTGCTGACGGCAAATATGCCGATGCCATAGCAAGTTTCAACGTGCTTTCAAGGCTGGACACTGCCGATTACGAGGCCTTCTTCTTCCGCGGAGTGGCCAAGTACGACCTCGGAGACTACACCGGAGCCGAGAAGGACTTCGACCTGACGCTTCAGAAAAACCCGATATACACGCTCGGCTATCACTACCGCGCCATCGCCCGCAGCCAGAGCGGGAAATATGACGAAGCGCTGGCAGACCTTGCCACCGCCGTCGGCCTGCGGCCCGGCTACACGGGGCTTTATTTCAGCCGCGGCGTAGTATACTTTATGTCGCAGCAGTTCGAAAAGGCGGTGGAGGACTTCGACCGCTACATCCGCAACGAGCCGGAAGACGGCGCCGCATACCTCAACCGGGGAGCAAGCTACCTCTTCCTCGGCGATACCACAAAAGCCCTGGACAATTACAACCAGGCCATCAGGCTTGACCGCTACGACGCGGAGGTATACGTCCGCCGCGCCCGCATATATGCACTGCGCGACCAGTACGAAGATGCTATAAAGGACCTTGACACCGCCATCTCTCTCGACAGCACCAACACCCTGGCATACTTCAACCGCGGCCTTATGAAATATGACAACAAGGATATCCGCGGAGCGCTGGAAGATCTTGACAAAGTGCTGAGGGACGACCCCGGCAATGCCCTCACGCTCTACAACAGAGCTCTAATCTATTCACAGATAGGAGACTTCGAGAAGGCGCTGGACGACTATGACCGCGTCATCAACATCAACTCCGAAAACGTGCTCGCATATTTCAACAGAGCCTCGGTATTCCTTGAGATGCGGCGCTATGAAAACGCGATATCCGATTATACCAAGGCCATCGAACTCTATCCCGACTTCGCGAAGGCATATATGAACAGGGCTTACGCCCGCAATATGCTCGGTCAGTGGGCTGCATCCGAAAGAGACTACGAGACTGCCCGTGCGAAAATCAGGGAATACCAGCAGAGCACGTCCACCAAGGAGGGCTACGAAGCCTTCGCCGACACCACTCAGAGCTACAGCCACCTCATCGACTTCGACGCCGACTTCGCCAAGAAGAATTTCGACAACGAGCTGCTGCAGTACAGGGATGTCGACATAGGACTCAAACCCCTCTACAGATTCGCGCTGGCCGGCAAGACCGTCATCAGCGACCTGAACACCCTCTCTCACAAACTCCAGTATGAAAAACTGGACGCCTTCTACAAGGAGGTGCCTCTCGACCTGGCCCTGACTACCGACAAGGAGAGCCCGGGAGACGACCTGTCGTCCAAACTGGCTGCAGTGAACCACGAAGTGCTGACCGGCAAGACTGCCGGAAACCTTCTCGCAAAGGCCGTACTCGAGACGGGACAGAGCCAGTTCAACACTGCTATGGCCTGCTACAACGAAGCCCTGACCAAGGAGCCCGACAACGAGTTCCTCTATCTGAACAGAGGTGTGCTTCAGGCCGATATGACCGACTTCATATCATCGATGGACAACAACATCCGGGTGCTCTCGCTCGACAATTCAGCGACAGCCAGGGTGACGGTTTCGGACAACTCAGCCTCCCGGACATACGATTATTCAGCAGCGATAAGCGACTTTATGAAAGCCGCGGAGGTCGCCCCCGACTTCCCCTACACATACTACAACCTCGGCAACCTGTTCTGCCTGAGCGAGGATATGCTGACGGCCATAAGCCAGTACACGAAGGCTCTCGACCTCTACCCTTACATTCCCGAAGCCTATTACAACCGCGGCCTCGTGCTGATATTCCTCAAGGACAAGGAAAAGGGCTGCCTCGATATGAGCAAGGCGGGAGAGCTGGGCATAGCCGACGCCTACAGCGTCATCAAAAAATACTGTACGGAGCAGCAACAATAGGCGCCTGACAGTTTTTTTATTAAATTTGTACGAAACTGTACGGGTATGTGGCAGCGTTTTCAAACCTTACTTTTACTCATCTGCGCCGGACTCCTGATTGCGATGTTCAGCGCTGATATGTGCTATGTGATGGTGCCCGCCGAAGGCAGCGCCTCCGGAGAGCTGACCCGCTACGCCATCAAGTTCGTGAACCGCTCCCAGTTCATCATCTTCACCTTCGTGACGCTGGCCCTCAGCGTAATAGCCATCTTCTACTACAAGGCCAGGATATTGCAGATCAGAATCTGCATCATAAACATCCTGCTGCTTGTGGCCTATCAGATATGGATACTGGTGAGCTTCTTTCAGCTCAAAAGCGTATATACCTTCACGGTAGCCACCCTCTTCCCCTTCGCCTGCATTGTGCTGCTCCTGCTGGCCATCCGCTATATATGGCGCGACGAGTCGGAAGTGATAGCCTACCACATAATCCGCAAGAACAAAAAGAACGGCAAGATCAAAAAATATCAGAAAGAAACCGGAAATGAGAAGAATAGCTGAATCTGAATTGATAATTAACGGCGACGGATCCGTTTTCCATCTTCACATCCTGCCTGAAGACCTCGCTGACACCGTGATCCTGGTAGGAGACCAGAACCGCGTCCCCGCCGTGGCGAAATATTTCGACGAGGGCAGCGTGGTCTGCGACAAATCCTCAAGGGAATTCCACACTATCACAGGCAAATACCACGGCAAAGACATATCCGTGATGTCCACCGGCATAGGCACTGACAACATCGACATAGTGATGAACGAACTGGACGCCCTGGTCAACGTGGATTTCACTACCAGGCAGCAGAAGCCTCAGCGCAAGTCCCTCAACATCCTGCGCATCGGCACCTGCGGCTGCGTACGCCCGGACATCCCGCTCGGAGGCTTCGTCCTTTCGGAGGTCGGCATAGGCATCGACGGCCTGCTCAACTGGTATGAAGGCGGTGAAAAAGCCAGCGACAGCGATATGGAGAGGGCCTTTATGGAGCATATGGGCTGGGCACCCCGTCTCGCCACCCCCTACTGCGTGTGGTCAAGCAAGGAAATCCTCGACAGGTTCGACGGCTGCGCCAGAGGCATCACGATGTCCGCCCCGGGATTCTACGGTCCTCAGGGCCGCTCCATCCGGATGGGCCTCACCATACCCGACTTTATTCCGAAACTCGAACAGTTCGAATTCAGAGGCGTCAGGATGACAAACATAGAAATGGAGAACTCCGCCATTGTGGGCATAGCCAATCTGCTGGGACACCACGCAGCCACCATCTGCTGTGCTATCGCCAACCGCTTCCGCCTCGAAAGCATCCCGGACTACAAGCCATACATCGAAAAACTCATCGTTTACGCACTTGATTCCCTGACTGCATAATGACAGACACCAAAGACCTCGAATACCTGGTAGACCTGTTCGACGACCCCGACAGCCAGGTTGCCTCCGCGCTGGACAAGAGAATCCGGCAGGGTGGCCCTGAACTGCTCGACGCGCTGCGCAATATGGCCATCGACACCAAGGACGAGGTCCGCAGGGACATCATCAACCGCAAATTCATATACTACAGCGCAGCGTCGGTGCTGGAACAGCTTGAGCAGTATGCCGCCCTTGCCAAACGGGAAGAGGCGACCCTGCTGGAAGGCGCTTACCTCATCAGCGCACTGATTACCCCCGGCTACAAGAGGGCTGCCTTCTATGACGACCTCATACCGCTGATCGGCGAGATAATGAGCGAGACATCCGAAGACAAGACGGCCGTCGAGAACGCCCGGATACTGAACCATATATTCTACAACAGATACCACTTCACCACGACGGATCCCTTCTCTTTCTCCGAGGACAATTCCCTTTTCATCAATGTCATCGAGAAGCGCCGCGGCAACCCCGTCGCGATATCCGTCCTCTACTTCGCGGTAGCCCACGCCGCCGGCCTGCCGGTGTACCCGCTCTGCTTCAAGGGCGGCTTCGTCCCGGTCTACGTAGAAGACGGCAAGGTGCTTTTCTACCTCAACGTATTCCACAAAGGCGAAATCTTCCTTCAGGAAAATCTTTCAGCGATGATGGCTTCTCAGGGCCTGAATCTCGACCCCTCTTCGATGGTGATAAAGAAGGACGCCACCATCCTCACGATGTATATGGAACTTGTCGCTTTCTATTTCGACCAGAAAGGCAACAAGGATATGGTGGAGCTGCTCTCCAAAGCAATGGGCTATTTCGGCAACCAGAGATATATGGTCATCGACGAAGACGACGAATGACGTCAGTCCTGCAGGGCCCTGCCGGTGGGGAATTCAGGATGTGCGGCAAGGTCTTCGGGCGTCCCTTCGAAAATCAGTTCTCCACCCTCGTCTCCAGCATCCGGACCCAGCTCTATTATCCAGTCTGCAGCCTTGATGACATCCATATTGTGCTCCACTACGATTATCGAGTGTCCTCGGGCAATGAGGGCGTCGAACGACTTCAGCAGCTTCTCTATGTCATAGAAGTGGAGGCCTGTCGTAGGCTCGTCGAAGATGAAGAGGATGCGTTCCTTGGAAGAAGCGTCCTTGGCGAGGAAGGATGCCAGCTTGATGCGCTGGCTCTCGCCGCCGCTCAGCGTGCTGCTGCTCTGCCCGAGCTTCAGGTATGCAAGGCCTACGTCCACAAGCGGCTGGAGTTTCTCGGCGATTCTCTTTGCAGAAGGGTCCTCCTGGGAGGCGAAGAACTCCACGGCCTCGCTGACGCTCATATTCAGCACATCGTCTATGTTCCTGCCCTGATAGCGCACCTCGAGAATCTCGGGCATAAAGCGGTGTCCGCCGCAGCTCTCGCACACCATCGTGACATCGGCCATAAACTGCATCTGGATGCGGATTACACCCTCACCCTGGCAGTCCGGACAGCGGCCGCCGTCGATGTTGAAGGAGAAGTGCGAATGGCCGAATCCGTTCATCTTGGCATAAGGCTGCTCCGAGAACAGCTTGCGGATGTCGTCGTACACTTTGAGATAGGTCACAGGGTTGGACCGGGTGCTCTTGCCTATGGGATTCTGGTCGACATACTCTATCGAGGTGATCTTGTTCAGGTCGCCCTTCAGTTCACGGTACGCGCCGGGCCGCTCGCCTATCTGATTGATGTGACGGTATACGGCCGGATAGAGGATATCCCCCACCAGCGTAGACTTGCCGCTGCCGCTGACTCCTGTGACGACGGTCAGGCAGCCCAGCGGAAACCTTACGGATATGTTCTTGAGGTTGTTCTCGGCCGCGCCGCAGACTTCGATGGAATACTTCCACGGCCTTTTCGCAGCCGGCAGATATCTCTGTCTGCGTCCCTGGAGGTAATCTATCGTTATCGAATCCCCGTTGTAGACCCCGCTGCCGTCAGGCAGGCCCTGATAGACTATCTGGCCTCCATACACTCCTGCATAAGGGCCTACGTCGACCAGCATATCGGCAGCCTTTATTATCTGCTCGTCGTGCTCCACCACGATCACGGTGTTGCCCAGGTCGCGGAGCCGCTTGAGCACGCCGATGAGTTTCTCGGTATCGCGGGAATGCAGGCCGATGGAAGGCTCGTCGAGGATGTAGAGCGAGCCGACAAGGTTGTTGCCAAGGGAACTGACAAGGTTGATGCGCTGGCTCTCGCCGCCGCTCAGGGTATTGGACGGCCGGGACATAGTCAGATAGCCGAGCCCGACATCCATCATATAGCCCACCCTCATCTTCAGCTCCTTCAGCGGCACTGCCACCTTGGCCATTTCGTAGTCGGTGAGCAGGCTGTCGAGCGAGTCGAGGTACTTCTGCAGATCCTTGATCTGCATATCCATCACCTCTGCGATGTTCTTGCCGCCGACGCGGACATAGAGGGCTTCCTTGCGCAGGCGGGACCCTCCGCAGGCACGGCACACCGTCTTGCCGGTGTAGCGGCTCAGCATATATTTGTACTGTATCTTGTAGCGGTTCTTGCGCACCCAGTCGAAGAAGGTGTTGATGCCGTCGAAATATTCGTTGCCGTTCCACAGCAGGTCCTTCTGCTCGCGGGTGAGGTCTTTATAGGGCTTGTGGATGGGGAAGTCGAAACGATATGCATTCTCCACCAGCCGGTCCTGGCAATAGCCCATCACTTCGCCCCTCCAGCAGGCTATCGCGCCTTCATAGACGCTGAGCGTCGGATTGGGGACGACGAGGGACTCGTCTATGCCGAGGATCTTGCCGTAACCGCCGCAGACAGGGCAGGCGCCCAAAGGGCTGTTGTAGCTGAAGAAATTCTCGGTAGGCTCCTCGAAGATGATGCCGTCGGCCTCGAAGATGTTGGAGAAACTGAGCAACTTGCCTGCCGGCCCCGCGTAGATGTAGCCCTTGCCTTTGGCGAAGGCTGTCTGGGCGGAATCCAGCACGCGGGAGCGGAAATCATCGTCGTCCGCCACCGTCACCCTGTCGATAAGCAGGGCCTTGTCGCGAAGGTCGGTGACCTGCCCGCCGGCGAGCAGCTCGTCTATCTTGAAGAAAGCGCCGCTGCGCATATCGACGAGTCTCGAGAAGCCCTCTTCTTTGAGAGAAAGCAGGAATTCGACGGTCTTTGCGCTCTCGCAGTCTATCATCGCGGCAATCAGGGCCACCGAGCCTTCTTCCAGCGTCAGCAGATAGTCCAGCACGCTCTTGGCCGTGTCGCAGACCACTTCCCTTCCGCTTACCGGGGAATAGGTGCGGCCGGCATTGACGAACAGCAGCCTCAGGTAATCATAGACTTCGGTGGTCGTGGCTATCGTACTACGGGGATTGGTGGTATTCACCTTCTGCTCCACGGCTATTGCCGGCGGGATGCCGGTGATATAGTCGACTGCAGGCTTGGTCATCCTGCCCAGGAACTGGCGTGCGAATGACGAAAGGCTCTCCGCGAAGCGCCTGTGCCCTTCCGCATAGATGGTGTCGAAGGCTATCGAGGACTTGCCGGAGCCGGAGATGCCTGTAATGACGATGAACTTGCCCCTCGGAAGCGACAGATCGAAATTCTTGAGGTTGTTGGCCCTTGCGCCCTTGATGAATATGTTTCCCTGCTCTTCCATCTATATCCTTGTCACTTGTCTGACGTCCTTGAGCTTCTTCAGGGAAGCGATGATCTTGTCGAGTTCAAGGTTGCCCGGCACGAAGATGGTCGCCGTGACCTCTTTCTCGCCGTTGCGTGCGTCCTTCACATAGAAAGCGCGGATCGAAGCCTTGAACATACTGATGGTCGATATCACCTCGTTCACCGCCGAGTCCGACTCGACTGTCACGCGGACAGTGGTCTGGAAGCTGTTTGTGCTTGCATCTTCCTTCCAGCGTACCTTCTGCACACGGTGAGGATACAGGGTCAGCAGCCTGGATGCGTTTGGACACGACATACGGTGGATCTTGATGCCGTCATTGACGGTCACGAAGCCGAAGACTTCGTCTCCGAAGACAGGGTTGCAGCAGCGGGCCATCTTGTAGTCCACGTTCTTGAGCGACTTGTTGCCGCCGATGACGAGGTAGTCGGACGAGTCCGTCTTGCGCAGGGTGTGGATCACGTGGCTCTCGACGGTCTCCTGCACTCGGGAAGCCTTGTCGAGGAGATATGACTTGATATCCGCCACGTCAACGTCGCCCGAGCCGAGGGCCGAGAACAGTTCGTTCGCCGTGCGGAACTTGTATTTCTTGACCAGATATGTCAGGTCGTCGTCGGGCAGTTCCAGCTTCCAGTTCTTGAGCCTGCGCTCCAGCAGCTGCTTGCCCTCGCGGGCCATCTTGTTCTCCTCTTCCTTGAGCCGCTGCTTGATTTTGGCCCTGGCCTTCGAGGTGACCACGAAGTCCAGCCAGCCGGCGTTAGGTTTCTGGTTCTTGTTGGTCAGGATCTCCACCACGTCGCCGGTCTTTAGCTTCTCCTTGATGGAAACCATCTTGCTGCCGATCTTGGCGCCGGAGCATTTCAATCCGATGTTGGAATGTATGTCGAAGGCAAAGTCAAGCACGGTCGCCCCGGCCCTGAGCTGGCGCAGTTCGCCGTTGGGCGTGAAGACGAACACGTCCTGGTTGAGGACTGAGTCTATCTGCTCGTAGTTGTCCTGCGAGTTGCCGCTGATAAGGCCGTGGACCATATCCAGCCAGTGCTGCAGGCTCTCCTCCTTCTTGACGCCTTTGTATGACCAGTGGGCTGCACTGCCGAGTTCGGCCTCGTAGTCCATCCTTTCGGTGCGGATCTGAACCTCGAGGAACTGGCCGCGGGAATTCTTGACTGTGATCTGGAGGGACTGGTAGCCGTTGGGCTTGGGCACGGTTATCCAGTCGCGCAGGCGGCTGGTGTCCGGCTCGTACTCTTCAGTCACGAGGGAATAGACCTCCCAGCAGAGATCTTTCTCTTTCTCGAGGGGAGCATCTATTATGAACCTTATGGCAAAGACATCATAGACTTTGCTGAAAGGGATGTCCTGGGCCTGCATCTTGCGCCAGATGGAGTAGGCGCTCTTGGTGCGGGCCTTCAGGGTGTATTTGATGCCTTTGCTACGGAGTTTGTCTTCGAGGGGCCTGACGAATTCCTTGACCAGCGCCTCACGCTCCTTCTCCCCCGCCTTGAGCTGGTTGGAGATGGCGCGGTACTGCGCCGGGTCGGCGTATTTCAGCCAGAGGTCCTCCAGCTCGCTCTTCACGTTGTAGACTCCTGTCTGATGGGCCAGTGGCACATACAGCAGGATTGTCTCGGCGTTCTTGCGGGCCTGGTCGGACTTGGGCAGGATGCCCAGGTTGCGCATTATCTCCAGACGGTCGGCAAGCTTGATGAGAAAGACCTTCGGATCGCTGGAATATGAGGCTATGAGCTTGCGGTAGCGGTCGGCTTCGAGGCGGGTGTCCTTGGGCTTTATCTCGGATATCTTGTTAAGGCTTACCGCCATATCTATGACGACCTTGTCGAAGGAGCCTTTCACCGTATCGAGAATTGCATTGTCCTGACGGGTAGCCTCGTGCAGGAACACCGCCGCTGCCGCATCGGCACCGAGCCCCAGCTCGCGGGCGACTATTTCCGCCACTGCCAGGGGATGTTCTATGAACGGATGGTTGTTGCTGCGCGCCTTGCCTTCAAGGCAAGTGCAGGCGAGATCATACGCCCGGCGTATCATCGCTGCGTCACTTTCGCTGTAGAAAGCGCAAATCCTGTCTATGGCGTCCTGCGTCATTTTTCCAACAACAATTTAAGGGCGTTCATCTCGTCACGGGCCTGGGCTGCAGCGAGGAAATCCAGCTGGGCCGCAGCATCTTCCATCCTCTTTTTGGCCGCTGCCACAGCTTCTTTGAGCTGGGAGGCGTCCATCTTGCCGATGACGGGATCTTCCTCCAAATATCTTGCCTGTTTGTGCAGATCGTCCTCCCTCTGGTAAATATCCGTGCGGACAAGCGCGTTATAGGCCTTGATGCCGACCTGATGGGGTGTGATGCCGTGCTCTTCATTGTAGCGCTGCTGCTTGGCACGGCGGCGGTTTGTCTCGTCGATGGTGCGCTGCATCGACTCGGTGACCGTATCTGCATACATTATCACCTTGCCGTTGATGTTCCTTGCGGCGCGGCCGGCAGTCTGGGTCAGCGAACGTTCGCTGCGCAGGAAGCCTTCCTTGTCGGCATCCAGGATTGCCACCAGCGACACGGTAGGAAGGTCAAGACCTTCGCGGAGCAGGTTTACACCCACCAGCACGTCGAAGCGGCCTGCCTTGAAATCTTCTATGATCTCCACCCTCTCCAGCGTATCCACGTCGGAGTGGATATAGCGGCTGCGCACATCCATCTTGGTGAGGTACTTCTCAAGTTCTTCGGCCATACGCTTGGTAAGCGTGGTGACCAGCACCCTTTCGTCGTTCTCGCTGCGGATCTCGATTTCTTCGAGCAGGTCGTCGATCTGGTTCTTGGTGGGGCGCACCTCGATCGGAGGGTCGAGCAGACCGGTGGGACGGACTACCTGTTCCACCACGAGACCCTCGCACTTCTGAAGCTCATAGTCACCGGGAGTTGCGCTGACATAGAGTTTCTGGCCGAGTATGTTCTCGAATTCGTCGAATTTGAGGGGACGGTTGTCGGCGGCAGCCGGAAGCCTGAAGCCGTATTCTATCAGAGTAGACTTGCGCGCCCGGTCTCCGCCGTACATTGCGCGCACCTGCGGTATCGTCACGTGGCTTTCGTCGATGAATGTCACGAAATCATCGGGGAAGTAATCTATCAGGCAGAACGGTCTCTGGCCTGGCTTGCGGCCGTCGAAATAGCGGGAATAGTTCT
>JAFXPV010000058.1 GCA_017527625.1 Bacteroidales bacterium | reverse complement strand
GTTCAACCATAGTGATGGCATTTTCCTGAGCCTTGTATGACAAAGCTGAGAAACGTGCGAGCTGTTTAACCTTCTTGTTGAGCTTGAAGCTGTAATCACGGGGTTTGGGACCGAACACGCGGCCACCGCCTACGTAGATGTTAGCCTTGATGCTGCCGTGACGAGCACCGCCGCCGCCTTTCTGGCGACCCATTTTCTTGGTGCTGTACGATACTTCCCAGCGCTCTTTTGACTTGTGAGTGCCCTGACGCTGGTCGGCGAGGTATTGTTTCACGTCCAGATAGATGGCGTGATCGTTGGGTTCAATCGCGAAGATTGAATCATCAAGGATGGCTTCCTTTCCAGAAGCTGATCCGTCGATTTTGTATACTGCCAATTTCATAGACGTTAATCCTCCACAATTACATATGAACCTTTAGCACCGGGAACAGAACCCTTCAAAATGAGAAGGTTGCTTTCAGGAACGACTTTCATTACCTGAAGATTCTGTACCTTGACGCGGTCGCCACCCATATGGCCACCCATTCTCATACCAGGGAATACCCTTGACGGCCAAGAAGATGCACCCAGAGAACCCGGCTTGCGGAGTCTGTTGTGCTGACCGTGGGTAACACCGCCGACACCCTGGAAACCGTGACGCTTGACAACGCCCTGGAATCCCTTGCCTTTGGAGATACCTGTTACGTCAACCCAGTCGATTTCCCCGTCGTTTAGATCGAGGTCACCAACGGTGATAGTGTCACCCAAATTCACCTTGGTCAAGTCAAAACCCTTGAACTCGACAAGTTTGCGTTTGGGAGTGGTTCCTGCCTTTTTGAAATGGCCCTGGAGGGCCTTGCTGGCGTGTTTCTCAGAAATTTCGTCATAGGCAAGTTGTACAGCGGCATAACCATCTTTTTCTACTGTACGAATCTGCGTAACAACACACGGTCCAGCCTCAATGACGGTGCAGGGGATGTTTTTTCCGTCTGCATCGAAGAACGAAGTCATTCCGACTTTCTTTCCAATTAATCCAGGCATAGATAAATTGTTATATATTAATAATTTATAAGCCCCGCGCATTTTTGCGGGGCTGCAAATGTACAATTAAAATAACAAATAGCAAAAATTATTGCCTGAAATTCAGGACTATCCCACAATCCAGACCATCACGTAGTTCTCGAAGACCATATATTCGAGCTCGAATTCGTCTTCCGTGCCGTCCTTGTGGTAGAAGGTGGCTTCGAGCCAGCCTTCGTCGTGGGCCCTGAACTTCTCCACCTCGATCTGCTCGGCGAAGTCCACTTCCATAAGGGACATCCTCTTGAAGATGGCCTCTTTGGCGCACCAGTATATTGCGAGCTGCAGGTTGCGCCTGTTGTCGGGAAGGTCGTCGATCTCGTCTTCCGACAGAGCCTTGGCCTCCACGGCTGAAAAGTCGCGGTCGAGGCACTCGATGTCGATGCCGAGGTCTTCGCTGGGATGGGTGATGATAGCCACGAACCGGCCGCTGTGGGAGATGCTCAGCTCCTGGGCGGAATTCTGCAGATAAGGCTTGCCGTTGTCGTGGTGGCCGAGATACACTTTATCCTCGAAGATGGTGTTGAGAAGCGCCCTTTCGGCCAGTTTCTCCTTGCGGCGGGCTTCACTGCGCAGCAGGCTCAGCTCTTCCAGCTCCTCGCTGGGGATAGAACCTAATGCAAGCAGTTCTTCCTCGGTCTCTGTGATGTCCCACACGTAAATCGATGCGCCGTTGTCAAGTTCTTTTGTAAGGTAAAGTGCCATATAATTAAATGTGTTGAGATACGAGGATTCGAACCTCGACAGACAGAACCAAAATCTGTAGTGCTACCATTACACCATATCTCAGTGCCGCGGCAAATATACAAAGATTTTGATATTTAGTAAATTCTATCTCTTTGATTTGAAGAAATCGGAGACGAGGGTGCTGCACTCCTCCTGCAACACGCCCTTCTCGAACTGGGTCTTCGGATGGAGCAGCGACGGGGTGAAGAGGGTGAAGCCGCGCTTGGGATCGTCGGCTCCCCAGACCAGCCTGCCAAGCTGGGCCCAGGCCAGTGCTGCCGCGCACATAGGGCAGGGCTCGATGGTCACATAGAGGGTGCAGTCGGTCAGGTAGCGGCCTCCGAGGTAATCGCAAGCCATCGTTATGGCCTGCATCTCGGCGTGAGCGGTCGGGTCGTGGAGCGGCAGGGTCAGGTTGTGCGCCCGCGCGATGACCTTGCCGTTGCAGACCACCACGCAGCCGATGGGCACTTCATTGCGTTCGAGGGCCGCGTGCGCCTGGTCAAGGGCGAGTTTCATATATCTTATATCGTCTTCCATAACTGACAAAAAAAAGGGCCGATCCTCTGCCAGAATCGAGCCCCTTCTCGTGTACTAAAACCTAAACCTGTATTAATGATGCAAAGTGGGGCTGAAACGTTGCAGCGAATTGTAAAAAAATCGCATTTAAAGCGCTTTTATTTCAATTTCCGCTCCTTCCGGAGTAACAAGCTGGCACCCTACGTCAGGCCGGCACAGGTGTCCGATTATGTCGTATGTCTGGATCTCCTTGCTCAGCAGCTCGTGTTTTTCGATGGGAACTGTGAACAGCAGGCGGTAGTCGTCGCCTCCGTTCATAGCTGCGGTGAAGACGTCCATATTGATCTCTTCGGCCATATCGAAAGTGTGCGAAGAGATGGGAATCTTGTCGACATATACCTTGGCGCCGAGTCCGGTCGCCGCGCTGAGCTTCTTCACGGCTTCAGCGAGGCCCCTGGTGACGAAAGCTCCGGCGGAGGGCACTATGCCCTGCTCCAGGAAGCGGTCTATGGTGTTGGCCTGCACTTCGGGGCAGAGGTACTGGGCCAGTATATATTTGTATTTGCTGAGGTCGGGCTGCTTGTCTTCGGAAGAGGCAGCCACGAACGAAGCCTTCTCCCTTTCAAGAACGTGCTGTCCCATATATGCCGCACCGACATTGCCGCTCAGGCAGATGAGGTCCATCGACTTTGCGGCCGGCCTCGAGTCGAGGACCTTCTTCTTCTGGCTGCCGAAAGCGCCCAGGCTGATGCAGAGCCCGTTCACCGAAGGATTGAGCTCCAGCGTCAGGCTTTCCACCGAATGTTCCTTGGCGGCAGCCACGATGCCGGCCCACAGCTCGGCCACGTCTTCGAGGCAGAAGCGCGCAGAGATGCCGAGCACCACCGAAATGGCCTTCGGCCTGTAGAAAGCGGCATAGACCTCTCCGAGCACATTCAGAGCGGCTTTATAGCCGAGGTGACGCAGAGGGTTGTAGACGAGGTCGAAGTCTACGCCCTCGCTCATTACTTTGTGGGTGAAGAAGTCTCCCTTGCCCAGCGTAGCCGGCCTGTTCTCGAAACCGCTGTCCTTGAAAAGGGCTTCTACAGCCGCAGCCCTCCCTATCTGGGAAAATTCAGTGCGCTTGCTATCCTTGTCCGCCATAACGACCATTTTTTACAAAAATAGCGGAAAACAATTAACTTTGCCCCTCTATGGGCAAAAATCAGCAGATAATAAAGGACTTCACCGCCAAGGAATATGCCGAAGGCTTCGAGACCGACATCGAGCAGCATCTGCTCGAGAAAGGCCTCAACGAAGACATAATCCGCCAGCTGTCCGCCCTCAAGGAGGAGCCCGCCTGGCTGTTGGAATTCCGCCTGACCGCCTTCCGCAAATGGCAGAAGATGACAATGCCGACCTGGGGGCATCTGACCATCCCGCCCATTGATTTCCAGGACATAATATATTTCGCCGCGCCGCGCAAGGCCAAGAGCCGCGACGAGATAGACCCCGAGCTTTACAAGACCTTCGACAAGCTGGGCATTCCGCTGCACGAAAGGGACGTGCTGAGCGGAGTGGCCGTAGATGCAGTGTTCGACTCAGTGTCTGTCAAGACCACGTTCAAGAAGACGCTGGCCGAGAAGGGCATCATCTTCTGCTCGTTCAGTGAGGCTGTGCGGGACTGCCCGGACCTCGTGAAGAAATACCTGGCCAGCGTGGTGCCTTCCGGCGACAACTACTACGCCGCCCTGAACTCCGCCGTCTTCAGC
>JAFXPV010000057.1 GCA_017527625.1 Bacteroidales bacterium | reverse complement strand
TGAGCTTGCGGATGATGAACGGCTTGTAGAGCTCAGCTGCCATATACTTGGGCAGACCGCACTCGTGCATCTTGAGCTCGGGACCTACGACGATGACGGAACGTGCTGAATAGTCTACACGTTTACCGAGCAGGTTCTGGCGGAAGCGTCCCTGCTTGCCTTTCAAGCTGTCTGAGAGAGACTTGAGGGTACGGTTGGCTTCAGTCTTGACTGCGTTGCTCTTGCGGCTGTTGTCGAAGAGTGAATCGACGGCTTCCTGGAGCATACGTTTCTCGTTGCGGAGGATGACTTCGGGAGCCTTGATCTCGATGAGCCTCTTGAGTCGGTTGTTGCGGATGATGACGCGACGGTAGAGGTCGTTGAGGTCTGAAGTGGCAAAACGGCCGCCGTCCAGGGGAACGAGGGGACGCAGATCCGGCGGAATCACGGGGATGACCTTCATAATCATCCACTCCGGACGGTTGATGTCCTTGGACTCGCGGAAGGCCTCGATGACGCTCAGGCGTTTGAGGGCCTCGTTCTTGCGCTGCTGTGAAGTCTCGGTCTCAGTCTTGTGACGCAGGTCATAGCTCAGCTGGTCGAGGTCAAGTTTTGCAAGCATATCATAGATGACCTCAGCACCCATACCGGCGATGAACTTGTCGGGGTTCTCGTTGTCAAGCGACTGGTTTTCAGCCGGAAGTTTGTCGAGAACGTCGAGATATTCGTCTTCAGAAAGCAGATCGTTGACATTTACGCCGAACTGGGATGCGGCGCCGGCCTGGAGCACTATGTACTTCTCGTAATAGATGACAGCCTCAAGCTTCTTGCTGGGAAGACCGAGCAGATAACCGATCTTGTTCGGAGTTGAGCGGAAATACCAGATGTGGGCTACGGGAACCGTAAGGGTGATGTGACCCATACGCTCGCGGCGCACTTTCTTCTCTGTCACTTCCACGCCGCACCGGTCGCAGATGATGCCTTTGTAGCGGATGCGTTTGTACTTTCCGCAGTGGCATTCATAGTCCTTGGTAGGACCGAAAATCCTCTCGCAGAAAAGACCGTCGCGCTCCGGTTTGTAGGTGCGGTAGTTGACGGTTTCCGGCTTTAGAACTTCACCTGAAGAGCGTTTCAGAATGTCATCCGGAGATGCCAGTCCGATACTGATGCGGTTGAAATTGGTTTTGACTTTTGTATCTTTATTCATAATGATCAAATAACTAAATTAATCCAGGTGAATGCTCAGGCCGAGACCGCGGAGCTCGTGAATGAGTACGTTGAGGGATTCGGGAATGCCAGGTGTAGGCATAGGATCACCCTTGACGATAGCTTCGTATGCTCTGGCTCTTCCTGTGACGTCATCCGACTTGATAGTCAGGATTTCCTGCAGTACGTTCGCAGCACCGAAGGCTTCGAGGGCCCATACCTCCATCTCTCCGAAACGCTGGCCTCCGAACTGGGCTTTACCGCCGAGAGGCTGCTGGGTGATGAGAGAGTAAGGACCGATGCTACGTGCGTGCATCTTGTCGTCAACCATATGACCCAGTTTGATCATATAGATGACACCCACTGTGGCCGGCTGGTCAAAGAGTTCACCGGTCTCACCATTGCGCAGATAAGTCTTGCCGAAACGAGGCACGCCTGCCTTGTCGGTGTACCTGCAGATATCGTCGAGGGTAGCACCGTCGAAGATAGGTGTGGCGAACTTAAGACCGAGTTCCTTGCCGGCCCAACCGAGCACGGTTTCGAAAATCTGTCCGAGGTTCATACGGCTGGGCACACCCATAGGGTTGAGGACGATGTCGACAGGAGTACCGTCCTCGAGGAACGGCATATCTTCGTCGCGTACAACCTTGGCAACGATACCTTTGTTACCGTGGCGGCCGGCCATCTTGTCGCCGACTCTGATCTTACGCTTCTTGGCAACGTAAACCTTGGCAAGCTGCATAATGCCGCTGGGCAGTTCGTCGCCGATGGTGAGATTGTATTTGATGTGCTTGAGCTGCGCATCCTGCTCTTTGTAGGCAATCAGGTAATTACCTATAAGAGACTTGATCATGTTGTTGGTGTTCTTGTCAGAAGTCCATTTTACAGGGCTGATGACATTGTAGTCGATGGCTTCGAGCGCTTCGCGTGTGAACTCGGCACCCTTGGCGATGATCTCCACGTTGAACAGGTCGATGACTCCGGCGCTCTTGCGGCCCTCGGTGAGGGTGCAGAGCTTGTCGATGAACAGTGTGCGGAGTTCACCGGTCTTGCGCAGGAATTCATCGGTAGCTTCCTGCTCTTTGGCCTTGATCTGGGCTTTCTCTTTCTTGCCGGTCTCCTTGGAGTTGATGCGGCTGTAGAGGCGCTTGTCGATGATGACGCCAGAAAGTGAAGGAGAAGCCTTGAGAGATGCGTCCTTCACGTCACCGGCCTTGTCACCGAAGATGGCGCGCAGGAGTTTCTCTTCAGGAGAAGGATCGCTTTCGCCTTTGGGAGTGATCTTTCCGATAAGGATGTCGCCCGGCTCTACAGAAGCGCCGATGCGGATGATACCGTTCTCGTCAAGGTCTTTGGTGGCATCCTCGCTGACGTTGGGGATATCGCTTGTGAGCTCTTCCATACCGCGCTTGGTGTCACGTACTTCCATTATGTATTCATCCACGTGGATAGACGTGAAGATGTCTTCGCGGATGATCTTTTCGCTGAGGACGATGGCATCCTCGAAGTTATATCCCTTCCAGGGCATAAAGGCCACCTTCAGGTTGCGGCCGAGGGCAAGCTCTCCGTTCTGGCTTGAATAGCCTTCGGTGAGGATCTGTCCGGGCTTCACGATGTCGCCCTTGCGGACGATGGGGGTGAGGTGGATGGTGGTGTTCTGGTTGGTCTTTCTCCAGAGCGGGAGTTTGTAGACTGTGATCTCGGGATCGAAGCTTACGAACTTCTCGGCTTCTGTGCGCTCGTATTTGACGTGGATCTCACGGGCGTCTACGAATACCACTTCGCCTTTGCCGGTGGCAGTGATCTGGGTGCGGCTGTCGCGGATGACGGGACCTTCTAGGCCGGTACCTACGATAGGAGCTTCAGGCTTGATGATAGGAACAGCCTGGCGCATCATATTACTGCCCATCAACGCACGGTTTGCATCGTCGTGCTCCAGGAACGGAATCAGCGATGCGGCGATTGATGAAATCTGGTTGGGGGCGACATCCATAAGGTCGACGTCGGTCTTGCTGACTACGGGGAAGTCTGCCTGGAAACGGCAGCTGATGCGTTCGTCAGTGATGTTGCCTTCGTCATCCAGATGGACGTTGGCCAGAGCGACCTTCTTGTCCTCTTCTTCCTCTGCGCTGAGATATACGCAACCTTCTTCGCTGAGGTCAACCTTTCCGTTCGTTACCTTGCGGTAAGGAGTCTCGATGAAACCGAGCGGATTGATGCGGGCGTATACGCAAAGTGACGAGATAAGGCCGATGTTCGGGCCTTCAGGAGTCTCAATAGGGCAGAGACGGCCGTAGTGTGTATAGTGAACGTCACGCACTTCGAAACCGGCACGGTCACGGCTAAGACCGCCGGGGCCGAGGGCGCTGAGACGGCGCTTGTGAGTCATTTCGGCCAGAGGGTTGATCTGGTCCATAAACTGGCTCAGCTGGCTGGTGCCGAAGAAGCTGTTGATGACGCTGCTGAGTGTCTTGGCGTTGATCAGGTCGATAGGGGTGAAGACCTCGTTGTCGCGGACGTTCATCCTTTCGCGGATGGTACGTGCGATACGGCTCAGACCTACGCTGAACTGGTTTGCAAGCTGCTCGCCCACGGTGCGGATACGACGGTTGCTGAGGTGGTCGATATCGTCGACTGAGGCTTTGGAGTTCATCAGCTGGATCAAGTATTTGATGATCTCGATGATGTCTTCCTTGGTGAGCACCCTGGTCTCCTCGGGAATCGAGAGACCGAGCTTGCGGTTGATACGGTAGCGGCCTACGTCGCCAAGGTCGTATCTCTTGTCAGAGAAGAACAGTTTCTCGATGACGTCCCTTGCAGTTGCCTCATCCGGCGGTTCCGAATTACGCAGCTGGCGGTAGGTGTAGAGAATGGCCTCCTTCTCGGAGTTGCACTGGTCTTTCTGCAGGGTATTGTGGATAATTGCATATTCGGAGCTGTTCGCATCGTCTTTGTGCACGAGGATGGTGGCGACACCGGCATCGAGGATATCTTCGATGTCGTTCTCGTCGAGAATCTTCTCGCGGTCGACGATGATTTCGTTACGCTCGATGTAGACAACCTCTCCGGTGTCCTCATCCACGAAATCCTCGTTCCAGGTCTTGAGGACCCTGGCGGCGAGTTTGCGTCCGATACATTTCTTGAGATTAGTCTTGTTGACCTTGATCTCTTCTGCAAGGTCGAAGATGTTGAGGATGTCCTTGTCACTCTCGTAGCCGATGGCTCTCAGAAGGGTAGTGACAGGCAATTTTTTCTTACGGTCGATGTATGCATACATAACATTGTTGATGTCAGTAGCAAACTCGATCCAGCTTCCTTTGAACGGGATGATACGGGCAGAGTAGAGTTTTGTGCCGTTGGCGTGGAGGCTCTGACCGAAAAAGACGCCGGGAGAACGGTGCAGCTGGGACACGACAATACGCTCGGAACCGTTGATGATGAATGTTCCGCGGGGAGTCATATAGGGAATGGCTCCCAGGAAAACGTCCTGGATTACCGTGTCAAAATCTTCGTGTTCAGGGTCTGTGCAGTAGAGTTTCAGCTTAGCCTTAAGCGGAACGCTGTAGGTCAGACCTCTGTCAAGGCATTCCTCAATCGAATAACGGGGAGGATCGACGAAGTAGTCGATGAACTCCAGCACGAAGTTGTTGCGTGTGTCCGTTATTGGAAATATCTCCTGGAACACCTTGAACAAACCTTCGCTACGACGGTTTTCAGCGGTGGTGTCAAGCTGGAAGAAATCCTTGAAGGATTTGATCTGCACCTCCAGAAAATCGGGATAGTCAAGGAGTGTTTTGGAAGTTGCGAATGAAATTCGCTGATTATTAGACTTTTGAGGCATTTGATAAAATGGTTGTTATGAAATGACTTTTATAACGACAAAAAGGTATAGGGCGTTTTATGACCCTATACCTATTGCTTTAGATAGCTCTCGCTGAAAAGCAGTTGAAATTATTTGATCTCAACTTCAGCACCTGCTTCTTCAAGAGCGGCTTTGATCTGTTCAGCTTCTGCCTTAGATACTTTTTCCTTGATGGTGTTAGGAGCTGCGTCAGTCAGATCCTTAGCTTCCTTAAGTCCGAGTCCGAGGGCTTCCTTAACGGCCTTAACGACCTGAAGTTTAGCCTGACCTGCTGATACGAGGACAACATCGAATTCAGTCTTCTCTGCTGCGGCTGCTTCACCAGCTGCTGCAGGAGCGGCTGCTACAGCGACAGCTGCAGCTGCAGGCTCGATGCCGTATTCTTCTTTGAGGACCTGTGCAAGTTCCTGAACGTCTTTAACAGTAAGGTTTACCAACTCTTCTGCCAATTTTTTAATGTCTGCCATAATTGTTGTTTATTTTTTAATTGTTTTTGTTCTATGTTTTTATTTTTCCGATAAGGTCTTGACAATACCTGCGATAGTCTGGCCACCTGCATTCTGGAGTGCAGAGATGACGTTCTTCATAGGTGATTGCAGCAAGCCGATGATATCGCCGATGAGTTCCTCGCGAGACTTGATGTTTACGAGGGTCTCGAGGTTTTCGGCGCCGATGTAAGCGCATTCCTGGAGATATGCACCCTTGAGCTCGGGTTTGCCGAGAGTAGACTGCATTTCCTTGATGAGCTTAGCGGGAGCATTCACTACATCAGAGAACATCAGAGCGGTAGAACCCTTGAGAGTCTGGCAAAGTGACTTCTGTTCGTCAGTTCCTTTGTCGAGGACTTTCTCGAGGAGGGTGTTCTTTACCACCATGAGTTTGATGCCATGTTCAAAGCAAGCGCGGCGAAGGGCAGAAGTCTGCTCTGCGTTGAGGCCTTC
>JAFXPV010000056.1 GCA_017527625.1 Bacteroidales bacterium | reverse complement strand
CCAATATGTTGATTGCGGCCTCCTTGCCCTTCTCACCCATCAGCGAGCGTTTGAAACAGTTGGTTCTGAAGCGTGTCACCGAAGAATTGCTCGTCAGCAAGGGCATCCGCACGCTCTCGCCCAAAGATCCCGAGTACAAAGGCCACTACAAAGGTTCACAGGCCGAGCGCGACGCCGCCTACCATCAGGGCACCGCATGGCCGTGGTTGCTGTTCCCCTTTACCGACTGCATACTGCATGTCTATCCGGACAGTGCTCCCGACGTGCTCAACCGCATCCTCTACCATTTCGACAGCTGCATGAGTTCCTACGGTCTCTCCACCGTGGCCGAGATCACCGACGGCGACCCGCCCTTCAAGCCCAACGGCTGCATCTCGCAGGCCTGGAGCGTCGCCGCGCTGCTCTATATGAAATGGAAATTGGAACAATTGAAATAAAAAGACCACACTAAACATACTATTATGGCTATCAAAGTATTAATGTTCGGATGGGAGTTCCCGCCCCACATCTCCGGAGGTCTCGGAACAGCCTGCTACGGTCTCACCAAGGGCCTTGCGCTCAACGGCGTGGAAGTCACCTTCGTGATGCCCAAAGCCTCCGGCGACGAGGACCTCACTTATGTCAAGATCGTCAACGGAAGCGACGTGGAAATAGACCCTCAGAGCGCGGACTTCTTCACCCGTACCGGACAGACCTCCTACATCCAGGTCAACAGCAATCTCATCCCATACGTGGGACTTGATGATTACTACAACGTCATCAACCAGATTGAAAGCGGCGTATTCAAAGGCGGTTCCAACGAGAAGCGCAGATACATCTTCTCCGGCAAATATGGTCCCAACCTGATGCAGGAGGTGAACCAGTACGCAAATATCGCGGCGGAGATCGCCAAGCACGAGGACTTCGACCTCATCCATGCGCACGACTGGCTGACCTACCGTGCCGGTATCGCCGCCAAGCGTGTCTCCGGCAAACCGCTCGTGGTGCATATCCACGCCACCGAGTTCGACCGTAGCGGCGAGAACTACAACGACATCGTCTATGGCATGGAGAAAGAGGGCATGAGCGAGGCCGACGCCGTGTGCGCCGTCAGCGACCTTACCCGCAACATTGTCATCAACAAATACGGCATCCCCGCTGAAAAGGTCTTCACGCTGCACAATGCCGTGGAACCCAATGAGAAAAAGGTGGAACGGAAAAAGTTCGTCTCCGAGAAGATTGTCACCTTCCTCGGCCGGGTCACCTTCCAGAAGGGTCCAGACTATTTCGTGGAAACCGCCAAGCGCGTCTTGGAGAAGGATTCCAACGTCCGTTTCGTGCTGGCCGGCGACGGCGACATGATGCCCCACATCATCGAGCGGGTGGCCGAATTAGGTATCGCCGACCGCTTCCATTTCACCGGATTCTTGCGCGGCGATGACATCAACAAGATGTTCGGCATGAGCGACGTGTATGTAATGCCTTCTATATCAGAGCCTTTCGGCATTTCCCCGTTGGAAGCCATGCGCGCCCATGTGCCCGTGGTCATCTCCAAGCAGTCGGGTGTATCCGAAGTGCTCACCCACGCCATCAAGGTCGATTTCTGGGACATCGACGCCACCGCCGATGCCATCTACGGTCTGCTCCACTACCCTGCCCTCTCCAAACTCTTCGCCGAGGAGGGTGCCGCAGAGGTCGACAACCTCAAATGGGAGTATGTGGCCAAGAAAATAGTCAAAATTTACGAAAAAACGTTGCATTATGAATAAGATCTGTTTCCACTTTCAAATCAGTCAGCCGTACCGTCTGCGCACGTACCGCTTTTTCGACATCAACCAAGACCACCACTATTTCGATGACTATCAGAACCAGTATCTGACCAAGCGTCTCGCTGACCGTTGCTATCTGCCGGCCAACCGTATGCTCATGGAGCTCATCCGACAGCATCCCGACACCTTCCGCGTCAGCTTCAGCATCTCAGGTAGCTCCATCATGCTGTTCAAGAACTACTGTCCGGAGGTCATCGATAGTTTCAAGGAGTTGATTGCCACGGGCTGCGTGGAAATCACCGGCAGCACCTTCACCCACAGCATTGCCTCGCTATACAACGAGAGCGCGTTCATGGAGCAGGTGCGGTTGCAGGAAAATCTCTTGATGGAAACTTTCGGTGTGAAACCGATCTCCTTCTGCAACACCGAGATCATCTATTCCGACGAAATCGGTGAGTGGTTGGGCAATGCCGGCTACCGCGTCATCCTCACCGAGGGCGCGCGCCACATTCTCGGCTGGAAGAGCCCCACTTACCTCTACTGCAACCCGTACCAGACCGACGTGCGCCTGATGCTGCGTTCCTACCAGTTGTGCGACGACATCACGCTGCGCTTCACCGACCAAGGCTGGGACCAGTACCCGTTGACAGCCGAAAAGTACATGCGTTTCCTCGACAAAATCAACACCGAGAGCGACACTCCGCTTATCAACCTCTTCTGGGACTATGAGACCATCGGCGAACACTACACTGCCGACACCGGCATCTTCGATTTCTTCAAGGCACTGGTCAACCAGCTGTCCGCCCACGAGAATTACGAGTTCATGACCCCGAAGGAGGTTCTTGACCTTGATCTGAGCCCCGCCACCATGCACGCCCCGTGGCCCATCTCCTGCTCTGGCGAGGAAAAAGACACCAACGAATGGATCGGCAACGAACTCCAGCAGGAGGCCTTCCGGCAGCTCTTCAAACTGGAGCCGCTCTACCAGAAGTGCGACAACCCCGAGGCCAAGCTCAGCTGGCTCCGCCTCCAGGCCGCCGACCACTTCAACTTCATGAGTTCCAAATGGTTCAAACACCGCTTCGTGAAACGTAACTTCGAAGTATACTCCTCCCCCTACCAGGCATTCATCAACTACATGAACGTGCTGAACGACGTGAAACTACAATTAGAGGCTGAACAAGACAAATAAGATTGAATTCGCGATGATGTAGAGACGCAAAAGTTTTGCGTCTCTACTACGTTTTAATCCAGAACAATGTTATTAACCGACCTACATCAATACCAAATCTATCTCGCCTCGAAATCCCCACGGCGTCGCGAGTTGCTTGCCGGGATGGGCGTGAACTTCGAAATCCTCACCACCGATGTGGAGGAAGCCTACAATCCCGCATGGACGCCTGAGGATATCGTGATGCACCTGTCGCGACTGAAACTGTCACCCATCGACATGGAGGAATACAACCCCAAAACTATCTTCATCGCCTGCGACACCATCGTGGTGGTCGGCGGGAAGATTATCGGCAAGCCGAAAGATGCCGACGATGCCGAACGGATGCTCCACCTGCTTTCGGGTAACACCCACACGGTCTATCCTCTTTGGCACCGTAATTTCCGTATGATGCGCGAGTCCGCCCCCGACGTACCCATAGTGCTGGGGACATCCGCCTGGACCGTAGTGGATGCCGGCGAGCGCAGTCTCTTCAGGGGTGAACTTGGATTCGACGCATCCTTCCATTACAGCGAAGACACCCTCCCCTTCTGCTCCAAACTCATCATCCCCCGCGACCTGCCCCGGACAGAAGCCGGGACGCACAGGGTGGTGTGGTCCGACATCGACACCAACGGGCACGCGAACAACTGCGCCTATACCCAGTGGGTACTGGACCTCATCCCAGTGGATTATGTGAAGAGCCATCTGGTGAAGGACGTCCAGGTGAACTATCAGCGCGAAGTACATTACGGAGAAGAAGTCGCCTTCGAGCTTGCGCAGGAAGGCGATGTCTGGTACGTCACCGGAAAAGCCGGCGACCTGGTGTGTTTCATCGAAAGGATAGAGTTCGCCTAACGGTCGAGCGCCTCCGCAATAATTTCTATAGGATTGAGCACCTTCATACCGGTGCTCATTTCTATTTGCCACTTGCAGGTCTCGCAGTCGGTGGAGACCACGGCATCGGGAGTGGCGGACCTGCGTATGTCCTCGAAGAGCTTGGATCCTATCTGCTGGGAGAAAGGATAGTTCTCTTTCTTGAATCCGAAGGTGCCGGCTATACCGCAGCAGTTCTGGTCGAGCACGGTCAGTTCCACACCCGGAATCAGGTTCAGCAAAGCTATGGAATAGACCTGCCATCCCATCTTCTGCATATGGCAGGCGGTATGATATATCACCTTCATACTGAAGTTCTTGCGGAATTTCAGCTTAAGTTCTCCTGCAGATATCTTTTCGTAGAGCCACTTGGTGCTGAGCATCAGCGAATCGCGCACGTCGCCGTTGGTCAGGCCGAGCACGTCGGGGTACTCATCCCTCATGGTGAAGGTACAGGTGGAAGAGGTGGTCAGCACTACCTCCCCTGCCGCCACGGCCTTGCGGATCGAGGCCAGGTTCACTTCTCCCTGGCGGCGGGCCTTGTCGGCGAATCCATTGCTCATCAGAGCCACACCGCAGCATTTTTCCTTTTCGAGGAGATGCACCCCATAGCCGGCAGAATTCATCACCTTTACGAAGGCCTGGCCCAGGGCGGGATAGTTATAGTTCACATAGCAGCCGTGGAAGTATGAGACGAACTTGCTGAATGAAGACTGGTCCTGGCGGCGGAACCAATTCACGAATTTCTTGGCGGAATACTTGGGGAAGGTACGGTGCTTATCTACGGCCAACACACTGTCCATCACGGACTTGACCGGCTTCAGCTTGAGCGTTCCGTTCACTATGGGAGCAAAGGGCGAAGCAAGGCTTCCCACCAGGTCGGTGGAAGCTAGGGTCCAGTCCCT
>JAFXPV010000055.1 GCA_017527625.1 Bacteroidales bacterium | reverse complement strand
GTTTTCATAATCTGGATTGATATCTGTCTTTAGGCTATGCAAGTTACTCCAGACAGCAGAAGTAATCGCAAAAAAGGAGTTCCTATTTTTCCACAAGAAACTAACACCTGAATCCTGGCCAGGTCTTTTCGGCATCCGCGCGGTCTGTGATCTCGATTTCGCCCTCGCTGATGAGATTTGCCGCAGAGAGCGCCATCGCCAGCAGCGGGTCGCCGTGCGAAGCAGCCTTGCCGCCGCGTAGCTTGTTGTCGAAGCTGCCCGTGATCCTCATCGTGTCGTCCTCCACCTCTATCAGGGCTCCGAGCCTGCGGAATTCCGTCACGAAGTTGCGCAGCCGTTCGGCCTCCCAGCCGTTGAGGCGTGAGATGCCTGTCAGCTCGCTGGTGCCCTCGCTTCGCAGGGCCAGCATCAGCAGCGGCCCTATCAGGTCCGGAGTCTCCGCCAGGTCGTATTTGAATGCGAAAGTCACGCTGCGCAGGGCTGAGAAATCGCCCCTGTTCACTCCGGCCTTCTCATCGATGAAGTAGCCCACGTCGCCACCCGCGCGGTCTATCACGTCGAGGATCATATTGCCTCCCTGGTCGGTCTCCAGAGGCAGTCTGCGGACCATACTCTCACCCACCGTCACGCCCATCACCATCCACAGCGCGGCGCCGGTCCAGTCGCCTTCGATGCGCAGCCTTCCCGGATGCATCTCCTGCCTGCCCTTGAACGCCACGAAGATGTCCAGTCCGGAGAAATCCTCGCCGTTGAAGGTGTAGCCGAAGCGCTCCAGGATGTTCATCGTCATCCTTATGTACGGCACACCCACAGCCTTGCGGATCACCACCTTCGAACCCTTCTCCAGCATCGGCAGCACGAAGAGCAGCCCGGTGACGGCCCCGGAGCGGCGGGTTCCGTCGATGATGTAGGTCCCGGGAGTCGGACGGCCGCTCACTGTCACGGGCAGCCGGCCCTGTGTGAAACTCATCTGCACGCCGTGCCTCAGCAGAGGAGTGCAGGTGCCAGCGAAACGCTTCTTGAGCAGAGTCTTGCCGCCCGTCACCGTCACCGGCTCGCGGCTCAGTGTGGCCAGGGCTATGCATATCTCCGCCACGAGAGTGCTGTCCCCTGCGTCAAGCATATTTCCCTCCACCTTCAGACCTTCAGAGGCAATGTCCTCCTGCGCGCCTTTAACAGTGATGATGCGGGTCTTCTTGTTGTAGTGGGCCTGGGCGCCGAGCTGCCGGGCAACGTTCATCGCAGCCGTCACGTCGAGCGAAAGGTTCACCTGGCGGATGCGGCTCTCACCCTTGCAGAGGGCGGCGGCTATGATGGCCCTCACTGCATAGCTCGAAGAGCACGGAGCCTTGACGTCTCCCACCAGCTTCTTGTATTCCTTGTCGAGGATGTCGAACACTGTGGGTTGTCCGTCGGCCACCAGCCGACTCTGGCGCGGCGAAACGTAGTACAGGGGGCAGCCCTTGTCCAGAGCCCTCACCCTCGACATTCTGCCGTAAGTGCCCATAGCGAAAGCCACGAGATCTTCTGCAGGGAACCAGTCGTAGAGTGCCAGCACCGATTCCGCCTCGTCGGGATGGCGGGCAGTCGTGGCTATCTTCACCAGGTCCGCTCCCAGAGCAAAGCAGCGCGAGGCAATCGCCTTCAGCTCGGAAACAGGCTGCACACCGTAGTAGTTGTGGTAGGACACTATCAGTCCGCAGTGGTAGTTCAGCGCCAGGGTTATCAGCCATTCACGCTCGTTTTCCGGGAACTCGAGGTCGATGTCGATGTATGCAGCCCCTGCCATCACCGCTGCGGACAGCAGACGCACCGCCTTGTCCAGCTCTTCTGCCATCTGCTCCTCGTCTTCCTCCTCCGCAAGGCGGTAGGTCGCTATGGAAGGCAGGCCCGCCGTCTGCTTGAAGAAGTCTTTCACCTGGTCGGCGTCGAACTCCAGCAGGTCGAGGCGCAGCTCCACGATGGCCTTCTTCTGCAGGAATTTCCTGTAGGAAACACAATACGCGAAGTCTACGTCCGAAAGACTGTGACAATAGAAGAACATTTCTACAGTGCTGTTTTGGTTCTCAGATGGAGAATGCCAGCGTGCGGAGCTGGTCGATGTCGATGCGCTTGATGCTCACCGAGCCGATCTTTTCGGGGATCACGAAATCCACGGTGCCGTCGGCGTGGCGCTGGTCCTTGCTGATGGCTTCCATCAGCGTGCGGATGTCTATGGTGGTAGCGGTGGGAAGGCCTATCGCGGTGAAGTCAGCCACTAGGGCGTTCGTCACCTTAGGGTTCGTCTTGCCCATCTTCTCACCGATGCGGGCCGCCATTATGATGCCTATGCTCACTGCGTTGCCGTGCGATACCGGCACGGGAGAGCATTTCTCGATGGCGTGGGCGAAGGTATGTCCCAGGTTCAGCACCTTACGGGGGCCGTGCTCGTGGAAGTCCTTCTCCACTATCTTGCATTTGTATTTTGCTGCGCGCAGTATCAGCGACTCGAGATCCTCCTTGGTGTCGTAGTCCATCAGATGGTTCTCCTTGAACCACGCCACGGCCTTCTTGTAAAGTGTGCTGTCGCCGATGATGCCGATCTTGAGCATCTCCGCTGCGCCGCTGAGCATATTCTTCTCGTCAAGGGTGCGCAGGAAGTGCGAGCAGACATATACGAACTCCGGCTTGTTGAACAGGCCGATTATGTTCTTGAAACCCGCATTGTTGATGCCGGTCTTTCCGCCGATGGCCGCATCCACCTGGGCCAGCAGGGTGGTCGGGATCAGGGCG
>JAFXPV010000054.1 GCA_017527625.1 Bacteroidales bacterium | reverse complement strand
CGGATAGGTTATGGTGTTTGTCTTCGGAATGTGGGGATGAATGTTGTTCAGATACCCTTTCTGTTGGGTAGTGACAAGCAATCTTCCGTCATCAGCGCGTTCTGTGAGGACTGTTTGCAGCAGCCTGTTGCATCCGACCTGCATCTTCGCGGTTCTGAAAGTATATTCTGAACGGTCGTAGACTTCGTCGGCAGTCATGTTTCCATTCACCTCAATCGCAACCGTCTTCTGCCACGCGCGTGCGACCTTGATATTGCTCTGGCCGTAGAATTCACCATAAACATAAGCGGTGGAATCGACCAGTTGCCAGCCATTTGCCGTGTGGCGGTAGGATGCTTCGCTTTCGGGCCTTCCACACTGCCAATACTCTTGCTGGATCGTATAAGGGAAAGTCTTCTCAGACATGTCATTGACAGCCCCGAGGTTCAGGTCATAGCGGTAAACCCTCTTACCTGCAACCGTACCGTCATTGTCCTGATACTCGGTGACCACGGGATATGAGATAAACCTATCACCGCGGAAGCAGTCATCGAATACCGTTCCATGAATATAGGTCCTTCTTCTGGCATAGGCCACGAAACTGTAGTATCCGCTGCCTGCGCCTCCACCAATTCTATTATAGTACTTAATAAGTTGCTCTGTCATTGAACTGGTCCTTGCCATCATCCCGGACATGTCGGCTGCAGTTAGAGTAGGCATGTGCCATATGTGTCCGACACCGTCGCCGTTCTCGCCGTATTCATATCGGATAGTTTTGAGCAGGGTGTTATCTCTGTCGTAGTGCCTTATCCGTGATACCCTGCGGGTAGTAGTCATGGCAATCGTGGATTCGGTATCATGATAGCGGTCATTTTCGAAAGTGAAGACTGTCTTGCCTCCGGTCGGATAGGTTATTGTGAATGTCCTGTCGCTGGACTGCCTCAAGACGTGCCATCCTCCCTGATTGTCAGTATACACGCGCGACTCATTACTCCACGTGGCCGTAGTCATGTTCCACATCATCCCTGGTGGCAGCTCAACCTGACTATACAAGACCGATGGAATGCCCGGGTATCCTCCCGGTCCAGAACTCCAGAAGTCAGTTCCCCCCATCCTCCTTACGTCTGCAGGATAGTCAAAAGAGTATTTCTCCGTTCCATTGATGGTGATGCTGCTCAGTGTCGCGGTACAATGGTCACGGATAGTAATGGAAGAGGGATACTCGAAAATGATTGTTTTAATGGGGGTGCTATTTCCATCGGCATAAACATCCATCCTGCTGAGCAGTGTGACATAAGCAGTATAGTAATAGTAAGGATGTATGGTTTGATACTGGAACTCGACATGCCCGCCGCGGAAAGAGATGCGGCTTACGTAATGATTATTCCGAGGATTGGAATAATAAAACTCTGGCGGAGCTGGAGAGTTGTCCCATTGAAGTTGATATCCTGTCGGAGAATAGTTTGTTCTGATCAGATGGCGCACCATTCCGTTGCCGAGATCAAGTCTTGGAATGCGCAACTGCTCATGGGTGAATGCGCCAGAAAGTGACAGGCTGTCATATAGTTCTATCCTGTCACTCATCAAAGGCATCGGAAGAGTGTCACGGTAATAGCTGAATGAAATGCTGTCCTTGGCATTATAGGTGCGGATGCCTTTCAGTTTCCAGGAAAACACCATGCCTCCGCTCGTGTCCATAGGCCCGGAATTTCCGGCGTAACTGTGAACTCGTCCATGGGAATCCGTCACGGTGAATGCAGCCTGTCCGCCAGAAGAGAACTGTACCTTGTCGCCGTTGCATTCCAGCATCGTTACGGAAGAGCCGTCATTACCAAGATAGAACCGTCCGTCCCCGGAGAGTGTGCTGTAATAGAACAGATCCGGTTCTCCGTCGGCAACACCTTTTGCCAACTGCCGTTTCTGTGTGTCTGTCAGTGTTAAGTTTCCATAGTTGTCTTCCGAAGGAACGATACGTTGCTGTGGGGTGGAAGCACCGACGATATCGCTTAGTCCCCGGATGGAGTGTGTTACTTCCATATCGCACGAGAGTGACCACCCGGCTCCGAGAGGTCCGGAATAGGTGTTGGAACGGAAGAATTCCCCGCTATGGAAGCGAAGGACAATAGGAAGTTCAAGGTCACCGGACCTGACGGTGTAAAGAGGAATGGAGATGTCCGGAACGCCTGTCATATGGGAAACCGGATACTCGACGGAAGTGATAAGTGATGCGGCGGAAGGCGGATAAAAATCCACCGAAGGTACGCCGGGCATGCTCTGGCCGTTTGCTTTCTGTGGGAGGCCGGCCCACATCAGTGCGGTGGCTATCGCCGCCGTTACTGAGAGTAAAATACTCTTTTTCATTGTTTTAGTTGTTTATTTCGGCTGAAAAGAGTATTTTTGCAGAAAGTAAAGGTTCCGTGCGCGGCGCGAGTCGCGAGATTTGACAGATCAGGATCCTTATTTCTACCGGGCGGAGCAGGTGTGCTAGACCTGCGACGCCCTTTCTTATTCAACCTGGTGCAAAGATACGAATAAAAAATTTAATTGCAAATTTTTATCAACTAAAATACATAAATTTTGCAGTAAAAATATTTTTATCCGATATATACATATAAAATTTAAAAATTATTACTATCTTTGCGTTATTATACATATAAATATTATTATATATGTCACGACCAAAACCGGACCCGGTTAGAACAGCAAGGGTTGCTGCGGCTCTCAGAGCCTATGTAATGAATCAAGGGTGGAAACAGAGCGAAATCTCCTCCAAAGTAGGGGTTCCACTCTCTGTTGTATCTCCTGTCCTGTCAGGTAAGAGACCTCTGGGCTATGTCTCAGCAAAAAGATGGGCAAAAGCCCTTCATGTCTCCGAGAAGTTCCTTCTCACCGGCGAAGGTCAGCTTGTTAAAGGATTCCCAGCTGAACAAAGTGATGGCAAGGTGACAGTTATAGCCCCCACAAGGGCAATATTCCCTTCCGACAAGGCTTATATCACATTCCTTGAAACAGAGCTGAAACAGAAGGAGACTATTGCAACCAATGCTCTAAGCAAGATTACTTATCTTGAGAAAGAGAATGCAGATCTTCGGAAAAGAATCTTCGTAGATATAGACCCCAAGAAACTTTAGTAATCTATGGATACATCAAAGAGACTTCTTTCGCTGGATGCCCTGAGGGGCTTCGATATGCTGATCATTATGGGCGTGGCGGCCCTCATCGAGGCTTTCTGCGAGGCCATCCCGGGCGGGACCGAGACTGCGCTGTTCCGGCATATGGAGCACGCCTGGTGGGACGGGTTCACGTTTATGGACACGATATTCCCGCTGTTTCTTTTCATCGCGGGCATTTCGTTCCCCTTCTCATATGCCAGCCAGGTTTCGCGCGGACGCAGCAAGTGGCAGATATACAGGAAGATACTCCTTCGCGGAGTCATACTGGTCGTACTGGGTATCCTGCTCAACGGCCTGCTGAAGTTCGACTTCGAGCACCTGCGCATTTACAGCGTGCTCGGCCGCATCGGCATCGCCTGGATGGTAGCGGCGATTCTCTACGTGAGCTGCTCGCGCCGCTGGAGGATCGTCATCACGGTCGCCATCCTGCTCGGCTATTGGGCGCTGGTGGCTCTGGTCCCGGCGCCTGATTCAACCGCCGGCCCGCTGACCCAGGACGGAAATATCGTGGGATATGTGGACCGCGTCCTCGGCCTGGGAGTCCTCTATCGCGGCAATTTCGACCCGGAGGGAGTTCTGAGCCACATCCCCGCCGTGGCCACGGCGATGCTTGGCATGTTCACCGGAGAATTCATCCGCAGCGAGAAGTTCAGCGGGGGCCGGAAAGTGGCATATATGCTTGCCGCCGCAGCCGTCTGCCTCGGGCTGGGCCTTCTTTGGAACATATGGTTCCCTGTCAATAAGAACCTGTGGAGCAGCTCCTTCGTGCTTGTCTGCGCAGCATATTCCCTTGCGATGTTCTCGCTTTTCTACTGGTTCATCGACGTCAAGGGCCATAAGAAATGGACCATCATCTTCACGGTGGCCGGAATGAATGCCATAACCATCTACGTGGCCTGCCACATCATCGATTTCTGGGGCATAGGCTCCTGGTTCGTCGGCGGCCTCGCCGGCCTGATGGGCGCCTGGGGCGGAGTCCTCACCGCCGCCGCCCACCTCGCCGTGGTCTGGCTGTTCCTATACTTCCTTTACAAGCAGAAGATCTTCCTCAAGATATAATGGCGTCGGCCAGGGCCTCAAGGGCAGGGATGTCCGAGGGCTTAAGGGTGCTGCGAAGGGTGACCGTAGGGGCGACGACCTCGACGTCTTTCATCGCACCGAGCATCTCTGTCATCACGCGCGCTGCTGCAGGCGCCCAGGTGCCGTTCTCGATCAGAGCGACCTGGCGCTTCTGATAACCCTTCATCTGAAGGGTGTGGAGGAAGTTATATGCCGGGGTGAACAGGCCGCCGTCGTAGGTGGAGGCGGCAAGTACCATCTTGCCATAGCGGAAAGCGTCCTCGACGGCCTCCGCCATATCGTCTCGGCACAGGTCGGAGACTGCCACCTTCGGGCAGCCTTTCGCCTTGAGGATCTCGGCGAGTTTGAGCGCCGCCTCGGCGGTGCAGCCGTGCATCGAGGCATAGGCCACGAACACGCCGGGGGTCTCCACGCCGTAGCTGCTCCAGGTTTCGTAAAGTCCTGTGTATGAGCCAAGATCCTGCCTGATTATCGGTCCGTGCAGGGGGCATATAACCTTCACCGGAAGTGCTGAGACTTTCTTCAGCAGAGTCTGTACCGGCAGGCCGTATTTGCCGCAAATGTTGAAGTAATAGCGGCGGGCTTCGCAGGCCCAGTCGCCGTCTTCGTCGGCGAAGAAGCCGCACTCAGAAAGCGCTCCGAACTTGCCGAAGGCATCGGCGCTGAAGAGGCAGCCGGTCGTGCTTTCGAAGGAGACCAGCACCTCGGGCCAGTGCACCATAGGTGCGGCAAGGAACTTAAGGGAGAAGCCTCCCAGGTCAAGCACGTCACCTTCCTTGACCGCCAGGGTCCTGAATGAGCCCTCAAAGAACTGACCGAGGAACTGGATCGCTTTGGCCGAAGCGACAATCTCTACGGACGGGAACTGCTCCTGCACCCAGGCGATGAGCGCGGAGTGGTCGGGTTCCATATGGTGCACTACCAGGTAGGACGGGGTCCTGCCGCCGAGGGCCTCCAGCAAGTTCGCTTTCCACTGCTCCGCCACGCAGGCGTCCGCCGTGTCCAGAATCGCAATCTTCTCTCCTTCAATGAGATAGGAGTTATATGCCATCCCTTCGGGGATTATATACTGACCTTCGAAAAGGTCCTGGGTCTTGTCATCAGCACCGATATAGACGATACCTTCCGCAATCTTTTTCATTCTAAAAATATTTTCTTTCTTCGTGGTCAAGGACAATGAATATGAACAGCAGCACGGTGAATGCCCACAGCGAGGAGCCGCCGTAGCTCATAAGCGGCAGCGGGATGCCGATGACCGGCATCAGGCCTATGGTCATACCGATATTTATGAACAGGTGCATAAAGAAGCAGCACGCGACGCAGTAGCCAT
>JAFXPV010000053.1 GCA_017527625.1 Bacteroidales bacterium | reverse complement strand
CCGGGATGCCCGACGATCATAGTCGTGCGGAGCACTATGCCAGGCACGGCTTTGCGGAACTTGTCGACCAGAGCCCTTGTGGCATTGCCGTCGATATTGCGGCGCATCATAGAGAGCACCTTGCTGGAAGAATGCTGCAGCGGGATGTCAAGATACTTGCAGACCTTGTCACAACCGGCCATAATCTCAAGCACATCCTCCGGAAAATCCGCAGGGTAGCTGTAATGGATCCTTATCCATTCTATGCCCTTGATGTCCGCCAGACGCTGCAGCAGCGGGCCCAGCATCCTCTTGCGGTAAAGGTCCAGGCCGTAGAACGTGGTGTCCTGGGCAATCACGAGCAGTTCCTTGACGCCTTTGTCAGCGAGCAGGCGCGCCTCCGCCACGAGGTCTTCCATCGGCACCGAGACGTGCCGGCCCCTTATGGACGGGATGGCGCAATATGAGCAGCTTCGGTCGCAGCCTTCCGATATCTTGAGGAAGGCATAGTGGTCCGGAGTGGTGAGATGCCTTTCAAGCGAAGCCGAAGGATCGTACTCAATGCCGGCGGCTGCCAGCATCGCGGCGGCGTCATTGGCCCCGAAGAAGCCGTCCACTCCTTCTATCTCCTCGGGCAGTTCCTTGCGGTAGCGCTGAGACAGGCAGCCGAAAACGTAGACCTTCTTCACCAGACCGCGTTTCTTGGCCTCGAGGACGGTAAAAATAGCTTCTATGGATTCACTCTTGGCAGACTGGATGAAGCCGCAGGTGTTGAGGGCGACTATGTCCGGCCTTGCCATATCAAGCGGCTCTTCTTCGGGCACTATGACGACTCCCGCCCGCTCGAACTGGCGCAGCAGGCGTTCTGAATCCACTCGGTTCTTTGAGCAGCCTAAGGTTATGAGCTGCAGTTTCAAATCAGTTGGCCTTCCTTTGTACTGACTTGGTCGACTTCTTGGTAGTGGCTGCCTTGGCGGTAGCTGCTTTGGTCGAAGTAGCCTTGGCGGGAGCCTTGGCCTGCTTGGAAGCGGCTATCTTGGCTGCCGACTCGGGCTTCTCCTCGTCCTTGCGGACTTCGGATGACTCCTCTTCGTCGTCCACGAAATCAAGCGATGCGTAATGCTTGAGCAGGTTGTACCACTCGAGCACCTTCTTCATATGTGAAACATAGAAACGGTCGCGGTCGTAATCCTCGACGGCTTTGGCGAAGAACTCTTTGATAACCTTCTCGTCAGACTTCTGTGAAGGAGCATCTTCTTCTCCAAGGACGGCGTTCATCTTGCGGAACACTTCCTTGAGAGGGAGTTCATCTTCATTTGTGTATATGGATACATCTGCGAGGGTTGTCATTTTCATGTTGCCTGAGAAAGCGGAACGGTGGCCGGTTGCAAAAGCTTCCACGATAACTCCGTTCTTGGACTGTGCGAGATAGTGGAAAAGGCCGCTCTGGCCCGTAATAGACAATACTTTCTTTAAATCTGTTGCCATTTCTGTATTATTGATAATAGTTGGGGGAGTATCGCATCCCTGTCGTTAGTTTCAATCGTATAATCTGCCATCCTGCTGCGCTGCACGTCGTCCATCTGATTGGCCATCCTCCCTTCCACGGCTTCGCGGCTGAGGCCGTCACGGGCCATCACCCTTGCGATGCGCACTTCACGGGGCGCCGTCACCAGCAACAGGAAATCGGCGATTTCCCTGAGGTAGGGCTTGTCAAGCAGTATAGCAGATTCAAATATAACCAATTTTGTGTTCTGTTCCTGCAGCCAGCGGGAGAAATCCCTTATCACTGCCGGATGGACTACGCTTTCCAGCGCCGAGAGCATATCACGGTCGCTGAATATGCGGGCGGCGAGCCTGCTCCGGTCCAGCCTTCCTTCGACGATGACGTCGTCACCTGCAATGCGTGCCACTTCCGCAAGCAGTTCTGGATCCTCGTCATACAACTCCTTGGCCCGGGTATCGCAGTCATAGCCGGGGATCCCGAGGCTTTCGAAGGTCCTCACGACATTGGTCTTGCCGCTGCCGATGCCTCCGGTACATCCTATGATCACAGGTCTGCTCATCTTTCAGTCAATATGCATTCCAGCGGAAGAGGGGAGATAACGTAAGAAAATATGTCCCCGGTCCCGTTTAAAAGGTGGGGGATCACCTTGCCTGAACGGGAATCCGCATAATCATTGTAATCTACTGCGACCTCAGGGACGAACGCGTCGTCCACTCCGGTGAAGGCAGACCTGTACACGACGTTGACTTTGCGCGGAAGCACCATAAGTTCATAGCCGCGCGGCACATTGGTCACGCCGACATCGACCATCGCAGACTTCTCGACATATCTTGCCACAGTGAAAGAATAGTTCACGCGTTTAAGCTCGATGCGCACGCCCCTGACCGGCTCGAGTTCCACACTTCCGCTGCCGGAGCGGTCGACTCCCGCCAACGACAGGAACTTGGTCTGGACGGCATTGACGAACTGCAGGTCCTCCGTACGGCCGTAAATCCTGACAGAATCGGGGGTCACCTCGACGTCGGAGGTGAGCATATACTGGCTTTTGCAACTTATGTTGCTCTTTATGTTGACGGGCACAGTCTTGAAGGAACGGGGGCTGAAGTTGAACGTGAGCTGCTTGGTGTCGAAATACGCAGGTTCGAATTTATCGCTCAGGGCCTGCGCGACTTCCACCTCAATGTCTTCGGTCCATACGAAGAACCTGTCGGGGACGTCCTCCACCGGGTGGAAGTATGAAGGGTCTACTTCGATGCGGATCCTCTCGACCTTGCTCCTGCGGAGCTTCTTGAGAAGGACGTAATAACCGTCGCCCCTGCCCTGGAGGACAAGGAGCTCGTTGGAGACGGCTTTTTCATCGTAGCCTGCAAGGGCTGAAGTCACTTCGACACTGTACTGCACGTATGTGTCGTAGCCAAGCGACATATCATACAACACCCAGACGAAGAGGGACAGCACAAGCGCTATCAGCAGAATGTACCAGTCCGACTTAAGTTTCTTCCAGCGTTCTGAGGTGTGGGCCGGCATTGCGCAGATTATGACTGCTGGGAATCCGAGAAGTCCTTGACTACGGATGCCTTGTCGACTTTGATCTTGACGTTCTGATCGATCTCGAGGAAGAGGGTGTTGTCCTTGACTTCTACGACTGTGCCGTAGATGCCGCCGATGGTTACGACCTTGTCACCCTTCTTGAGTCCCTGACGGAACTTCTCGATTTCTTTCTGTTTCTTCTGCTGGGGGCGTATCATAAACAGCCACATTACGACGAATATGAGGACTATCATAAGGAGGAAGCCCATACTGCTGCCTGCCTGTGCGTTCGCACCCGCAGCCTGAAGGAATAATGTGAGGAATTTCATAGTGTATCTGTTATTTCGTTATTGTTCTTTGCTGACGCGCTGACCTCCGTCGAGAAGGCCGCGGCCTGTCTTCACGATTTCGCCTGAGGCGATCTTGGCCTGGATTATCTTGTCCAGAAGGCCGTTTACGAACACGCGGCTGTTGACGGTGCTGTAGAACTTGGAGATCTCCACATATTCGTTGATGGTCACCTTGGCCGGTATGTTCGGAAATGCGACGGCTTCTGCTATGCCCATTACTATAAGGGTTGCGTCGGTAGACACCAGACGGTCGGAATCCCAGTTGTCGAGGCTTTCGCAGACAAGCTTGAAATACTCGTCATAATGCACTAACGACACTTCCAGCAGCTTGAGTGCGAAGTCGCGGTCTTCGTCCTTGATGAACACGTCGGGAAGGATGAGGGCCCCGCCGGCCACCATACTGTCGATGGCATAGAGGATATTGTTCAGCACGTAATTGACATCGTCGGTCCAGTAGATCGAGAGGTCCTCCAGGATAGCGTCGAGGGAGCTGTTGTCTTCGAACTCTTCTTCGAAAATGCGCCTTGCGAACTTGCAGTCAGCCTCGAAGGAATCCTCTTTGGATGCCATATACTCTGCATAATAATCAGAAGCAGTTATCGAAGCGTAAAGCTTTTTGATGAAGATGTCGTATTCTCCCCAGAGCAGTCCCTTGCGGCTGCAATATTTCTGTAATTCCGCGTTTTCCTCAACAGCCGCGAAGAAGCGGTTGTTCACGAATTTCATATTGGGATTGCGTTCCTCTTCGGTGGGATGGAACTTGTTCCTCAATGCCTCTATCTTGTCGGAAGCGACCTGCTTCAGACTCCCGCACACGTTGAGCAGGAAATAGTAAAGGTCGACTGTTTTCTCACAGGAGCGAAGGAGTTCTTTCTTTGCCGGTTCCAAGGCAGCCGGACCGTCTTGCCAGGTGGAAAAAAGAACTTTGAATGCCTTTATACGTAACAATCTGCGATTGAGCATATCATTTCATTTTATCTGACAAAGATAGCTTATTATCATAAATGTTTCTATCTTTGTTAGAGAATTAATTTAACAATTGACGAGAAATGTATTTTGAAGATTACGACAATCGTGGCGGTCAGGACAGAACCGGGGACGACGTGTATTCAAAGCCAGTGAGAGCCGGCAAGAGGACTTATTTCTTTGATGTCAAAGCCACCAAGGGCAATGACTACTACCTCACCATCACGGAGAGCAAGAGAAGGGTTGAAAGAGACGGGAAATTCGTCTATGACAAGCACAAGATCTTCTTGTACAAAGAGGATTTCGAGAAATTCTCCGAGGGGCTGAAAGAGGTCATAGATTTCATCAAGGAAAAATGTCCCGTGACCGAGTCCCGTCCTTACGAGGACAAAGCTTTTGACAAAGATTATGCTGACGTCAATTTCGACGAGCTTTAGCATATCCTGAACACCAGTAAAAAGGCCGACGCGTTTGCGCCGGCCTTTTTGTTGTCTCAGACTTTCAGCTTCGGATACTCGATGCGCTCGTGATATATCTGCTGCAGGAATTTCTTGAAACTTTCCCTGACGGCGGCCACTTCCCTGAAAGTTATCTTCGCGTCGGCTATCTGGCCGTCGGCTATCTTGGAGTCGATTATCGAATCCACAAGCTTGGATATTGATTCCGGATCGTGGCTCTTGAGAGTGCGTGATGCCGCCTCGATGCTGTCGGCGAACATAAGCACGACCTGTTCTTTGGTGAACGGATGCTGGCCGTGATAGCGGAAGGACGCCTGGTCGGCAGGGTCTCCACCGTCGTTGCAGTATTTGTTGTAGAAGAAGCCCGTCAGGCTCGTGCCGTGATGGCTCTCAATAAAATTGATTATCAGGGCAGGAAGCTGGTTTTTCTTGGCTATCGTCACTCCGTCGTCGACGTGTTTGATTATGGCTGCGGCACTCTGCTTTGCAGTCAGATTCGCGTGATAATCGACATCGGATGTCTGATTCTCGACGAAACAGAGCGGATTCATAATCTTGCCGATGTCGTGGTAGAGGCCGCCGACTCTCGCAAGGACCGGATTGCCGCCTATCTCACGGCACGCGCTTTCGGCGAGCGAAGCCACCTGAAGCGAATGCTGGAAGGTGCCGGGGGCCTTCTTGGACATCTCCAGAAGCACCGGGTTGCTCGTATCCGTGAGTTCCCAGAGCCTTGACACCGACACATAGGAGAACAGTTTCTCGAACATAAAAATCAACGGATAGCCGGCGAGAAGCACTATTGAATAGCCGAGCAGGCAGAAGATCTCTATCCTGTAGAAGCCGTTGCCGGAGGCAAGGGCGAACGCCGCATATACCAGGAACATAAATACGAATACCAGCAGTGCTGACAGGAACTGGCTCCAGGTCTTGCGGGAGAAGCGGCTCGCGCTCACCAGGACTGCACCGGCTATCATATTCATAAAATACAGTTCCACTCCCCCGTCGACCATAAACAGCAGGGGCAGCAGGGACACGATGTATGTAACGTACGTAGTCGAAGGCTTCAGCCAGGACTGAGCGATGATCACATACATTGCGAGCGGGATTATCATCCTGATGCTCTCGCGGACGTTCATCATTACGATGATTGCCAGAAATACCAGAAGCACCAGCGTGGCGATGAACGTCAGCTGCCTTCCGTAGTTGAAGATGATGCTGTCGGTCAGCTGGATGGCACATACAAGCAGCCAGAGCATAATCACGACGAATAGCAGGTGGCTGATGATAGACGACAGCACCGAATCGTTGTAGCCGTAGTGAGAAAGGTATTCCGCCTTATAGGAATCCAGCATCTGGTTGATCTCTTTCGTCACTATCTCTCCCCTCGACACTATAAGCTGGCCGGCATACACGACGCCGCTGGTCGGAGAAACATATTCGACGGCATTGCGGTGCACCTGCATCGTCGTCGCCTCGTCGTAGCTCAGGTTGGAAGTGATGTATTCCCTTATGTTGAGGCTGGCGAACAGGGAGTCCGTCAGCTGGGAGCCGAAACGTCCGGATATGGCATCCTTCAAGTCGGTATAGGCTTCATCGACCGTATAAAGTTCAGCTCCTGCAGTTTCCACAGCCCTCTTGCCTTTCTTTACGAAGACTACTTTGTCCGACAGGCCGTCAGCCACGCCTGCGCCGACCACTCCCTTGTCATAGATGGACTGCAGCTGCTGCGCCGTCGTCAGTATGAAGTTCTTGTCGTCGGCAGAAGCGGCAGAGGATGCCGCCTGTCTCAGGGAAGCAATCCTTTCGTCCGACACCCTGGATTCGAATTCATAATAATCCAGCACCTCGGAAGCCTTCTCCTCCATCTCCATCAGGCGTTCTTCCTGGGTCTTGAGTATTGGGAAATCGAAGGGAGCCACCAGCGTCTCGTACATCCACGTGCCGCCGGTGTGGTAGGTGTATTTGAAGGTGCCCCTGGGTGGGAAAGCGATGAGCATAATCGCACCCAGAAGGACCATCGTCACCACCACCTTATATTTCAACAAAAAAGACTTGATCTTCATTGCGTCGGATTTTCAATTCACCGTCTCTCACGCGCCGAGCAGGGCCTTGTACATCTTGAGGCATATCCAGGCGTCAGTTGCTGCATAGAGCTGCTGTGCTCTGGAGAGCTCAGCCGCCTCCCAGTTGGACAGCTGCTGGGCCTTGGACACTTTGCGGCCGAGGATGATGGCTGTCAGTTTCTTTACGCTCTTGTCCTTTATGCCGTAACGTTCTGCGAACGTCTGGAGGTCCATAAACCTCGCAGCATCGAAATCCACATAACGCTGCAGTCCTCTTATGTCATCTGTCACAGCCGCCCCGACTTTGGTGATGCTCCTGTCGGCCAGTATTGCCGCCAGGTCATCCGGCAGGCCGAGCTGCTGGAGACGGAAGAGGTAGGCGTTGGTTTCGCTTGAAAGCTGCAGCAAAGCCGTGCCGTTGCGGTGGGCTTTGTTATTGAAGATGGGCTTGGTCTCGGTGTCGAAGCCGATGATCCTGCGTGATGACAGATGCTTTATCGCTTCCTCATAGTCCTTGCCACGCTCCGTAATGACGGTGATCGGCCCGTCAAATGCAATGAGTTCCAGCGACTCTATCTCTTCAGGTGTTACGCTTTCCTTAAAAACCATAAAAATAACTGACTTTCTGCTTCTCCGCACGTAGCGCAAGGTTCCTGTCGTGCCTGAGAGTAGTATAGCATTCCACAGCGGCGCTGAGCGACGGGTCCACGAAGATGATCTCGTCGGCCAGTATGCTGCGGTAGGGGTATGTTCCGTTGCCGAACTGGGCGCGGTATCTGTCGAGCAGGTCTGTGCAGCTGTTGCGGAATCCTTCGTCAAGGCCGTCGACTATGATGACCTTGAGGGGGGATTTTGATGAAGTGCTGCGCAGCTCTTCAACTATCTGCGCCAGTCCCGCCAGATTGCAGCTGTTGCTGATTATCGATATCGAGCGGGTGTTGCCCTCCTGGGCCGATATTTTCTTTATCGCTTCGGAATATGCCTGGCGGTCATTGCTGACGCTGTCGCTGAGAGAGGCCACGGTGAATGACGCGATATTGTCATTGGCCAGCGAATCGAACATAGCCCGCACGCCTGCATCCACAGCCGATATCACTTTTACGCCCGCGCCGTTGTGGCTGGAAAGGGACATTATGTCATCAAGGCCCTCCGACGGAAGCAGCGCACCTCCGGCCACCACTATCTTGGAGCGTTCTTTCTCGAATGAATCCCAGTAGCGGTCCTGCATCAGGAACAGAGTGCTGCGGAAACAGTCTTTGTCGCTGCTGGCCGTGTAATACTGGAAATATTCACCGGCGAAATCGAGGATTCCGTCGCTTTTGCGGGCTCCGGTAATATTGTCGAAGCAATCCATATGGGTGCAGGTCTCGAGCAACGTCATACTGGTCGAATCTGCATCGAAAATCCCTATCGGAAGGGTACGCAGCTCACCGTAATTCGAGAAGTCGATGAAACTGGCCGATGCGGTGTCGTACATCGCCGTGCGCACAGCATCGGGAAGGACTACGGCAGCCGTATCCCTGCGCAGTTCGCATCCTGACAGCAGAACCGACATCAGGACCACAGCCGCGGCTAGGCTATTTCCGATACGTGAATTTTCCATATTCCGATTCTATGATGACTTTGGTGTCTGCCGAAGCCTCCACCCTGCCTATTATGCGGGCGTCGATACCGAACTCTTGACTGATGCTTATAAGGTCTGAGGCGATCTGCTGAGGCACGTAAAGCTCCATCCGATGGCCCATATTGAAGACTTTATACATCTCTTCCCAGGGAGTGCCGCTTTCCTGCTGTATCACGCGGAACAGAGGAGGCACGGGGAACATATTGTCCTTGACCACGGTGAGGGAATCCACGAAATGCAGCACCTTGGTCTGGGCGCCTCCTGAGCAATGGATCATACCGTGGATGTCGCCGCGGTGGGCGGCCAGCATCTTTTTGACTACCGGAGCATAAGTACGCGTCGGGGAAAGCACGAGCTTGCCGTATGTCAGACCGGTGACGGGCTCAGTCTCGGTGAGTTTCCTGCTGCCGCAGTAGACGAATTCCGAAGGGGTGTGCGCATCGTAGCTGTCAGGGTATTTCTCAGCGAGGTATTTGCCGAACACGTCGTGGCGGGCGCTCGTCAGGCCGTTGCTGCCCATACCGCCGTTGTAGCTGTCTTCATAGACTGCCTGGCCGCAGCTGGACAGGGCTACGATCACATCCCCCGCCGCTATGCGGGCATTGTCGATGACATCGGCCCTGCGCATACGTGCCACCACCGTGCTGTCGACGATGATTGTACGCACGAGGTCTCCGACGTCAGCGGTCTCTCCTCCGGTCAGGACCATATCGATGCCGTATTCTTTCATCCTGTCCATAAAAGAGACTGAGCCCGATATCACGGCAGCAATGACTTCGCCGGGAATCAGGTTCTTGTTGCGGCCGATGGTCGATGAAAGCAGGATGTTGTCGGTAGCGCCTACGCAAAGCAGGTCGTCGGTGTTCATCACTATCGCGTCCTGGGCGATGCCGGCCCACACGTCCATATCCCCGGTCTCTTTCCAGTAGAGGTATGCGAGGGAGCTCTTGGTCCCCGCTCCGTCGGCGTGCATCACGACGCACCAGTCGGGGTCGCCTCCGAGGTAGTCGGGTTCTATCTTGCAGAATGCCTTCGGGAACAAGCCTTTGTCAAGCTTCGAAATGGCCTTGTGAACGTCTTCTTTCGATGAAGAAACGCCTCTTTGTGCATATCTGTTCGCTTCGGTGTCTTTCATAACTGCAAAATTAACATTTTTTAGTACTTTTGCGAATCACAATTTACAAAGACAATGCTTACAGTATCCAACCAAGCCCTGAACCTTCCAGTATCAGCCATCAGGAGACTGATTCCTTATGCCGACGCTGCCAAAGAGCGCGGCATCCAAGTTTATCACCTCAATATGGGACAGCCCGACGTAGATTCGTCGCCCCAGGCTCTCGATGCAGTGAAGAACAACCAGATGCACGTGCTGAGCTATACCAACTCGGCCGGCGACAAAGCTCTGCGCGAAGGAATGGTAGGTTACTACGCCAAACTGGGCATCGACGTCAACCCTGACGACATCATCGTCACCCACGGCGGCAGCGAAGCTCTCCAGATTGCTATTGCAGCCACCTGCGACCCTGATGACGAACTGATCGTATTCGAGCCGTTCTACACCAACTACAATACCTTCGCCGTCCAGAACAATGTCGTCCTGCGCCCTATCACCACCCGCATCGAGGATGGTTTCAAGCTGCCTGAGATGTCGGAGATCGAGAAGCACATCACCAAGAAGACCAAAGGCATCCTGTTCTGCAACCCCAACAACCCCACCGGCTGCCTCTACAGCCGCGAGGATATCGAGAAGATTGGCGAAATCGCCCGCAAGCACGAGCTGTTCATCTATTCCGACGAAGTGTACCGTGAGTTCTGCTACACAGACGATCCGCACTTCTCGGCCCTGCAGCTCAAGGGTATGGAAGAGAATGTGATCCTGCTCGACTCTGTGTCCAAGAGATACAGCCTCTGCGGCGCCCGCATCGGCTTCGTGGTCTCAAGGAATCCTGAGGTTATGAAATATGTGCTCCGCTACGCCCAGGCCCGTCTGTGTGTTTCGACCTACGGCCAGATCGCTTCCGTCGGAGCTCTCGATACTCCCAAGAAGTATTTCGACAGCGTCCGCAAAGAATACATCCACCGCCGTGACATTCTCCTCGGCGAGCTTGCCAAGATGGACGGTGTCATCTGCCCTGTTCCCAACGGTGCTTTCTACGCCGCCGCCGAACTTCCGGTCGATGACGCGGAGAGGTTCGCCATCTGGCTGCTGAACGATTTCAACATCGACGGCAAAACTGTCCAGGTTACTCCTATGGCCGGTTTCTATGCCACCAAGGGTATGGGCAAGCGTCAGGTACGTCTGGCTTACGTAATAAAGGAGCCCGACCTGATCGAAGCTTGCCGCTGTCTCAAGGCCGGACTCGAAGCGTATCCTCATCGCTTGTCTTAACTCTCCTACCTCCCGCCGGGGCCGCCGCCGGGCATTCCGCCTCCAGGCATCCCGCCGCCGGGCATCCCTCCACCGTTGCCGCCGGTGTAGCCGGTCAGGCTGACTGAGCTCCCGCCGGATATTCCGCCGGTCGCCCAGACGCCGTTGCAGCTGGTCCCAGCGCTCACGCTCACGTCTTTGTATCCGCTTGAAAGCGAAGGAGCCGACACTATGAAGCTGGCGATGCTGGCCGGGGCCTTGAAGGCCGCTATGAATGAGCTGCCGTCGTGAAGGGCATTCCACGCATTGGCCGTGCCGTTCATCGAGTACAAGTTCTGAGATGCTGAATATCCATTCTCTATACCACCGTAGGCTACAAGGGTCGCACCTTTGTTGACAAACACTTTATAGCCTGACTCGGTATTGGCGTCGATTGCAACTTCCGGACTTCCGCTGGTGCATATCGCCATCACATAGCCTCCGTTCAGTATAGTGTTTCCGTTGGAATCCATCGCATCGTTGCCTGCGGAGTACGCGTATACAAAGCCTCCGTTCACAGTCAGTTCTCCCTGGCAGTTTATGGCATCCTCCGCATTCGATGAAACGTATGTCTGACCGCCTTCGAAAGTGAGGTCACCCTTGACTTCAAGGCCTTCACCGTAGCTGCTGTTCACCGTGACAGTGCCGCCGCTGATGACAAGCTTGCCCGCATTTGCTGTGACCACAGCGCGGTCGCCGCTGCCGCTCTTTGTTACCCAGCCGATCTTTATTCCCTTGGCAGACACGTCGTTTACCTCGCGGCCGCTGGTCGTTACGCTGAGCGTACCTCCGCTGATGTAACTGTCAGCAATAGCGTGGGTCTCTTCGTCGAAGTCATAGCTTCCGGCATTGATGCCCTTGCCGCCGTCCCCGGTGTTCCTGATGGTGAGAGAGCCGCCTGTCATAGCGAAGTAATTGTCAGCCTTTATGCCTGCAGTTCCCGAGTACTCTTCATCCTCATCGTCGTAAGCCACACCGCCGCTCACCGTGACCAAATGCGTGCCTCCTTCCACCAGCACATAGTCATCCGTGCTGATGCCTTTCTTCATTGCAGCCGCGGCCGATACGACCAGCGTTCCGTTTGTCAGCTGCACATAGTCCTTGCCTCGCAGACCGTGGCCTGCAGATTTGCCTGCATTCAGTTTTATGGTCGGGTTGTCCATCAGACGGATGTAATCGTCCGAAGCGATGCACGCCTTGCCCTGGGCATTGAGGGCGTTGACGGTGAGCAGTCCGCTGCCGCTGAAGATGATCTGGGCTTCGCTGAAGAGCACGGCCTTAAGGTCCTCCTCCCCTTCCTGGGCGTATGCTGCCGAGGCGCCGTCTGTGAGAGTATTGGTGCCTTTGACAACGATGAAAGTGCGTTTCTTATTCTGGTTGTTGAGCGCGGCGCCGTCGGGATTGGTGAGGCTGACACCATTGAGCACGATAGCCTGCTTCTTGGCTCCATATACCTTGAAGAAGCCGTTGGAGCTGGAGCCGGTGAGCTCATAGACGAGCACCTCACCGCCGGTGTTGTTCACTGTGACCTTGTTGCCGTCCACACTCACGTAGCCATAGCTGTCGCCCGATACTGCTGCGTCGCCGGTGTCGGAGAACTTGATGGTGATGCGTCCCTTGAAGCTGGTGTTCGAGATGTCGTCGTCAGACTCGATGTCGCCCGTCGAGGCAAAAACGAGGGAATCATCGTTTTCGCTGCCGGAGGCCCCGAGCACCGTCAGGATATAGGAAGCGCTTGAAGCTGAATATGTGCCGTCAGCTTCGGATTTGGCTGAGATCATTGTTGAGCCGCTGCCGACCAGGGTGATTTCACCGCCGGCAGCAATTGTTGCTACAGCCGGGTCGGAAGAAACGTATGTAACCCCTACCTTGTAGCTGTTAGTGAGAGAAGGGAAAGTGTTCTCGGAGCCGATCGTAGCCTCGAAAGAGTCGGCGCTCCACGCGAGTGCAGGGTCTGTGAGTTCTGACACCTGCTGCCCCGGCATACCACCGAAATCGTCCCCGCTGAAAGGGTAGTCATCCTGCCCGCAGCCCGTTGCCGCAAGCACAATCGTTGCGATTAACAGTATTATTTTTTTCATTGCTCGTTTGGTTTTAGTATTCTTGAGCAGTTGGACAACCAACAATTAAACCAAAACAAGCGCGGCTCGGGCGGGATTCAACGAACGCCGCCAGTTCTTCAGCGAACGCCTTCGGTTAATCAAAATTTGATAGTAATTTTGTAAAAAGTAACACGGATGCTGACACTGATTCCATACCTGCTGCTTGTTGCAATCCACCATTTCCTCCTGGCTCCTCTCCTCAGGAAGAAGGTTCCGTTATATATTGTTCTGACGGTGGTGCTGCTCGCGCTGTTCAGCGCCTGGTGCCTTTCACGCCCGGGTTTTCCACCTCCTCAGGAATGGCAGTCCGCCCAGGCGCCTCCTCCACCCCCGGCGCCCGCCCCCGGCAAGCCTATGCGGCCGGAGGTTATGAAACTCATAATGGGAGTCCTTCTTGTCGGAGTCGACCTGGGAGCATATTTCTATGTGGAGTCAAGGCGCAGGGAGAGGCGGATGAAGGAACTGCAGGCCGAGAATCTCAGCCAGCAGCTGGAATCCCTGAGATACCAGATCAATCCGCACTTCTTTATGAATACGCTCAACAACATTCACGCTCTGGTCGACATAGACCCTGAAAAGGCCAAAGAGAGCATCGAGGTGTTTTCGAAGATGATGCGGATCCTGCTCTACGAGGACCAGGCTCCGACCATTCCGCTGGCCAAGGAGCTGGATTTCATAGAACACTTCATCTCCCTTATGCGGCTGCGCTATCCGGAAGAGTCCGTTCGCATTGACACTGTCTTCCCTGAAGACCGCTCCGGAGCCGTCGTGCCGCCGCTGGTTATGGCCTCATTTGTCGAGAATGCCTTCAAGCACGGCATCAGCTACTCATCTGAGTCGTTCATACGCATAAAAGCCGAGATGCAGGGCGGCAAAGTCGTCTTCCGCTGCTCCAATTCATCCCATCACTCCGGCGAAGGCGAGAATCAGGGCATCGGTCTGGACAATATCCGCAAACGCCTTGAGCTCCTCTACGGCCCGGCTTACACTCTGTCCATCGATGAAGCCCAAGGACAGTACGACGTAATGCTTGCCATCCCTTCCCAACCAGAAACCGTGCAGTTATGATACGGGTAATTGCCATAGACGACGAACCGCTGGCCCTGCGCAGGCTGGAGATGTACATTGCCAAGGTGCCTTACCTCGAACTGAAGGCAGCGTGCAACAGCGCAGCTGCCGCACTGCCTTTGCTGGGCGAGACGGATGCGCTGTTCCTGGACATCAATATGCCGGACCTCACCGGTATGGATTTCATAAAATCCCTGCCCAACCCTCCGGCTGTGGTCTTCACGACCGCCTACTCCGAATTCGCAGTGGAAGGATTCAGAGTCAATGCCGTGGATTATCTGCTCAAGCCATTCAGTTTCAACGAATTCTCTGCCTCCTGCGAAAAGCTGCGCAAGCACCTGGAGATGGAAAAGGCTGTGTCGAAGGCCGTTCAGGAGCCTGTCCTGCATTTCAAGGCCGATTACAGGACCGTCAATGTGGATACACGCAAAATCGTCTATGTGGAAAGTATGAGCGAATACGTAAAGATATTCCTGGACGATGCAGTTGTTCCGCTGGTTGTACACTACAGTCTCAAGAGCCTCACGGAACAGCTGCCGCCGGAGCGCTTTATGCGAATACACCGCTCATACATCGTAGCGCTGAGTCATATTGCCGAAGCGTCGCGCACCAGCGTCCGCCTGGATAACGGGAAGTCACTCCCTGTGGGAGAACTCTACCGCCCCGCCTTCGCGGAATATCTCTCTTCCTTGTAAAAAATAATCAGTACTTTTATACCGTAAAACTGATTATCGACACTATTATGACTGTCATAAAACGATTATTGATGCTGAGCCTCTGCCTGTGCGCAGTCGCTTGTGGCAATCCTTCCGGGAAAACTTACGACACTATGTTTTTCGACGGTGTTTCCGATGCCCTGGACAACGGCGGGCAAATCAGTCTGGACCGTCTCGAGTGGACCAGGCAGCCTCAGGCTTTCGAAATCAAAGACGGAACCGTCACTATCACTACCGCCCCTCACACAGACCTATGGCAGCGCACCTACTACCATTTCCGCAACGACAATGCCCCTGTGCTTCAAATGCAGACCCACGAGAAGTTCTTCAGCTTCGTAGTCAAGACAGACTTCACGCAAAGCCACCATCGCTTCGACCAGTGCGGCATCGTGATGTATCTCGACAGCGAAAACTGGCTCAAAGGCTCCGTTGAATTCGAAAACGGGCAGTTCCAGCATCTGGGCAGCGTAGTCACCAACAACGGCTGGTCTGACTGGGCTACCACCGCAATACCGGCAGACGTCAAGACTATGTGGTACCGCTTCTCCCGCAGGGAAGACGACTTCTGCATCGAGTGCTCCACCGATGGCGTGGACTTCAGCCAGATGCGCGTATGCCATATTTACGCGGCCGCCGACAAGATCAGCTTCGGCATCTACGCCTGCTCCCCCGAAGAATCATCCTTCACCGCCGTCTTCTCCGATATGAAGATCACAGAATGTATGTGGAAAGCCCACGACGGCCAGCAGCCGGACTAACATCGCAATGGACTGCATCTGGCACTACAATTCTCCCTTGGGAGGCATTACGCTGGCCAGCGACGGCGAGGCCCTTTGCGGCCTGTGGTTCGACGGCCAGAAATACTTCGGCGCCGGACTTGCCCGGCAGCAGGAGCAGCAGCAGCTGTTCCGCGAGCAACGCCTCCCGGTCTTTGACGATACCTGCCGCTGGCTGGACATCTACTTCAGCGGAAAGGCCCCAGACTTCACCCCAAAGCTGAATGTGCGTACTACGCCGTTCAGCAAAGCCATCTGTGAAATTATGCTGACCATCCCCTACGGCCAGACCGCGACATACAAAGAATTAGCCAGCCACTACGCCAGCCTGCACGGTTTGCAGAAGATTTCCGCCCAGGCCGTCGGCAATGCAGTCGCCCACAACCCCATCTCCATCATCATCCCCTGCCACCGGGTAGTCGGCTCCGACGGCGCACTCACAGGCTACGCCGCCGGCCTCGACAAAAAAGCCCGCCTCCTGCAGCTGGAGCACTCCCTTTCCGCATAACATAGGCGCTTCAGCCCATACCCCGATTTAGCGTTCCTTGAAGGAAACCACCATACCGTTCTTCCAGGTGAGGTCCACAATTGTACCCTTTCGGGTACGAAGACCATAAACTGAACCGTCCGGCCATGCGGCAGGGAGAGCAGGAAGTGGGTTGAGTGTGCCGTCAGGGCTGCTGTATAATAGCATTTCCATTATGCCGGCGCAACCTCCGAAGTTTCCGTCAATCTGGAAAGGCGAGTGCGCGTCGAACAGGTTCGGGTAGGTGCCGCCACCGCGACGGGCATCCGGGCCACGATAGTTGTCAGGACTCACATAGCGAAGCAGCCGCCGGTACATCTTGTAGGCACTCTCTCCGTCCCCTAGACGGGCATACAGGTTCACACGCCAGCCGCAGCTCCAGCCTGTTGTTTCAAAACCCCTTATTTCCAAAGTTTTATGTGCGGCGTCAGCAAAAGGCCCGGTCACAATCTGGTGGCCCGGATAAACTCCGATGAGGTGCGACTGATGGCGATGCTGCGGATCATCGTCTGACCAGTCGTAATACCATTCCTGCAAGTTGCCTGCGGCACCGACTTTATAGGGATGCAGGCGAGCCTGGACGTCTCTTGCTTCGGCGACAAATTCATCGTCCACAGCAAGTTCAACGGCCGCTGCGACAGCGTCCGCGAGGCACTCTCGGATAATTGCGAGATCTGACGTTGCGCCATACAGGGTGGCTCCGTGGTAACCATCGGGTGCGATATATTTGTTTTCCGGCGAAGTTCCCGGCTTGGTAATGAGTTCGCCGTCTTTTTCCACGAGCCAGTCCATACAGAACTCAGCGGCTCCCTTCAGGACGGGATAGTCTTCTTCCAAGGCATCCTTGTCACGGGAATAGAGATAGTGCTCCCATAAATGCGTGGAGAGCCATGCGCCGCCCATAGTCCAATTTGCCCACAACGGGTCGCCAGTTCCAAGGCCCACGGGCGTGGCCATACCCCAGATATCGGTATTATGGCCGGCATTCCAACCCCGCGTGATTCCGTACATACGGCGAGCAACAGGCACACCATTTACACTCAGGTTATGGATGAAGGTGCGAAGGACATCGTGCATTTCACCCAGCCCAGCGGCCTCTGCCGGCCAATAGTTTTCTTGCAGATTGATGTTGATAGTGTAATTGCTGCTCCACGGCGGGTCGATGCTTTCGTTCCACAAACCTTGCAGGTTTGCCGGCACGCCATCGGTGCGGGAACTTGCAATAAGAAGATACCTGCCATACTGATAATATAGCGCTTCAAGTTCGGGATTCGCTTCATCAAGGTCAGTGTAGCGAAGGAGCTGAACGTCAGTGGGAAGAACGCGGATAGAGTCAGGAGTTGCGCCAAGGTCGATGGAAACGCGGTCAAAGAATTCCTTGTAATCTACCTTCTGACGAGCTCTGATACGGTCGTAGCCAAGCGAGCGTACGTTTGCCATATTCGCATCGGCCAGGGCCTGGTACGGCTTGCCTTCCTTCACCGGATCTTTGTCGAAGCCGTTGAAACTTGTAGCATTGACAAGATACAGCGTAGCCTCACGGACACTGTCGAGCACTAAAGCATCGCCAACGGCCTTAACGCTTCCGCCGGTAACATCGGCATAAAGCCGTGTGCGAAAATGGATGCCGCGCCCAGGATCATAATAGTACTTTTGGGGACTGACTTGCTTGTAGTAAAAATAGTTAGGATAGGTATGCCAGGCGGCGTATCCGTCCATAAACAAACCATCTTCCGAAGCCGACAAATCATGCGGCAAGGGTGTTTCCAGTGAAACCCTCGCATTAACCGGCACTTCCGACACGAAATGGACTACTATAACCGAGTCCGGGGCCGAGGCAATAACCTCACTGCGAAACTGATTACCATCCCTGAGATACGACGTAGTGACGACTGCACTTGAAAGGTCCAATGAACGATAATAATTCTCTACAGCGCAAGTATCATAGTCGATATGAAGTGTACCAAGAGGCATATAACTCTCACTGAAATGTCCCTGCAAGCGTCTCTGTAGCCTTTCCGCACCGACATAGTCCTCGTTATCGAGAGCCTCGCGGATGGATCTCAAAGCCTCTGCCCCATCACCACCAAGGCCAAGTGCAACAATGTCAGGGTGCTCCGTTCCCTTATCCGGCTCGCCCGTCCAAAGGGTAATGTCATTCAGCGAGATACGCTCGTGCACCGGATCGCTGTACACCATAGCCCCCAAACGGCCGTTGCCTACAGGCAGAGCCTCCTCGAAGAAGACAGCCGGATGGTCATAGTGAAGTGTCAATTCGCGCTGCTGCCCTTTCGTGCAGGCTCCGGCAATCAACAGCAGTAAGAGAAGAATGCGTTTCATACAAATCTATTCTTTCGCATTTTAAATATACGCTCTAGTGGAGCGAACCAGTCATATTCATCGGGGATCTTATCGGTCTTATTGCTTAATAGAGCATCAATGAAAGTATCCATAAAAAACCATTTGCCAGTTAACTGGTCGTTAAGTTACAAACTTCCATCCTATCCAGAAAATCAAGCACAAGACAAATATCATTTCAAGCCAGTTTTCCGTGGTATGCGAGTACGACATTCCACACGCATACTGCGGAAAGAATATTATCAGGGCGCTGCAGCGCCGTGGCGGAGTGTGCGCAGTGTCCGAAGGACAGGAGCCACGAAGCCACCCGGGTTCTGGCTGAGCGACAGCGAAGACAGGTTCCGGCATGTGCCCCTTGAGGGGCTCCGCGAAGCGGTGGGGTGAGATGGTACCTCATAAAAAAAGCTCACATAATGTGAGCTTTTTTTATGAGGTACCAAGCAGAATCGAACTGCTGTACCTGGTTTTGCAGACCAGTGCCTAACCACTCGGCCATGGTACCAAGGCTTGGGAATGCAAAGATAAAACTAATTTCCCAATTTCAAAATACAGAGACGTTATGCGTCGACGT
>JAFXPV010000052.1 GCA_017527625.1 Bacteroidales bacterium | reverse complement strand
GCGCTCCGCGGTGTCCACGTCGGAGTGGATATAGCGCACGCGCAGGCCGATGTGGCGCAGGTACTCGTCCAGCTCCTCCGCCATCCGCTTGGTCAGCGTCGTGACGAGGGTGCGCTCGTCCGCCTCGGCGCGCTTGCGGATCTCCTCCACCAGGTCGTCCACCTGGTTCTTGGTGGGCCGCACCTGGATGGGCGGGTCCAGCAGGCCGGTCGGACGCACGATCTGCTCGACCACGAGGCCTTCGGACTTCTCCAGCTCGTAGTCGGCGGGCGTGGCGCTCACGTACACGGTCTGGCCGGTGATGGACTCGAACTCGTCGAAGGTGAGCGGACGGTTGTCCGCGGCGGCAGGCAGGCGGAATCCATATTCCACCAGTGTCGCCTTGCGGGAATGGTCGCCGCCGAACATCGCGCGGATCTGCGGCAGGGTGACATGACTCTCGTCAATGAAACAGATGAAATCGTCCGGGAAATAGTCGATCAGGGTAAACGGGCGCTGGCCGGGCTTGCGGCCGTCGAAATAGCGGGAATAGTTCTCCACGCCGGGGCAGTAGCCCATTTCCTTGATCATCTCGATATCATATTCAACCCTCTGTTTGAGCCTTTTGGCTTCGAGGTGACGGCCGATGTCGTTGAAATACGACACCTGCTCCATCATATCGTCCTGTATCTGATTGATGGCCTGACGGGTACGCTCCTTCGTCGTGACGAAGTTGTTGGCCGGATAAATCGTTATTTCATTGAGATACTCTACCGTCGCTCCGCTGATGGGGTCTATGAGTTCCACCGACTCTATCTCGTCGCCGAAGAACACCACCCGGCAGGCCAGGTCGCCGTAAGCCAGGTAGATATCCACGCTGTCACCCTTCACGCGGAAGGTGCCGCGCTTGAATTCTGTCTCATTGCGGCTGTAAAGGGCGTCCACAAGGCCATACAGGAACTTGTTGCGGCTAATCTTCTGCCCGCGCGCCACCACGACGGTACTGTCGTGGAAGTCGTCGGGGTTGCCGATGCCGTAGAGGCAGGATACAGACGATATCACCACCACGTCCCGGCGTCCCGACAGCAGCGCCGAAGCCGCCCTGAGACGGAGCTTGTCTATCTCTTCGTTGATGCTGAGGTCCTTCTCGATGTAGGTGTCGGTGGTAGGTATGTAGGCCTCCGGCTGATAATAGTCGTAATAGCTCACGAAATATTCGACGGCATTCTCCGGGAAGAACGACTTGAACTCGCCGTAGAGCTGGGCCGCGAGGGTCTTGTTATGGCTGAGTATGAGGGCCGGCCTCTGAAGCCGCTCTATCACGTTGGCCATAGTGAAGGTCTTGCCGGAGCCCGTCACTCCGAGCAGTGTCGCACAATCGACCCCTGAGCGGAATGCACTGCATATCTGCTCGATAGCCTCAGGCTGGTCACCTGTGGGCTTGTAGGGTGATTGTATCTTGAACTGCATCTGGGTTATTCACCCGCAGCCTTCAGTCTTTCTGCATTCTCAGCAATCTGCAGCTGGTCTATCAACTCCTGGATATCTCCATCCATGAATACAGGAAGATTGTACATAGTGTAGCCTATGCGATGGTCTGTCACGCGGGACTGGGGATAGTTGTATGTTCTGATCTTGGCGGAGCGGTCTCCTGTAGAGACCATTGTCTTGCGGGTAGATGATATCTCATTGAGATATTTCTCATATTCGAGATTGTAGAGGCGGGTACGCAGCTCGGCCATCGCCTTGTCGAGGTTCTTCAGCTGGGAACGCTCGTCCTGGCACTGGACTACGATGCCGGTGGGGATATGGGTCAGGCGGATGGCGGAGTATGTGGTGTTCACGCCCTGGCCGCCGGGACCTGAAGAGCAGAAGGTATCCTTGCGGATATCGCTCATATTGAGTTCTATGTCGAATTCGTCAGCCTCGGGCAGCACCACCACTGAAGCGGCAGAGGTATGCACGCGGCCCTGGGTCTCGGTCTGGGGCACGCGCTGCACGCGGTGCACGCCGCTCTCGTATTTCATAGTGCCGTAGACCTTGTCGCCGGAAATCTTGGCCACAATCTCCTTGAAGCCGCCCATCGCGCCTTCGGACTGGCTGTTGACCTCCAGTTTCCATCCCTTCTTCTCGCAGAATTTGCTGTACATACGGAACAGGTCGCCGGCGAAGATAGCAGCCTCGTCGCCTCCGGTACCGCCGCGGATCTCGATGATGGCATCCTTGGAATCCTGCGGGTCTGCAGGGATGAGCAGCACCTTGATCTGTTCTTCCATCTCGGGCAGTCTGGGCTCGATGTCGTTCACCTCCTCGCGGGCCATTTCCCTGAGTTCGTCATCTTTCTCGTTCATCAGGATGTCCTTGGCGGCCTGCAGGTCGTTCACGAGCTTGGAGTACTGCTTGCCTGCGGCTACGATAGGTTCGAGCTCTTTGTATTCCTTGTTGAGCTGTACGAATTTCTTCATATCAGCTATCACTTCGGGGCTTGAAATCTGCTGCTCCAAAGAATTGTATTTGGCCTCAAGGTCGGCCAGTTTCGTCAGTAAAGTGTTTTCTGCCATTTAATCGGGATTAGCGCGCGAAGTTACTAATTTTCCCCGTAAATCCCTAATCCCGTCCTATTATATGGGTGATTGCTGCCTGTGCGCAGATGCAGCCGAACACGGCAGGAAGGTAGGAAATGGTGCCTACCTGGGATTTCTTGTTGGTTTCGCCAGTAGTTTCGACTATCGCATCGTTGTCGGGCAGCTCTTCGGAATAGACCACTGGGAAGCCCTTTTCGATGCCCATCTTGCGGAGTTTCTTGCGGACTATGAAGGCCAGAGGGCAGTTGCGGGACTTGCTGAGGTCTGCCAGACGGACTTTGGTAGCGTCATATTTGGCACCTGAGCCCATCGAGGTCACGTGGGGAATGCCGGCATCCACGCAGTATTTGATCAGCGACAGCTTCGGAGACAGGGTGTCGATGGCGTCTACAAGATAGTCAAGGCGGTACGGCCCGAGCAGCGACGCCACATTGTCGGATGTCAGATAATCGTCGATCAGGGTCAGATCCAGCGCCGGGTTGATGTCCCGCAGCCTGGCGGCCATCGCCTCGACCTTCTTGCGGCCGATGTTGCTGTCGAGGGCGAGCAGCTGGCGGTTCTTGTTGCTCTGCGCCACACTGTCGCTGTCGAGCAGCAGCATACTCCCGACTCCGGCGCGGGCCAGCATCTCTGCGGCATAGGCCCCCACCCCTCCGAGACCTATCACGGCCACGGCGGAACCGGCAAGCTTGCCGAGTTTGTCTTCTCCCATCAGAAGGAGGGTACGTTCCTGCCAGGGAAAACTCATCTTATGCCCTTTGCCTTAGCTTCGTTCCAGAGTTCGTCCATCTCGCCCAGGGTCATATCCTTGAGCTTTTTGCCCTGCTTGGCAGCCTCGGCCTCGACGTAGTTGAAGCGGGCCCTGAACTTCTTGCAGGTCATCTCAAGGGCCGTGTCGGGATTGAGGTCATAGAGCCGGGAAGCGTTCACCATCGAGAAGAGCAGGTCTCCGAGCTCATTCTGGGCCTTGTCGCGGTCTCCGCCTTCACTGTCCATAAACATCAGTTCGCTGCGGAACTCGGCAATCTCTTCAGTGACCTTGTCCCACACGTCCTCCTTTTCTTCCCAGTCGAAGCCCACGGCGCGCGCCTTGTCCTGCATACGGTAGGCTTTCAGCAGCGGCGGAAGGGTCTCCGGAACACCGCCGAGGACAGTCTTGTTGCCGTCTTTCTCGGTCTGCTTGAGCTGCTCCCAGTTCTTGACCACCTGGCCGGCAGTTTCTGCGGCTACGTCCCCGTAAACGTGGGGATGACGGTATATGAGTTTGTCGCAAAGCTTGTTGCACACGTCGGCAATGTCGAACTCTCCGGTCTCGGAACCTATCTTGGCGTAGAAGACCACGTGCAGGAGGACGTCGCCGAGCTCCTTGCACATATTCTTTGTATCGCCGCGGAGTATCGTATCGCTCAGTTCATAGACTTCTTCTATAGTGTTCGGGCGCAGGCTCTCATTGGTCTGTTTGCGGTCCCAGGGGCATTTTTCCCTCAAATCGTCCATTACGTCGAGAAGGCGGTTGAAGGCCTTCAGTTGTTCTTCGCGGCTATTCATAATCAGTATGTTTATTTGCGGCAAAGTTATCAATTATATTTCATATCTTTGTTTGTTCCATTTGGCATATTATCAACAACAATCAATACATGAAAAATATCAAATTCATTAGCGCCGATGAAGCTGTGAAGGTTGTCAAGAGTGGCGACCACATCCACTTCAGCAGCGTAGCCAGCGCACCCCAGGTGCTCATCCAGGCTCTTTGCCGCCGCGGCGATGCAGGAGAACTCAAGAACGTCTTCATCCACCACCTCCACACAGAGGGCCCCGCTCCCTATACGGATGCGAAATATGAAGGCATCTTCTTCCATCAGGCCTTCTTTGTCGGAGGCAATGTCCGCAAGAACGTCCAGGCAGGTTATGCCGATTACATTCCCATCTTCCTCAGCGAGACCCAGAAGCTCTACAGGGCCGGTGTGCTGCCCTGCGACGTGGCAATGATCCAGGTCTGCCCTCCTGACAAGCACGGTTTCGTATCTCTCGGCACATCCGTAGACGCCACCCTTGCAGCCATCGAGTGCGCAAAGACTGTCATCGCAGTCATCAACAAGCACGTTCCGCGCAGCTGGGGCGAAGCCATCATCCCGCTCGACAAGATCGACCTCTTCGTGGAGGACAACACTCCGCTGGAGCCGGCCACCTTCACTGCTCCTAACGAGACCGAGACCAAGATCGGTATCAACTGCGCCAACCTCATCGAGGACGGTGCCTGTCTGCAGATGGGTATCGGTGCCATTCCGAACGCTGTCCTCGCACAGCTGGGCAACCACAAGAACCTCGGTATCCACACTGAGATGTTCGCCGACGGCGTGCTTCCTCTCGTGGAGAAAGGCGTCATCAACGGTGCAGCCAAGAAGATCGACAAAGGCAAGATGGTATCAACATTCCTTATGGGTTCACAGGAAGTCTATGACTTCATCGACGACAACCCTATGGTTGCAATGATGGACGTAGGTTACACCAACGATCCTTACATCATCGCCAAGAACCCGAAGGTCACAGCCATCAACTCTGCCCTCCAGGTGGACATCACCGGACAGGTTTGCGCTGACAGCCTCGGCACCAAGTTCTACAGCGGCGTCGGCGGCCAGATCGACTTCACCTACGGCGCAAGCCTCAGCGAAGGCGGCAAGGCCATCATCGCTATGCCTTCAGTCACCAACAAGGGCATCAGCAAGATCGCTCCCGTCCTCACCACCGGAGCCGGTGTCGTAACGACCCGCAACCATATGCACTGGCTGGTAACTGAGTTCGGAGCCGTTGACCTCTATGGAAAGAGCCTCCAGGAGCGTGCGAAAGCCATCATCAGCATCGCACACCCCGACCACCGCGAGGAACTTGACCGCGCCGCCTTCGAGCGCTTCGGTCCCCACTACCACTTCGTTCCCGCTGAATAACCGGCCTGAACGCAATAAAGAAGGGAGCCTCACGGGCTCCCTTTTTTTATTTCACTGACACTGTGTTGTCTATTGTGAATCCGTAGCTGCCCGAGACGACTTCATAGCAGGCGGCTCGCCGGCCGTTGCGGGTGGTGAAGCCTTTGAAGACAGCGCCCTCGCAGCCTGTGGCAGTAGCGACCGACTCACTTACTGGCAGGTATACCGTTGCGGACGTGTTGGCCGGAACAGTGCAGCTGTAGGACGTCATCTTTCCTTTTTCAGCCTTCCACGCACTGCGGATGGTTCCGTAGTTGGACTCATAGCTGCCTTCCAGCGAAGTGTAGACTCCGGCTGCATTGGGCTGGAGGACGAAATGCTGATAGCCTGCCTCGCCGCGGCCGTGGTCCGAAGTTATGCCAAGCTGGTATTCATACATCCACTGGCCCACTGCGCCAAGGGCGAAATGGTTGAACGAGTTCATAGAGTTGGATGAAGGGTCGGAGAATGCGTTGTCGTAGGAGTTCCAGCGCTCCCATACGGAGGTCGCGCCTTCGGTCACGGGATAGAGCCACGATGCGAAGTCTGTGCAGGTAATCATCTTGAAAGCCTCTTCGACATAACCGCCGCGAATAAGGGCCGGCAGAATGTTGGGAGTGCCGGAGAAGCCGGTAGTGATGGTCCAGGGCTTGTATGAGCTGACGGAAGTGCCGCCGGGATTCATATTCTGCGACGACGGCCCGGTGAGGGTCCGCTCCGCCTCCACTTCCGCAGGAGTCGGGCCGCTGGCGTTCGGATCCGCTGCGAGAGCGGCCAGCCAAGCCTCTGCCCTGGCCTTGTTCTCTTCTGAGAAGCAGTTGAAATTCAGAGGGGTCGCATAGGAAGCCTGCGAGTGGACCGTGTGTCCGTTCAGGCCGCGGGTCTTGCCGGTGACGGGGTTTACATAGGCGCGGTTCCAGTCTGCCTTGGCCTTGTCGTGCCTGTCCCGGAGAATGGTGGCATAGTCGTCACGGCCTATCGCTTCGGCCATCACAGCCGTCACTTCCATCATATAAATGTATATGGCGTTATTCACAAGGTCGGAAGGAGTGCGGTTGTCGAGGGCCAGCCAGTCTGCAAGTCCGGCAGCTTTCGAAGACAAATAGGGATACTCGTCGCTGGCCTTGTAGAATGCCATTCCGTTGAGCCAGTCCATCATAGTTTCGATGTTCTCGCGTATGATCTGTTTGTCTCCGTACTGGATGTACATCTGCCAGGGCACCTGGCAGACAGCGGCGCTCCAGGTAGTTCCTGTGGCGAAGCTCGGGTCGTCGGCGCGGTTGTATGTGGGTACGGTCGATCCGATGCCGCCGGGCACCTCGCGATCGTTGCCTACGCCCTGGTCAGCCCTGAGGGCCACCATCCACTGGCGGTAGAAGTTCTGGGTGTTGGCATTGTAGATGCCGGTGCGGGTGTAGGCCTGTGCATCGCCGGTCCAGCCCATACGCTCGTTGCGCTGCGGGCAGTCGGTCGGTATGGTGAAGAAATTGCCCAACTGGCTGCGCTGGATGTTCTTGAAAAGCTGGTTTACAAGCGTGCCTGTCTTGCCGTCGGAAGTTGTGGCAAAGTATCGTCCGGTCGGGATTTCTGATGACGACAGCACGAGGCCCTTGACATTCTCCAGAGGCAGCGGTCCGACGTGGGAAGGAAGGGTCACCTGTACATACTGGTAGCCTCGATAGGTCGCAGACGGCTGGATTGTAACCTGCGACGAGCCGTCAGCAATGTATACATCAAGGTCCATCGCGGCCCTGTTTGTCTCGAACAGGATATGTCCGGCCACATCACGGCCCTTCTTGCCAAAACGGGCCACATACTCTTTCTTGTCGCCCTTGAGACCGGGATAAACCTGCTCACCGTAAGCCAGGGTTATCTTGTCACCTGCCTTGAGCCAGCCTTCTGGGATAGTGATCGACGGGACACCCACCATATTCACTCCCATATTGTAGATGTAGGTATGGCCGTCGGCGCTGTGGACAGGCATCACCTCGGCGGCAGTGAGGACTTCGCGAAGGCGCACCACCTCATCGTAGCGGGCTACGATGTCGAAGTCGATCCAGTCCCTTTTCTCAATTCGCTCGGCATCAAGCCAGGCGCTGTCGTCGAAGCCTGCGAGAGTCCAGCCTTTCACGACCTTGGAAGCGTCGTACCGCTCTCCCTGGAAGAAACTGCCGTTGCGAACCGGACCGTCCTTGAAAGCTTTCCAGCTGTCCGGATTTGAAACAAAGACGTCCTTGGTACCGTCCTCATACGTCACCACAAGACGCGACAGCAGGGCTTCGTAGTCTCCGAAGAAATTGTAGTTGCTTATCGTAAACGTCATATAGCCGGTGTACCAGCCGGAAGCCAGCTCGGCACCCATAGCGTTGCTGCCGCCCTTGAGAAGGTCCGTCACGTCGTAAGTCTGGTAGGTTATGGTCTCGCGATACTGGCTGTCCCCGGGAGCGAACCAGTCCTCTCCCACCCTGCTGCCATTGAGGTAGAGAGTGTAGACACCCATCGCAGACGCATACAGCCTGGCCTGCTTCACAGGCTTGTCGGCAAGAGTGAACTCAGTGCGGAGCATAGTTTCTGCCCCATAGCTGGGATCAGCCCAGAAGCGCAGTTCACGCGGGCCCTCATTCGCCACGGTTATGTCCCCGCCGCGCACGGTAACGCCCGGTTTTCCTTCAAAAATGCCGTAGCCGGGGCCGTGGACTGAGTCGAAAACGACTATGTCCTCACTCTGGCCTGCATTCATTATCCGGTAGTCCGAGTAAACCACTTCACAGCCCGCCGCCGCAGCGAATCCCACTGAGTTGAGGTTGGGGAAAGAAGGATAGTTGCCTCCGCTTCCCAGCTTGCCGATAGTGAAGTTGGACGCCGCGCTGCGGGCGCCGCCCGTCATTCCGACGGAGAAACCGCCGCCACCGCCACCGCCGAAACCGCGGGCACGGGGCGGAGTGCTGATGATGTCCTTTCCGTCAAGCACGAAGTTGATATTGCTCGCCTCGACCGTGATTTTCAAATGATGGGAAGCAGTCTTGGCTTTGGCTGCGAACACTTCATCCAGATTGCACTGGGGATATGAAGTCTTGTTGATGGTGACAAACGGTACGTCAGAGCGGTCTTCCTTGTAGTATCCTACCCTGAAGATACGTAATTCCTGCTTGGCGAAGTCGACGTCGACCTTGATGTAGTTCTCGGCCGACTGTACCCCGAAGTCGTTCAGGAAACTGTTTTTCAAACGGATATCATCGGCACCGAGGATGAAAGAAGCCACATCTCCTTTGACCAGCCTGAAATCTGATTCAATCTGGAAGATTGCCTGGGACGCAGCATCCAGCTTGAGCTGCTTCACACCGACCCAGTCGGCGCCGCCCCACGCGCTGATACGGGGATTCATAATACCGGTTTCAAAGCGGGTCGAAGCCTCCCACCGGCTGCCGTCATTATCCCAGACGGTAAGCTTCACGCCATAGCCCTTTTCAGCCTGCAGAGCGACGCCCTGATAGGGTATGTCTACCGACTGCGAACTTTCCACCTTGCCGGTATTCCAAAGTTCGCTGCCGTCGACCTCGCGGATCACCGAAATCTGATACGCAGTCTGCTTCTGTCCTCTGGCATTCGATTCCATCCGCCAGCTGAAGACGGGATGCCTGTCTTCGACTGAAAGAGGCCGGTCGCTGTGCTGGACCCTGAAATCTTTGATTGATGTGGCAGCCACTGCCGTCTGACAGAATATGGCCAGCAGCGCTATGCCGAATGATATCCGTTTCATTTGTTCTATTGTTTCAAGACAATCTGCTTGCCGAGCACGAGTTTGTCGCCCGAGTCGTCGACAGTCCAGTACTGAGGCTTGCGGGGACCGTTGCCTTCAGAATGATGGACGACATAGCGGAGCTCGCCGTCGAAGGTGCGGAAGAGCATACCGTGGCCTGAGTTGTTGGCCAGGAAAGGTTCCGGCTCCTGAATCCAGGGACCTGCAATGGTACCGGACTCAGAGTAGCATACGACCTGCAGGTAGCGCTCCTTGCCCCAGGTAGACCAGAGCATTCCAAGCTTGCCTGTCTGGGTGCGGAACATCTGCGGACCGTCGGTCACCCAGCCGGGCATCTTGAGGCCGAAGGTGGCTTCACCAAGGCTGTTCATCTCGCCGCAAGGAGGGCACTCTGAAGCGCGGAACATAGTAACAGGCCATTCTGAGATGGTCTTTGTCAGGTCGGGTGACAGTTCGATGTAGTCCATCGTTCCGTCGATCAGCTGTGTCCATTCGTGTACGAAGATCATATATATGTGGCCGTCCTCTTCGTAAAGCGTGCCGTCGATGCAATCCCACTCATAGGGCTGATAGTCATAGCCGGGAGGGACTGAGAAAGGAACGAACGGGCCTTCGGGACTCTCCGAACGGAGAAGATAGGTCTGGTTGTGAGGCACGTTGTAGCGGCGCGGGATGGCCTGGATGATTTCGCTGTGGTCGCTCCAGGTGCCGGCGTAATAGTAGTAGTTGCCGATCTTGTGGATTTCAGCTGCTGCGGCGAAACCTGCTTTCTCGCACCAGGTTCCGGACAGGTCGATCACGTTGTAGGGGCCTTCCCACATCACGAGGTCCTTGCTGCGGTACTGGCGTCCGCCTGAACTGGTGAGGTAATATGTCTTGGTCGCCTCGTCAGCGAGGATATAAGGGTCGCTCATCGACAGGTCGTTGAAGTGGACGGTGCGGATGCGGTTCTGTTCCTCGCGCATACGGCGCATACGCTCGGCCATTCCGGTGGTGTCGCGGTTTGCGGGGGCAGTCATTCCTCCGCCGAAATTGCGCTGGCCGGGGTCGGCGCGGGGCGCCTGCTCGACGGGCTGGATTTCTTTTTTCACCGGAGTGCAGTCAACGGGTTTCTCCTTGCAGGAGATGGCAATGACAGCGCAGAACAATGTCATTGCGGCAATTCTAAGAAGCTTCATAGTTGATTGTTTAAGATTATTCAAATTTATACAATAGTTTCTTAACAATGTCCTGCATCGCCCCGTAGTTTGCCTCCATACTTCGCAACAGGGTCATCTGGGAGCGGGTACGCACGAGGTTGTGCCCTGCATACCTGACCTTGTAGTAGGTGTCTCCGTCGATGTAGTCCATCAGGAAACGCAGGACCTGCTCATAAGTTATGTATAGCGGAGCGAAGGCCAGCCATTCCTTTTCGGAAGCAGCCAGGCTGCCGCTCCTCTCGGACAGATAGCCGTCCATATATGCTTCGTACATATCCAGCCTGAGGGTCACCTTCCCGAAGTCCGGATCGTCTTCGACGGTGGCGTTGGCGTAGGAACGTATGGCGTCTCCCACGTCGTTCAGGGAGGTGCTGCTCATCACCGTGTCGAGGTCGATGGCGCAGAGCACTTCGCCGCTGTTCCTGTCGAAAAGGATGTTGCTGAGTTTGGTGTCGTTGTGCGTCACGCGCCGCGGGAGCACTCCGTCCTCCACCAATTTCCAGAAGGAGAGCATCCGGGCGCGCCTTTCCTCGACGAAGGCTATCTCTTCGGCCACAGAGGAAGTCCTTCCGGCCTTGTCGGCTCCCAGGCTGCCGTCCCATTGGGTGAAACGCCAGCGGATGTTATGGAAGCCTTTTATGACTTCTGCCAGCGGTCTGTCGAAATCGGCCAGCAGCGCCTGGAACCGTCCGATGCCGATGCCTCCCTGCCGGGCCATTTCAGCAGATGAAACCACGTCGTATGTCACGGTATCTTCAATGAACAGGCACACCGCCCAGTATTCCCCTTCGTCATCCTGGTGATAAAGCTTGCCGTCGGCAGCCGGGATTACTGTCAGTGTCTCCCTCAGGGGGTCAGCCACTTTCTTCTTGATGTGCGCGGTCACGGCGGCGATGTTGTCCATCATCGCCGGCACGTCAGGGAACACAGCCTTGTTCTTGCGCTGCAGGATGTAACGGCGAGGACCGTCAGTAGCCACGACAAATGTGTCATTGATGAAGCCCTCCCCTAGAGGCCTGACCTCGACAGGGTTGCCTTCCAGCGCGAAACGGCCTGCTATTTCTGTCAGGTCTGCCATTTTATTCCTCAGCAAAAGCGTATGAAAAACCGTCAATCCTGTCCCAGGCTCCGCGGGTGAAATCCGGCACTTCGACCGGCCGGCCTCCGTGCTTCATAGAAATAGCCGACAGCTCGCTCACGCAGCACCATTCGGCAAGGTCGTAGACATCCATATCCAGCGGAAGGGCGTTGCGCAGGCAGTAGATGAGCCGGTAGTCCATTATGAAGTCCATACCGCCGTGGCCTCCGACTTCCTTTGCAAGGGCCTCCAGCTCTGGAGTCAGTATGGGGCTGCGGTGCTGCTCCATAAACTCATCAAGTTTATCGCCGGTCAGCACGGTCTCTCCTTTAAGGTGCGCATAGTCCACTGCTTCGCCGGCCAGGGCCTCCTTCCTGAAACAGAGCTGCTGGAGCGGGTATTTACCCGCATACCCTTCCGTGCCCACGACCTGATACATACGGCTGTAGGGACGGGGATTCATCACATCGTGCTCTATGAGGACAGTCTTGCCTTTTTCAGTGCGGATGACGGTGGTCGAGACATCTCCGTTAGCAAAGTCGTCGGGATTCTCACCGCCACGTGCCGCCACGTGCCTGGGACCGTTGAAGGCTTTGGTATCCATCGCCACCAGAGTCTTGAGCCTGTCGCCGCGGTGGATGTTGAGCACCTGGCATACGGGGCCGAAGCCGTGTGTAGGGTACGCATCACCCCTGTGTTCCTTGTTGAAGGTCAGGCGCCAGCTGTTCCAGTATTCATCCCAAAAGGGATCGAGATTGTGGCAGTACGCTCCTTCGGCGTGGACCACCTCTCCGAATAGGCCTTCGCGGGCCATCTGGAGGGTGGACAGCTCGAAGAAATCGTAGCAGCAGTTCTCCAGGATCATACAGTGCAGCCGGGTCTTCTCCGCCATATCCACAAGGGCCCAGCAGTCTTTCAGCGAATAGGCCGAAGGCACTTCTATGGCAGCGTGCTTGCCGTGCTCCATAGCATAGAGAGCAACCGGCACGTGATGTTCCCAGTCAGTGCAGATATACACCAGGTCAACATTCGGATCTTCACAGAGTTTCTTGTAGGCCTGAAGATCGCCTGCATACTCGGCAGCGGCCGGAAAACCGCGTTCAGCAAGGTCTTTCTGGGAAGCCTTGACACGGTCAGGCTCCACATCGCAGATAGCAGTGATCTTCACTCCGGGAACGTAGGTATAGCGCACCACGGCATCGCTACCCCTCATCCCCAGCCCCACGAAACCCACGCGCACCGTATCAATCGCAGGGACGGTCAGGCCTAGGACATCGGTCTGCCCCTTGGCCCTGTGCGGCACTGAAGTGACTATAACCCCGTCTGAATTGATCTTGTAGCCGTCGTCAGTGTGGCGGTATGAACAGCTGACGACAAGAGATAACAATATCATCCAAGTGACAAAAGACGCTTTGCTCATTGCGGTATATGCTAACAATCATTCAAATTTAGCACAATAATCACTAAATTGCGCTGTCAATAATCTCATACTGCAATGAAAACAATCGGCAATATCCTGTGGTTTCTGCTCGGAGGTTTCCTGGTTGCGATGATATACTATCTCGTGGGATTCCTGCTGTGCCTTACCTTCATAGGAATTCCTTTCGGCGTTCAGTTATTCAAGTTCGGGACATACGCCCTGTGGCCCTTCGGTCACGAGATTGTAGACAAGCCAGGAGAGCCCGGCTGCGTTTCGACTGCAATGAACATAATCTGGATTCTGTGCGGATGGTGGGAGATTGCTGTCATCCACCTGACTTTCGGCGTCATCCTGTGCATCACAATCGTAGGCATACCTTTCGGCCTGCAGCATTTCAAGATGATACTGCCCACCCTGCTGCCTTTCGGCAAGACAGTACAATAAATCTTTCTTACAATGCAATACAGAAAAGACAGAAACGGCGTGCCGCTTTCGGCACTTGGCTTCGGATGTATGCGCTTTTTGCGGTCCGGGGCTTCGATAGACATCGAGAAGGCCGAAAAACTCATACTCAAGGCTTACGAGGCAGGCGTGAACTACTACGACACCGCATACATCTACCCGGGCAGTGAAGTTGCGTTGGGAGAGATACTGCGCAAGCACGGCCTCAGGGAGAAAGTCTTCATCGCCACAAAGCTGCCCCAGTTCCTGGTTCACCGTGCCGCCGCCATCGACAAATATTTCGACGAGCAGCTGAAGCGCCTGCAAACGGACTACATCGACTATTACCTGATGCATATGGTCACCGACTTCGCCCAGTGGGAAGCCCTGAAGGCCTTCGGCATCAAAGAATGGATCGCCTCTAAAAAACAGTCCGGGGCCATCCGCAACATAGGATTCTCGTTCCACGGCAACACCGAGCAGTTCAAGAAGATCCTTGACGACTACGACTGGGATTTCTGCCAGATACAGTACAACTATATGGACGAGCTGACCCAGGCCGGCGTCGAAGGCCTTAAAGCCGCTGCCGCCAAGGGAATGCACGTCGTCATTATGGAGCCCCTGCGCGGCGGCAAACTGGTGAACACCCTGCCCCCGGGAGCGAAGAAAGCCATCGAGAGCAATCCGAGAGGCTGGACTCCAGCACAATGGGGCCTTCGCTGGCTCTACAACCAGCCCGAAGTGACTGTAGTCCTGTCCGGGATGAATTCTGAAGAAATGGTCGAGGAGAACATACGCACCGCGTGTGAAGCTGCCGTCGGCGCTTTCACCAAGGAAGATTTCGCACTGATAGATGATATCCGCAGGGAAATCCGCAAGACCGAGAAAGTCAGCTGCACCGGCTGCCGCTATTGTATGCCCTGCCCGCAGGGAGTCGACATCCCCGGAGCCTTCAGCTGCTATAATGCGATGTACTCGGAGTCAAAGCATTCCGGCCGCTGGCAGTATGTCCAGACAGTTTCGATGAGAGAGAAACCTGCATTTGCATCACAGTGCATAGAATGCGGCAAATGCGAGAAACGCTGCCCCCAGGGCATCAAGATCAGGGAGAAGCTCAAGGAAGCGGACAGCGCGCTGAGGCCTTTCCCCTACCGCATAGGAGTCGCCGTCGCGCGCAAATATAT
>JAFXPV010000051.1 GCA_017527625.1 Bacteroidales bacterium | reverse complement strand
CTCGGCGGCCCTTCCTGCAACTCAAGGCTGAACAGCCTGCTGAGGGAGAAAAAGGCCCTCGTATACAATGTCGAAGCCTCGTACGTCCCCTATTCGAAGACAGGATGCGCGACGATTTATTTCGGCTGCGAGAAGGAGAATGTCGACAAATGCGTCAGCCTGGTGCTCGGCGAGCTGGCCAGGATGCGGAGCACGCCGCTCAGCAGCACTGCCCTGCGCTATGCCAAGAAACAGCTTATGGCTCAGAATGCAATATCGTCCGAGAATGGAGAAGCCCAGGCCCTGGCCATTGGCAGAAGCCTGCTCAATTTCGGCGACTATATGAGCGACGCCCAGATCCGCACCCGCGTCGAGGCGTTGACCTGCGAAGACCTGCAGGCCGTCGCCTGCGACGTTTTCGCACCGGACAAGCTTTCCTTCCTTTTATATCGTTAAAACAAGCCTGACAATGACCGAGAAAGAATACCTGCAAAGCCACTCCACTCCGGCGTCCGAAGCCCTGCAATGGCTCGAGAGGCAGACACATCTGCGCACCAACCACGCCCGTATGCTGAGCGGCCGCGAGCAGGGCAGCCTGCTGGCGCTCATTTCAAGGCTTGCAAAACCCGCTTGCATCCTCGAGCTAGGCGTCTTCACCGGCTATTCCACAATCTGCCTGGCGCAGGGACTCGCCCCGGGCGGAACCATCCACGCCGTCGAAATCAATGACGAACTGGAAGACCTCATCCGCGAAGGCTACGGCAGGGCCGGCATCGAAGACCGCGTGCAGCTCCATTTCGGAGACGCGAAGCAGATAATCCCGCAGCTCGACTGCCGCTTCGACCTGGTATATATCGACGCCAACAAGAGGGAATACTGCGACTACTACCGCCTCGTCTTCGACAAGGTGGCCGACGGAGGGCTTATCCTGGCCGACAATGTGCTGTGGGACGGCAAGGTGCTTCAGGAGCCTGTGCCCCGGGATGCCCAGACACAGGGCATCGCCGCCTTCAACGACACGGTGGCCGCGGACAGCAGGGTGGAAAATTTCATACTTCCCTTGCGCGACGGGCTGAGCGTCATTCGGAAACTTGGCCCAGAGGAGCGATGATCATCCGCTCGTAGATCCTGTATATCTCGATAGAATCCCTTTTTGCCAGAGACCTGGCCTTGGCGGCCTCGAACTGCGGCATCTTGTCGGCAGGCACCGGGTCTGCCGGAGGCGAATCCATAGTCACGGGATTGATGGGCGTGCCATTCTTCCACACGCGGAAGTCGAGGTGCGGGCCCGTGGCGCTGCCGGTGGCTCCTACATAGCCGATGACCTGGCCCTGGGTCACCCTTGCGCCGGCCCTGATGCCGGGGCCGTATTTCGACAGGTGGAGATATGCGGTCTTGTATACTGAATTGTGTGTGATCCTGACTGTGTTTCCGCCGGCTCCCTCATATTTTACGGAAGTCACCACGCCGTCGCCGATAGACATCACCGGAGTACCCGTAGGGGCGGCATAGTCCACTCCGGTATGTGCCTTGACCTGATGGGTGATGGGGTGCCTGCGCGCGTAGGAGAAGCCTGAGCTGATGCGGGAATATTTCAGGGGAGCCTTCAGGAACGCCTTGCGGAGGCTCTCTCCGTTCTCGTTCCAATACTTGTCGCCGCCTTCGCTGCCGTCGTCGTAGTAATACGATTCATAGACCTTGCCTGCGTGGTTGAAGGCCACATAATAGACATTGCCTATATCCAGGAACTTGCCGTCGACTCCGTATTCGTCATAGACCGCCTTGAACCAGTCGCCTTTCTGCAGGCCGAAGAAATTGATGGTCCAGGCGTAGATGTCGGACAGCTTGAGGGCCAGAAGCGGCGAAGCCCCGGCGTTCTGGGTATCCGCCCAGAGGGAGTTCTGTATTTCCACTTCGGTGTAGCGGGTGGTGATGTCCAGGTCTTTCTCGAGTACTGTCGCTCCGAGAGGTTCCTGCACCGAAAAGACCACGCTCTTGCGGTCGGTAGCCTCATATACGAGGTATGCCAGGGCCCCTGTCGAGTCGAAGTAGGCGTGATAGCCGCGCCCTATCTGGAGGTTGCGGACATCGAAGGCGTCCTTCGAGGCGTCAGCCAGCTGGTAGGCTTTCTGCTGGGACACTCCGTAACGGTCGAGGATGGTGGAAAAGACTTCACCCTTGCCTATTGTCCCCTCTTCCGTGGAGTACATATCGACCGGGATACCGTAGAGGTAAGTATGGTCGTCATCGATGGACGAAGGGAGGGTTGTGACTGTTTCTGTTGGGGTGTCTTTGGGGCCGCAGGCGGCAGCCAGCAAGACAGTTAGGAGCAGCGCTATCTTTTTCATATCAACAAAGATAAGATTTGTTGATAAATTTGTGTAAAAAAATGTAATGTTGTGGAAAGAAATGTAAAATTTTTATCTACTTTTGCATTACACATTACTCATAATATTGTTTATGGCTAGTTTCATCGGCGAATACAAGGCGAAAGTTGACGACAGAGGGAGGTTGGTTTTCCCCTCTGCCTTCAAGGAGCTTTGCGCCGACACCCTCAAGCAGGGGTTCGTCGTGAAAAAGAGCCTGTTTGCTGATTGTCTTGAGATGTTCGCGTATTCCGAGTGGGAACGCGACTCTCAAGAGGTCAGAAGCCGCTTGAATCTGTTCAACAAAGAGCACGACCGCTTCTGGAGAGCATATATGAGGGACCGCGCCCTCGTCGTCCCGGACGAGCAGTACGGGCGCATCACCATCCCGAAGGAGCTCCTCGATTCCGTCGGAATCCAGAAAGAAGTGGTCTTCGCGGGAAAAGATTTCAAGATTGAGATTTGGGCCAAAGAAAAGAACGAGGCCGGAAAGATATCTGAGAACGAATTCGTCGATCTGGCCCAGAAGATCCTCGGTTAGAATCAGGGAGGCAGTCTTATGTCCGTCTATCATACACCGGTTCTTTTACGAGAGAGTGTATCAGCCCTCCGTGTGAATCCTGCAGGTGTATATGTCGACGCTACTTTCGGCGGAGGCGGGCACAGCGCGGCGATTCTGTCGCAGCTCGGCAAGGACGGCCGCCTGATAGTCATCGACAGGGACAGCGACGCGCTCGCCAACGTTCCCGATGACAAAAGGGTGACTGCGGTGCACGGCAATTTCCGCTTCATCCACAATTACATCAGATACGAGGGATATGACGGCGTGGACGGGATCCTTGCCGACCTCGGGGTGTCGTCCCACCAGTTCGACACCGAAGAACGGGGCTTTTCATTCAGATTCGATTCAGACCTCGATATGAGGATGAATCCGAAGGCTGAAAAAGATGCAAAACGTGTATTGAATAGTTATAGTTGCGAAGACCTGGAACGCATATTCCGGGTTTACGGGGAAGTGGAGCAGAGCAGACGCATAGCAGAGCTTGTCTGCAGGAAGAGGGAGGTCTCCCCCATTCGCACGACATCGGAACTGGGCAGCGCCCTTGAAACGGTACTGCCCAAGTTTTCCGAACACAAGGCGCTGGCTAAGATTTACCAGGCGCTCAGGATTGAAGTGAACGACGAGATGACCGCGCTCGAGAAATTTATGCCGATGGCCGTCAAGTCGCTCAACGAGGGAGGCATCCTTGCCGTCATCACCTACCACTCGCTGGAGGACCGCATCGTCAAGAACGCCATCCGGGACGAGGTCGCCGCCGGCATTCTGGAGAAAGCCGTACGCAAGCCCGTCATTCCCTCGGAAGAAGAGATATCACAGAACACCCGCGCCCGCAGCGCAAAACTGAGGGTCGCAATAAAGACAGGAGCCTGACGGATGCCGAAAGCGAAAGCCATATTGTCCTACATCATCGATGTCGTCAGCGGTGACATTATCACCAAGAAGGGCATCGACAAGAGGCTTCCTTTCATCATCTACATTTTCTTCCTCATCATCCTCTACCTCATCTGGGGGCTTATGGTGGAAGACAAGATGACTGTTATCAGGGACAACGAGAAGGAAATCGAGACCCTGAAGATTGAATATTACCAGAAAGAGCTGACCCTCACCGGCCTCAACCAGAAGAGCAAGGTGGAGGACCTCCTTCTGCAGAACGGGGTCAGGGACCTGAAAGCTCCCGAGGACCCGCCGAAAAGGATATTGGTGAAAGATGCGCAATAACATTGTCAGAATAAGCCTCGTGTACATCCTGTTCTTCCTCATAGCGCTGATCGCTGTGGGAAGGATGGTGCAGCTGCAATTCTTCGACAAGAGCGTGCGCGACAACAAATACCACATCAAGGTGACCAGGGTGGACGCCACCGAGGCTATGCGCGGCAGCATCCTTGCCGCAGACGGAAGGTATCTGGCCTTCTCCACCCCCGAATACGACATCGGAATGGACTTCTCGGTGCCTAACGACACCTTGTACGACAACAACATCGAAGCCCTCGCCGAGATACTCGCGAAAAGGTTCCACGAACGCACCAAGGCGGACTATATGAACCTTTTCAAGACCTGCCGCACCCAGAAACGCTACCACAAGCTGCTCCAGCACCCGGTCGACTATGCGACTATGATGGAGATCAGCCAGTACCCCATACTCAACAAGGGGCAGCGCTACGGTGGCTTCAAGGTCGACAAGGTGGATCACAGGGAGTATCCCTACGGCACCCTGGCGTTCCGCACTCTGGGCCACCTCAAAAGCAATCGCGACAAGCCAAGGGTCGGCGTCGAGGCTGCCCTCGACTCAGTGCTGAGGGGCAAGGACGGCAGCCGTCCTATGCGCCTCATAGAGCATAACGAGTGGATACCCGATGTCGAGGAGACCGAGATTCCGCCGCAGGACGGCCTGGACGTGCAGGTGACCCTGGACGTAAACATACAGGACATCGCCGAGAAAGCGCTGCTGCGCAAGATCGCCGGAGAGAGCGACCTTGAGGCCGGCTGCGCCATTGTGATGGAAGTCGCCACGGGCGAAATCAAGGCGATGGTAAATATGGAGAAGCGGCCCGACGGCCAGTTCTCCGAGACTTACAACTACGCCATCGGACGCACCGGCGAGCCGGGCTCAGTATTCAAGGCCGTCACGCTGACCACAGCCCTCGAAGACGGGCTCATCACCCTCGACACCCAGCAGCGCGCCGACGTGCTCTGGCATTACGACAGGGCCAACCGCACTTTCGAGGATACATACCTTCGCAACTACTCCACCATCACCGTGCGCAAGGGCCTGGAGATCTCTTCGAACAACGTGTTCCGCCGCATTGCCGCCGAATACTACGGCAACAGGCCGCAGGAGTTCGTGTACAAGGTGGTCAACGAACGCAAGGTGACATACAACTACGACTTCGACATCCCGGGGATGGGAAAGGCTACCGTCAGGAGTCCGGAAGACAAGCTCTGGAGCCCTTCCGACCTTCCCCAGATAGGAATGGGATACGCCGTGGAGCTGACCCCCCTTCACATCATCACTTACTATAACGCCATCGCCAACGGCGGAGTGATGGTCAAGCCCCATCTCTTCAAGAACCTCCAGCAGAACGGCCACATAGTGAAGGAATATGGAGTCGAGACCATCGGCAGAATCTGCTCCCAGGCCACGGCCGACACGGTCAAGGCTGCCCTGAGGGGCGTGGTAATCGGCAAGAACGGCACGGCCCGCACGGCAATGAAGGACTGCAAGGTGGCCGTCGCCGGCAAGACCGGCACCGCCAGGGTATCGCTGCCCAGCGGCGGATATGTCGACCGTTCCGGCCGCAGGAAGCACCAGGGCTCGTTCGTGGGCTTCTTCCCCTATGAGAACCCGAAATATTCGGTCATAGTGGTGGTGTGGTCGAAACTTGCCGACAAGAACTTCTACGGAGGCACCTGGGGCGGCCCCGTAGCCTGTGAGATAGCCAACAACATCTATGCATCCAGCCCGCAGTGGAACGAGCGCATTGTGGAAGGTTCCGTCCTTCCCGCCATCGAAGCCTATGCCGAGCAGGATGCTGCGAATGACACTATAGTGGGTGTGCCCGACGTACTCGGTATGGGACTGCGCGACGCAATATACACCCTCGAGAGCAAGGGATACACCGTAAGCTGCAGCGGCCGGGGCCGCGTCGTGAGCCAGGAACCTCTGGCCGGGGCGCTGACTGACGGCAGGCAGGCAGTGACAATTGTTTTAAAAGACTGACAATGAAACTGGTAGAATTACTTCAAAACATTGAAGTGTCTGAACACAGCTCAGACCTCGGCGTGGACATCAAAGACATCCGCTTCGATTCCCGCAAATGCACTCCCGGCTCAATGTTCGTAGCCGTGGACGGCAATCTTTCCGACGGCCACAAGTACATCGCCAAGGCAGTTGAGAACGGCGCCGTGGCAGTCGTCTACCAGAATCCCGATTATGACGGACGCACGGGCGGCGTCGCCAGCGTCCGCGTCCCCGACTCCAGAGGGGCGCTCGCCCTTATGGCGTCGGCATTCCACGGCAACCCGTCGTCCAAGCTCACCCTGGTGGGCGTGACCGGCACCAACGGCAAGACCACGACAGCCACCCTGCTTTACGAACTCTTCACCCAGCTGGGATACCACTGCGGCCTGCTCTCCACCATCGAGAACTACATCGGCCGCCGCAAATTCCCGGCAGACCATACCACCCCCGACCCGCTGGAGCTCAACGCCCTGCTGGAGCAGATGGTGGACAGCGGCTGCCAGTACTGCTTTATGGAAGTCAGCTCCCACTCCATCGACCAGGAGCGCATCAAGGGCCTGACCTTCGCCGGCGGTATCTTCTCGAACCTCACCCACGACCATCTGGACTATCATAAAACTTTCGACAACTATCTCCGCTGCAAGAAAAGGTTCTTCGACAATCTGCCTGCCAGTGCATTCGCCCTGGTCAACATCGATGACCGCAACGGCAGCGTGATGGTGCAGAACACCGCAGCCCGGGTATACACCTATTCGTGCGGCTCTATGGCTGACTTCAGGTGCAGGATAATGGACCAGACGATGGAAGGAATGCTCCTCAAGATGGACGACACCCAGCTGTGGACTATGTTCATCGGCGCCCACAACGCCCATAACCTGCTGGCCGTCTACGGCGCGGCGATACTGCTCGGAGCCGACAAGGAGGAGGTCCTGACCATAATGAGCAAGCTGCGGGCCGTCAACGGAAGGCTTGAGTACCTGCGCGGCGGCAACAACGTCACTGCCGTTGTGGACTACGCCCACACCCCTGACGCCCTGGAGAATGTGCTCAAGACTCTCAGGGAGACCGCAAAGGGTGAATACCTGATATGCGTGTTCGGCTGCGGCGGAGACCGCGACAAGACCAAGCGTCCCGAGATGGGCGCCATCGCAGGCAAATACGCCGACAGGGTCGTAGTGACCAGCGACAACCCCCGCCACGAAGATCCCCTTGCCATTATGGCTGACATCAAGGCCGGAATGGACACCAAGGTGCGCGCCAAGTCGGTATTCATCGCAGACCGCAGGGAAGCCATCCGCTCGGCCATAATGTTCGCTCCCGAGGGAGGCGTAGTGCTCGTTGCCGGAAAGGGACACGAAGACTACCTGATCGTAGGCGACGAGAAGATGCATTTTGACGACAAAGAAGTAATAGCTGAAGTATTTGACGAACTGAAATCCTAAACCTAAATGCTTTACCATCTTTTTGAATATCTCAGACAGCGAGGGACAGACTTCTCGGGAATCGGACTGATGCAGTACATCTCCGTCAGGGGAATCCTGGGCAACATCACGGCCATCCTCATCGCCCTCATCGCAGGAAAGAAGACCATCGGATTCCTCCAGAAAAAGCAGATCGGCGAGGAAATCCGCAACCTCGGCCTCGAGGGCCAGCTGGCAAAGAAAGGCACCCCCACTATGGGCGGCGTCATCATTATCGTCTCACTGCTCATCCCCATCCTGCTTTTCTGCGACCTGAGCAACAAGAACACCCTGATACTGCTGTTCACCACAATATGGCTCGGACTGCTAGGCTTCCTGGACGACTACATCAAGGTGTTCAAGCACAACAAGGAAGGCCTCAACGGCAGGGTCAAGATTGCCGGACAGGTGATCCTCGGACTGGTAGTCGGCTTCGCGCTGTGCTTCGACGAGAGCCTGGCCTTCAGGGAGGGCAACGCAGTCAAAGGTGCTGAAGAGACTGTCCAGACAGTGTCCGCGCCGGCAGCCGGCTCAGATTCCTTCGAGTCCAACGCCATAATGACCACCATCCCGTTCGTCAAGGACAATGAGTTCAACTACGCCTGGCTGAGTCCCTTCAAGGGCAAGGCCGGCGACATATTCTCCAAGATCATATATATCCTGGTCATCATATTCATCATCACCGGCTGCTCCAACGGAGCCAACCTCACCGACGGTATGGACGGGTTGGCGACAGGCGTCACGGCGATAGTCGGGGCGACGCTGGGAATACTGGCCTACGTCTCCGGCCACGTCGGTTATGCCGACTACTTCAACATAATGTTCATAGAGAAGAGCGGCGACATAGCAGTGTTTATGATGACGCTGGTCGGAGCCCTGCTAGGATTCCTGTGGTACAACTCCTACCCCGCCCAGATATTTATGGGCGACACGGGCAGCCTCACCCTCGGCGGCATCGTCGGCGTTTGCGCAGTGCTCATCCGCAAGGAACTGCTGCTCCCGATACTTTGCGGCATCTTCGTAGTCGAGAGCCTTTCGGTCATCATCCAGAGATATTACTTCAAATACACGAAGAAAAAATACGGTGAAGGGCGCAGGATATTCAAGATGGCCCCCCTGCACCATCACTTCCAGAAAGAAAACATCGCAGCTGTCATAAAGAAACCTGTCATCGCACATCCCGAAGCCAAAATCGTGATGCGCTTCTACATCGTTTCAATAATGCTGGCAGTTCTCACAATAATCACCCTTAAAATCAGGTAGACGATATGGAAAGAATCGTAGTTTTAGGTGGAGGCGAAAGCGGCACAGGAGCCGCAGTTCTTGCAAAAGTCAAAGGATTCGAAGTGTTCCTTTCTGATATGGCCCGCATCGGGGAGACCCACAAGAGTATGCTGGACCAGTACGGAATCGAATACGAGGAAGGCGGACACACGCCCGAGAAGATTTTGAACGCTTCGTGCATCATCAAGAGCCCGGGCATTCCCGAGACAGCTCCGCTGGTGAAGGAAGCCTATGCGAGAGGGATAGAAGTAATCTCTGAAATCGAATTCGCCGGCAGGTACGACAATTCCAAGAAAATATGCATCACCGGCAGCAACGGCAAGACCACGACCACGACGCTTATCTACTACCTGCTGCAGAAAGCCGGTATGGACGCCGGGCTGGGCGGCAATATCGGCAAGAGCTACGCCCTGCAGGTTGCCACCGAGCATCACGACATCTATGTGCTTGAGATAAGCAGCTTCCAGCTGGACGGTATGTACGACTTCAAGGCCGACATCGCAGTGCTGCTCAACATCACTCCCGACCACCTGGACCGCTACGGCCACGATATGCAGAACTACATCAACGCCAAGTTCCGTATCACCCAGAATATGCAGGCTGACGACTGTTTTATCTTCTGTTCGGACGACGAAGTGACCGTAGGCGCGCTGCAGAAGATCGTGGTGAAGGCCAAACAGCTGCCTATCACCCAGAACGGAGAAGTGGAAGAGGGTGCTTTCCTCAACGACAACATAATGGTGGTCCACTACGGGGACAGTTCCTACGAGATGGACATCAACGACCTGCAGATAGAAGGCCGCCACAACGTCTACAATTCGATGGCCGCCGCCCTGGCCGGTAAGATAATGAACGTCAGCAACAAGGTGATACGCGAAGCCCTGAGCTCCTTCACGGGAGTCGAGCACAGGCTCGAGAGGGTGCTGTCGATAAAGGACGTGATGTACATCAACGACTCCAAGGCCACCAACGTCAATTCCACCTGGTATGCCCTTGAGAGTATGAAGACTCCGGTAGTCCTAATCCTCGGAGGCAAGGACAAGGGCAACGACTACTCTGCGATTTATGACCTCGTCATCAAGAAGGTCCGCGCGATCGTCTGCCTGGGCGTCGACAACCGCAAGATACACGAGTGCTTCGAAGACAAGGTGGACGTGATGGTCGACACTCTGTCCGCAGAGGAAGCGGTGCGCGCTGCATCAAAGCTCGCCAAGCCGGGCGACACGGTGCTGCTCTCACCCTGCTGCGCCAGCTTCGACCTGTTCAAGAGCTATGAAGACCGCGGCCGCCAGTTCAAGGATGCAGTAAGAAAACTTTAGCGCCATATATGAAGAACTTCATCAAAGGGGACAAGATCATCTGGTTCATAGTGATTCTGCTATGGATGATTTCACTCATCGCAGTGTTTTCATCCGGCTCCTTCCTTGCCCGCGGCGGCAGCTCGGGCATAGAGAAGACCAATGTCCTCTTTGAGCAGCTCCAGTCGATTGCGATGGGCTGCGCGGCTCTTCTGATCTGCTATTTCCTGAATATCGGGGTGTACAGGAAGCTGGCCCCCATAGCGTTCGGCATCTCGCTGCTGATGCTGCTGATGCTGTTTGTCCCCGGGCTCAGGGCCGAGACCAACGGAGCCGTCAGGGGACTCAAGATCGCCGGCCGCACGCTACAGGTGTTCGAATTCGTGAAGGTCGGAACCGTGCTGTTCGTCGCCTGGGTCATAGAGAGATACTCCGACAATATGTACCGCTTCAAGGATTATTTCCTGAAGCTGCTGATGTGGATATTGCTGGTCTGCGTGCTTATCGTCCCCAACAGTTTCTCGTCAGCGCTGCTGATTGCAGTCGTATGCTTTATGATAATGTTCTTTATGGAGATCAAAGGCACCCATCTGCTGCTTACCATCGGAGGGGCGGTGGTCCTGGTCGGCCTGCTGTTCGGACTGTACCACCTCTCGCTCGGGATCTTCGGGGAAAAAGCCAACGACGTCGGCGTATTCAACCGCCTGGCCACTGTGGAGAACAGGATCAAGAGTTTCGCCGGGAGCGAGAGGGACAGCACCCTCGACCTCACGAAACTGACGCCTGCCCAGCTGGCCAAGATAGACAACGAGAACCGCCAGAGCGAGAACGCCAAGATCGCAATCGCTGAAGGCGGCATATTCGGCAAGGGAGCCGGACACAGCACCCAGCGCTTCACCCTGTCGATGGCATTTTCCGACTTCATATTCTCCATAATAGTCGAAGAGTACGGTCTGCTGGGAGGAATACTCGTCATAGCGCTGTACCTGGTGTTCCTCTTCCGCTGCATTTCCATCGCGCGCAAATGCACCGCTCCATTCTCACAGGCCCTGGTGCTGGGACTCGCCTTCCTCATAACGACGCAGGCTTTCCTGCACATACTCGTCAACGTCCGCCTCATCCCGATTACGGGACACACGCTGCCCCTGATCAGTCACGGCGGAACGGCGTATCTTGTGCTCTCGGGAGCCGTGGGAATGATACTGTCGGTCAGCCGCACCATCGACAAGCAGATCGAGGAGCAGAAACGGGTCGAGCTCGTTGAAGATGACGCAGAGGGCGCAGCCGGCCAGAGCGGGAACGAAACTGAAACAAATAAAGAGACACAATACAATGAGCAGGATAATTATTAGCGGCGGAGGGACAGGGGGCCATATATTCCCTGCCGTCTCGATTGCAGACGCACTGCGGCGCATTGAGCCCGGCTGCGAAATACTGTTCGTAGGTGCATTGGGCAGGATGGAGATGGAACGCGTGCCCGCGGCCGGATATCAGATAGTGGGGCTTCCGGTGGCCGGGCTGCAGCGCACCATATCTTTGGACAACCTGACCCTGCCGTTCAAGGTGGCGAAGAGCATCCGCAAGGCCGGCGACATCATCGACGGCTTCAAGCCCGACGTGGTGGTCGGCGTGGGCGGATATGCCAGCGCGCCAGTGCTCTGGTCAGCCTCCAGGAAGAAGATTCCCTGCCTGATACAGGAGCAGAACTCATACGCCGGCCTGACAAACAAAATCCTGGGCAAGCGGGTAGGCAAGATCTGCGTGGCTTATGACAATATGGAGAAGTTCTTCCCTGCCGACAAGATAGTCTTCACCGGAAACCCGATAAGGCAGGACATCGCCCCCGCCACGGCAGAGCAGAAGGCCGAGGGCTATGCATTCTACGGCCTCGACCCTGCGAAGAAGACCATATTCGTGGTAGGCGGCAGCCTGGGCGCAGGCACGCTGAACGCGACGATGAAGAAATGGATCGTGGAGAAAAGCGCTGCGGCTGACTACCAGGTGCTCTGGCAGAACGGCCGGTACTACAGCGACAGCGTCGGCGCCTTTATGGAGAAACACAAGCCGTCCAACGTCGTCAACCTTGATTTCATCAAGAGGATGGATCTGGCATACGCTGTCGCCGACATAATAATCTCAAGAGCCGGAGCGGGAACGATTTCGGAACTTTGTGTTGCCGGAAAAGCAACCATATTCGTACCTTCGCCCAATGTCGCTGAAGACCACCAGAGGCACAACGCTATGGCCCTTGTGGAGAAGGATGCAGCTATGATGGTGCTGGACAGCGAGGCGCAGGACAAACTGATGGACACTGCCGAAACCCTGCTCCACGACAGTGCGAAAATAGCCGCGATGGAGCGCAACATACTCCGTCTGGGCAAGAAGGACGCAGCAGACAGAATAGCACAGATGGTGCTGGAAATGATCAAGAAGGATTAGAAGATGTACGAAAACTATTATTTCATTGGAATCGGCGGAATCGGTATGAGTGCCATCGCCAGATATTTCAAGCATAACGGAAGGAATGTGTCCGGCTATGACCGCACCCCCTCTCCCCTGACCGCGAAGCTGGAGCAGGAGGGCATACAGGTCCATTACGAAGACCGGCCCGACCTCATCCCTTTCGATATCGACAATACCTTTGTTATATATACACCCGCGATACCCGAGGACCTCGAAGAGCTCAGGTTCGTGAAGGAGAAAGGCTATGCAATGTGCAAGCGCTCAAAGGCGCTGGGTCTCATCACGGCCGGAAAGGACTGCCTCGCAGTGGCCGGAACGCACGGCAAGACCACGACCAGCACCCTGCTGGCCCATATACTCACCACCCGCGATGAAGGCTGCAGCGCGTTTCTCGGAGGCATATCAAAGAATTACCACAGCAACCTGCTGCTGTCGCACTCCGACGACATAGTCGTCGAAGCCGACGAGTTCGACCGGTCCTTCCATCAGCTGCATCCGCTCATCGCAGTCATCACTGCGATAGATGCCGACCACCTGGACATCTACGGCGACTACCAGAGCGTTATGGACGCCTTCGTGCAGTTCGCCTCCCAGATTGCGGCCGGCGGCGCCCTCATCCTCAAGAAGGGTGTCGAAATGCCCTGCGACAGAGTCAAGGCACACGTCTACAGGTATTCGTTCGACAGCCCCTGCGATTTCTACGCGAGCGACATCAAGCCGCTGCCTTTCGGACGTTTCGACTTCACCTTGAACTACCCTCAGGGGAAGATAGAGCACTGCACTGTGGGCATTCCCGGCTGGATCAACGTCGAGAACGCCGTGGCCGCTTCGGCCGCCGCTCTCTGCCACGGAGTCCAGCCCAGAGTCGTGAAGAACGCGCTGGCATCGTTCCAGGGCGTCGAGAGGAGGATCGACATCCATTTCAGCAGCGACAAGCACGCTTATGTAGACGATTACGCCCATCATCCCAACGAGATCAGGGCCGCCATATCTTCGATAAGGGACATCTTCCCCGGCAGGAAGATACTCGGAATCTTCCAGCCCCACCTCTATACCCGCACCCGCGACTTCGCCGACGATTTCGCAGCGGCCCTCAGCGGGCTTGACTCCCTCATTATGCTGCCCATCTATCCCGCCAGGGAAGAGCCGATAGAAGGCGTGTGCAGCGAAATGATACTCGACAAGGTGACGATAGCCGACAAGACCATCGTTCCCAAGGAAAAACTTATGGAGACGGTAGCCTCCAGGGACGTGGATGTGCTGGTGACTTTCGGAGCCGGCGACATCGACCGTTTTGTGAAACAGTTTGAAGAATATATGTCGAATGTTTAAGAAGATTCTTGCGATATTGTTCTGCAGCGTCGTAGCCGCCCTGTTCGGAGCCTACTTCTTCTTCGTGTCCCGTCTTGAGGCGAAGGAAGCTCCCTCCCTTGTGTGCGGCCGCGTCAACATTTCCATACAGGACAGTCTCTACAAGAACTTCATTACAAAATCGGAGATAAAGCGGATGCTGGCGGACAGCGTGCTTGGAACAAGGCTCGCCGACATCAACACCAACTCCATAGAGCAGAGTCTCACGCAGACCGGAGCGATATCGACCGCGGAGGTCTATACCAGCTACCCCGACGTGCTCAACGTCGTAGTGACCCAGCGTGAGCCCGTCGTCCGCATCAAGACGGACGCCGGCGACTACTACTGCGACCTGACCGGCTACATACTGCCGGTGTCGGGAGCGAAAGCCCTTGACATCCCGGTGGTGACCGGCCGCCTTCCCGTGGACCTGCAGACCGGGCCGACTGAGGGCACCGACGCAGAGGCCTGGCTGGGCGGGCTGCTGGCATTCACCGAGAAGGTCCGCAACAACGCCTACTGGAGCGACGAGATCGAGCAGATCGAAGTGGAAGGCGACGGCAATATGACCCTCTATATGCGCAAAAGGCCCTTCCACATCCTTTTCGGCACGGCTACCGACCTCAACGACAAATTCAGCAAGATGGCTGTATTCTACAAAACCATCCTCCCCACCGAGGAAGGAGCCGGATACAAAGTAGTGAACATCAAATACAAGAACCAGATAATCTGCAAATAGAACCTATATTATGAACAAGTTTCTGACCGTAGTAGAGTTATGTACAACGAAGGTTGCCGTAGCAGTTGGAGAGAACACGGACTTCGGAGTAAAGGTCATCGCGCATTGCACTGTTCCCGTGCGCAAGATGATCAGGCACGGAGATGTCGAGAACACAAAGAAGGTCGTAGAAGCGCTCAGGACAGCCGTTGCGATGGCTCAGGAGGAAGTCGGCTTCGTCATCCACGATGTCGTGCTCTGCCTCTGGGGCCACTACATCCGCACCTGCCAGATTACGGTGTCGAGGGACCGCAAGCGTCCTGATGAATTCATAAGCAGCCAGGAGCTGAAAGTCCTCAACGACGAGGCCCTCAAATACAAGGTCGAATCCGACGAGAAAGTGCTCAAAGCCATCCCGCAGGGCTATGACATAGACGCCCGCATAGGCATAGCTGCCGGAGAGGCCGAAGGTATGCGCGGCACGAAGATAGATGCATATTATCTGCTTGTGATAGGCAAGGAAAATTCAGTCCGCGACAAATTCGAAGTCCTCAAGGAAGCCAACCTGAACGTGATACACACTGTCGTATCCCCCATCGGCTCGGCTGCTGCAGCCCTCAACGAGAACGAGTCAGAGAACGGCGTCGCCCTTCTTGACATAGGAGCCGGCACTACCGACCTGGTAATCGTCAGGGATTCGACTGTGCGCGCCTGCGCCTGCATCCCCTTCGCAGGACAGAGCGTGACCGACGACATCAAATCAGTGGCCTGCATCACGGCGGAGATGGCCGAACTGGTCAAGATAACGTTCGGCACCTGCGTATCCGACGGAGTCAACGACACCAAGAAGCTCGTAATCCAGGGCACCGGCGGCAGCGCCAGCACTGACGTCCCGCTGCTGCTTCTGGCACAGGTCATCGAGGCGCGTATGAGCGAGATCTTCGAAGCCGCCAGATACATCATCGAGCAGTCCGGCTTCGCAGAGAAGATACCTGCCGGCATCGTGCTGACAGGAGGCACCTGCTATATGGAGAACATCCGTGAGCTGGCAAAAGCCATCTTCGAGAGGAACGTGCGTCTGGCGAATGCGGGCGGCAACATAACCGACAGTTCAGAGGAAAGCATATTCGACACATACGCCACATCGATTGCCGGAGCGATGAAGGTTGCGTTCGACGAAGTCGACGCCTCACGCCTGAGCCAGCGCGTACCGTTGCCCGACAATGGTCCCGCAACCAATATTTTCGGAGAGGAAGTCAAGTCTGACAACGATGCGGCAAAGCAGCCCCAGCAATCCGGCGGCGGCCTGTTCGGAAGAAGGAAGGACAAAGGCCCCAAGCCCGAGAAAACCCCGAAGGAAAAACCCAGCCTGCCTGACATTTTTGGCAACCTGTTCGACGGTCAATACAATAACAACGCATAATTCATTTATATAATATGGATAATCTCATACCTGACAGCTGGCAACCCAGGAAAAGCATCATCAAGGTGATAGGTGTAGGCGGCGGCGGAACCAATGCCGTATCCTATATGTACGAGCAGAAACTGCCCGATGTGGATTATGTGGTCTGCAACAGTGATTTCCAGCACCTTAACGCCAGTCCGGTTCCCCACAAGCTCCAGCTCGGCCCGATGACCACCAAGGGGCTTGGCTGCGGCACCGACCCGCTGATGGGACGCAAGGCCGCCGTTGAGTCTAAAGAAGAGATAGAGAAGCTTCTGGATGACGACACCGAGATGGTGTTCATCACCTGCGGAATGGGCGGCGGCACCGGCACGGGAGCTGCTCCGCTGATTGCCGAGATGGCCAAGGCCAAGAACCTGCTTACCGTCGGAGTAGTGACCCTGCCTTTCAGGGACGAAGGTCCGGAATTCCTCTACAGGGCCAAGGAAGGCATCAAGGAGCTGAACAAGTTCCTCGACTCGCTGCTTATCATCGACAACGAGAAGATATACGACGTATATGGCAAGCTGGACATCTTCCGTTCGTTCCCCAAGGCGGACGAAGTGCTGGCCACCGCCGTGCGGAGCATCGCTGAGATCATAACCAGCCACGGAGTGATCAATGTCGATTTCGCCGACGTCAAGAAAGTTATGAAAGACAGCGGGATGGCGCTGATGGGCATCGGCACGGCCAACGGTCCGGACAGATGCCGCAAGGCCGTCGATATGGCTTTCACATCTCCCCTTCTCAACGGCTACGACATTTCCGAGGCCACGAGGGCGCTGGTTAACATCACCTCAAGTTCAGAGGAGAACAACGCCCTGAGGGCCGAAGAACTCTCCCAGATAATGGACTATATCAAGAGCTACACCGGCGAGACCAGCAACTTCAAACGCGGAGTGGTGAAGGATGACAGCCTGGGAGACAAGATCAGCGTCACCATCATCGCCACCGGATTCGCGATGGGCACTCTCCCGTTCATCGACGAGAACATCATCAACAAGGACAACATAATCATAGTGGACCTGCCCAAGGACGGCATCAGCTACAAGAGCGGCATCCCGCTTCTGCCCACCGAGGCCGTGACCGTCACCCGCAGGGAACTCGTCACCGGCAAGCCTGCGCTCGTAGTGTCGTCCGGCGTTGAAATCGCCCGCCTCGAGGCGGAGCCCGCATTTTACCGCCGCGACCGCACCCTCAAGGAGCAGAAAGCAGCACGGCAGGCCAACGACATCAATCAGACACCTAACTGAAAATGACTATTACTGACGATATGAAAAAACAGACTATCGGAATGGCATCCGACCACGCTGGCTATGAACTTAAGGAACAGCTGAAACCCTTCCTCAAGGAACTGGGGTACAAGATCAAGGACTTCGGAGCCCATTCTGCCGAAAGTATGGACTATGCCGATACGGCTCATCCGCTCGCTGAAGCAGTGGAAAAGGGTGAAGTAGATTTCGGCATCGCGATGTGCGGTTCCGGCAACGGCATCTCGATGACCCTCAACAAGCATCAGGGCATCCGCGACGCTCTCTGCTGGATTCCCGAGATAGCGGCCCTTGCCAAGCAGCACAACAACGCCAACATCATCACCCTGCCCGCCCGTTTCATCAGCGAAGAACTGGCCAGGGAGACCGTGCTGGCTTACCTGAACGCCACCTTCGAGGGCGGCAGGCACCAGAGGCGCATCGACAAGATCCCCTGCCGGTAATGGGCAGCCCCTTGCTCATCGACAGGAATTTCACGGGTAGTGCCGGCAATCCGGCCGACTATCCGGACGGGATCGTTATATGTCTCGACAAGCCCTACAGATGGACTTCGGCCGACGTAGTGCGCAAGATCAAGTTCTTCCTCCAGAAGACTTACCACATCCGCAACCTCAAGGTAGGTCACGCTGGAACCCTTGACCCACTCGCGACCGGAGTGCTGGTGATTTGCGTCGGCAAGGCCACCAAGATATCCGAGAGTCTGCAGGCCCACCGCAAGGAATATCTGGCCACCGTGGAATTCGGGGCGACGACTCCTTCATACGACCTGGAGAAGGATTATGACGAATTCTTTCCCTTCGACCACATCGACCGCAGCCGGGTCGAAGAAGTGCTGCCGTCTTTCCTGGGGGAACAGGACCAGGTGCCGCCGGTCTTCTCCGCGAAGATGGTGGGAGGCGTGCGGGCCTATGAATTCGCAAGGGCAGGCGAGGCGGTCGAGCTCAAGAGCTCAAGGATAGACATCGACCGCATAGAGCTTGTCAGCTTCACCGAGGCCGCCGACAGCCCCACCGGCCGTCCGAGGGCTGAGATCATCGTCGGCTGCAGCAAAGGCACATACATCCGCTCCCTGGCCCGCGACCTGGGACTCGCCCTCGGAACGGGAGCCCACCTGACAGCACTTGTACGCACTGCTTCGGGCGATTTTAAAATAAATAACTCAATTTCTTTGGAATTTATAACTTCATCTAATACTTTTGCGCCTTGAATTCCCGAATTATTTGCAAATAATGAAGTTATCTCAATTCAATTATCCTTTCTCTCTTGACCTTCTGGCCAAATATCCTTCTGATTTCCGCGATGAATGCAAGATGCTGGTGCTGCACAAGGACACCGGAGAGATTGAGCACAAAATCTTCAAAGATTTCATAGACTACTGCGAAGAAGGCGACCTTTGTGTCTTCAATGACACCAAAGTCTTCCCTGCAAGGCTTAAAGGCAACAAAGAAAAGACCGGAGCTGAAATCGAGGTCTTTATGCTCAGGGAACTCAACAGGGAGCAGCGCCTGTGGGATGTCCTCGTGGATCCTGCCCGCAAGATCCGCATCGGCAACAAGCTCTATTTCGGCAAGGACGATTCGCTCGTGGCCGAAGTCATCGACAACACCACCTCCCGCGGAAGGACCCTGCGTTTCTTCTACGACGGCTCTTACGAGGAATTCAAGGACACCCTCTTCAAGATGGGCCAGCTTCCCCTGCCGAAAATCATCCGTCCCGAAGTCGAGGAGATCGACAAGGAGCGCTTCCAGACCATCTACGCCAAGCACGAAGGCGCAGTGGCTACTCCGGCCGCCGGCCTGCACTTCAGCGAGATATTGTTCAAGAAGATGGAGATCAAGGGCGTAGAAACTGCCTTCATCACCCTCCATATGGGCAACGCGCATTTCCACAACGTGGATGTCGAAGACCTCTCGAAGCACAAGATGGATTCGGAAAGGCTGATCATCGAAGAGAAGGAAGCCGACAAGATAAATGCAGCAAAGAACGCCGGCCACAAGATTTTCTCAGTCGGCATCACCGTCCTGCGCGGTCTTGAAACCTCGGTGACCACCACCAACCAGGTGAAGCCGTTCGACGGATGGACCAACAAATTCATATTCCCGCCTTATCAATTTGCAGTTCCCGACGCCCTCGTCAGCAACTTCCATATGCCGTGGTCGACGATGCTGATAAATGTCGCAGCGTTCGGCGGATATGAGAACGTGATGAACGCCTACAAGGTTGCCATCGAAAACGGCTATAAATTCGGCATTTACGGCGATGCGATGCTGATCATCTGATTTTGTATCCGCATTTACGGATGTGGATTCGTAAAAAAACGTCGGGTTTGTCAATCCGGCGTTTTTTTTCTTGTTACCGTTAATACCTTGCGTCAAAAAAAATGGACGAGAAGGTTTATTCTGCCGCACTGAACAAATGCTTCAACGGCAACTGGAGGACAGCACGCAGACTCATACTCCACTTCGGCTCCGCAAAGGCCGTATTCTGCGCCCCGCGCAGGGAACTCTCCCTCCTGCTGCCAGGTATGGACTCTGCTGTGCAACAGCTCAAGTCGGCAGACCTGCCAGAAGAGGCTGCCGACGAACTGGATTACTGTCGCAGGGAAGGTCTGCAAGTGCTTAGCATCAATGACGAAGACTACCCATACAGGCTCGCCGAGACGCCTGACGCGCCACTTGTACTTTTCGTACGAGGCGGGCGGAAGCTCAGCGGAGCCAGGCTGCTGGCGATCGTCGGGACCAGGCACTGCACACAGTATTCAAAAAAATACTGCGACCGTATCGCAGAATATATGTCCTCCCTCAAGGTCAAGCCCGTCATAGTAAGCGGAATGGCTTACGGCGTGGACACCTGGGCCCATCAGTCCGCACTGCGCTACGGCCTGGACACCATCGCCGTCACCGCGACCGGGCTCGACACAGTCTATCCGTCTTCCAACCGCAACCTGGCAGCTCAGATAGTCGAGAGAGGAGCCATAGTTACGGAATACTGGCGCGCCACCCCTGCCTATCCATCCAACTTCATAAGCCGCAACCGCATCGTCGCAGGCCTCAGCGACGCCACCGTGGTGGTCGAGTCCCGCATCCACGGCGGCAGTCTGATCACCGCCAGGGCAGCCTTCAATTATGACAGGCAGGTGTTTGCCTTCCCGGGCAAGCTTGAGGACGAGTGTTACGAGGGATGCAACCTGCTTATCGCCGACTGCATCGCCTGCCTCGCAAGAAGCGCCGCCCACATAGGCACCGAGCTGGGGTGGCTGCCCGAAGCCGGTGCAAGCGGCGACGCCGTCAGGCGGTCGAAGTTCGCCTCGCTCTCCCCCGAGAAGCAGGAGATCCTCAGGGTGCTGCGCCGCGGAGGGGAGATGGATGCCGCAATGATCGCAGCCAGCTGCGCCTACAATGTTTCAAATGTATCATACCTGCTCCTGGAAATGGAATTAGAGGGCCTTGTCAAGCACGTTTCTGCCAACAAATATTTATATTTGTAAGAATTGCTTTACAATGATTGATACTCATTCACATATTTACGACGAAGCTTTCGACGAAGACTTCGGCCAAGTGCTTGAGAGAGCGAAGGAAGCCGGCGTAGAGAAGATGGTGATGCCCGGCATCGACTCGAAATGCCACGACAGGATGATGGACTGTGCAAGGCGGCTGGAAGGATATGCCTTCCCTGCCATCGGACTCCATCCCACTTCGGTCGACGCTTGCTGGGAGCAAGAATTGCAGTTCGTATGGGACAACTACCGTCCCGGCGACTTTGTGGCGATCGGTGAAATAGGCCTCGACGAACATTGGAGCAAGGAGTTCCTCGAAGAGCAGAAACGCGTCTTCGAAGACCAGCTGACATTTGCGTGGGAGAAAGACCTGCCCGTGATAATCCACTCGAGGGATGCGACTGAAGACATCTTCGCCTGCCTTGAGCGGGTCGGCAAGCCGCTGCGCGGAGTCTTCCACGCCTTCAGCGGCAGCTACGAGACCTACTGCCGCATCAAAAAGAAGCACGACGGCTTCAAGATAGGGGTCGGCGGAGTCTTGACATACAAAAATTCCCACCTGGCCGCGTTCATTGACAAGGTGCCGCTGGAAGACATCCTGCTCGAGACTGACGCCCCCTGGCTGACCCCGGTCCCGTTCAGGGGCAGGCGCAACGAGAGCGGGTACATCAGATACACAGCCGCAAAACTCGCCTCTCTCAAGGACATCAGCCTGGAAGAGGCCGACGCCGTCACTACTGACAATGCGACAAAAATGTTCGGAATATGACAAAAGTCCTGATAATCTACACGGGAGGCACGATCGGAATGAAGCAGGACAGCGCGAGTATGGCGCTGGTCCCCTTCAATTTCGGTCAGATCCTCGACGAAGTGCCTGAACTGAAGAAATTCAATCTCAGCATCGACGCGTACTCCTTCGACCCTGCCATCGACTCATCGGACGTCAGGCCCGAATTCTGGGTCGAACTGGCCGAGCTCATCAAGGAGAACTATTCCAGGTATGACGGTTTCGTGATACTTCACGGCACCGACACGATGGCGTTCACCTCCTCTATGCTGAGCTTTATGCTGGAGGATCTGGAGAAGCCGGTCATCCTGACGGGCAGCCAGCTTCCCATCGGCGTGCTGCGTACGGACGGACGCGAGAACCTGATATCGTCGATAGAGATCGCGGCTTCCGAGTGGCCTGACGGCAGGCCCTGCGTGCCCGAAGTGTGCGTATTCTTCGACAATGAACTCTACAGGGGCAACCGCACATACAAATACAGCGCTGAGTATTTCAACGCCTTCAAGTCCCCCAACTACCCCCTTCTGGCCGAAGCGGGAATACACATCAATTTCAACGAAGCAGCCATCCGCCGTCCTTCCGTCTGGGGCAGGCCCCTGTCCGTCAGCACTAAGCTCGACACCCGGGTCGGAACGCTCAAGCTCTATCCCGGAATGTCCCCCCAGTACGTGGACACCGTCCTGTCGATGAAGGGTATGCGCGCCCTCGTGATTGAAACCTTCGGCTGCGGCAACGCCCCCGCAAGGCCCTGGCTGCTCGAGCGAATACGCAAGACCGTCGAGTCCGGAGTCATCGTCGTGAACGTGACCCAGTGCGCAGCAGGAAGCGTAGATATGGACGCCTACGCCACAGGCATCACCCTCAAGAAGATCGGAGTAACCAGCGCCTATGATTCCACTTTCGAAAGCGCGCTGACGAAGTTGTATTACCTGCTGGGCAAATATGAGGACAACGCGACTGTCAAAGAAATGATGGCGGTGAGCATTCGAGGAGAATTTTCGAAAAATCAATAGTAATTCAAAAAAAAATATTAAATTGCACGGTAATTTATGACCAGAAAAGCCTCTGGCCGTAGTTTGAAAAACTAAAAAAACTATTTAATACATTGTTTAATAATTAATTAAAAAACCTATGAAAAAATTTTTCATGTTTTTGGCAGTAGCAGGTGCTCTGATGCTCTCTGCAAACTTCCAGGCAACTGCTCAAGATGAACCGGCAAGCGCTACAGAAGTTGTTACTTCTGCTTCTGACGATGCTGCAAACCCTTTCGCTGCAGCGAAAAGTGACCAACCTCTCCACCAGGCTCTGAAAGCTAAATTCATCGAAGGTGGTGCCGGCTTTATGGCAACAGTTCTGTTGTGCCTTATCTTCGGTCTCGCTATCGCTATTGAAAGAATCATCACTCTCAGCCTCGCCCAGACCAACAACAAGAAACTCCTCAACAGCGTTGAAGAGGCTCTCTCAAAGGGTGACGTTGAAGCAGCTAAAGAAGTATGCCGCAACACCCGCGGCCCTGTAGCAAGCATCTTCTATCAGGGTCTTCTCCGTATGGACCAGGGCGTTGAAAACGTTGAAAAAGCCGTTGTTTCTTATGGTTCAGTCCAGATGGCCAAACTCGAGAACGGTCTTACTTGGATTTCATTGTTCATCGGTATCGCTCCTATGTTGGGATTCATGGGTACTGTGATTGGTTTGATCCAGGCCTTCGATGCCATCGAGGTTGCAGGTGATATCTCTCCGGCCCTCGTAGCAGGTGGTATGAAAGTCGCTTTGATCACTACCGTAGGTGGTTTGATCGTCGCTATCATCCTTCAATTGTTCTACAACTATCTCGTATCTAAGATTGACACCATCACCAGCTCTATGGAAGATGCATCAATCTCTCTCGTTGACCTCGTTGTTAAATATCAAAAATAGTATATCATGAAATTGGCTCGAATCTTAGAATTAATACTTCTAGGTATTTCTGCCGTTCTTCTGGTGCTGTTCTTCACATCACCTCACGATACGGCATCCGATCCGATAGTCAATACATACCTCTATTGGACATATATCCTCTTCTTTGTAGCTCTCGTGCTGCTGGTTATCTTCCAGCTCATACAGATCTTCAGCTCTAAGAGGGGTATCATCAATTTCGTTCTCCTCCTCGTCGGCATCGCTGTCCTCGTCGGCCTGTCATTCGTTCTTGCAAAGGGCGGTCCGGTCAACACTTCAGTTGCCTACACCGAGAGCGTATCTAAATTCAGTGATGCTGCTTTGATATTGACATACATCCTCGGCGGCGCAGCAATCGTTGCCCTTCTGTGGTCAGTCATCAAAAACGCTATTACCAATCGTTAAAAACAAACAATCAACATGGCAAGCAAAAAGACTCCCGAAATTAATGGTAGTTCTATGGCGGATATCTCCTTCATGGTGTTGATATTCTTCCTCATGGTAACTACTATGGACCAGGAAAAGGGCCTT
>JAFXPV010000050.1 GCA_017527625.1 Bacteroidales bacterium | reverse complement strand
TGAATTGTGTCCAAGGACTAAAAGAGGAAACGGAAATATCTCTACTGTCCACTCTGTCCTCTTCGTACACTTAGTCACCGCCATGTGGCCGTTGATAGTGGACGTGGCAGCACTTTGGCATAAGCAAGCATTTACCCCCTCCCGGAGTGTTGTTTTTAATCGTTAGACGTACAACTCACTCCTGTCCGGCCAAAGCGCCAGGAGATACGCGGCGGTCACACCCGTCCCGTGCGGCAGTGCTCATCACCAGGACTTTAGGACGGAAAATGGTTGCGCTCCCGCCAAAGTTTCGCGGAGTCCATAACCAAACGTAGGGGCGCTTTGGCCGGACGCCGGCGACAGAGCTCAGTGCAGACAAATACCGTAGCTTGAATGCTTTCAGGGGCAGATTTTTGCCCGGAAAGCATTGCAAGCGAAGGTCGTCTGCACGGAGCGGTCAGGTTCAACGTGCCCTTTGCGAGCAGAGGCTTCTGCCCAACGGTTGGTCGCTACGGCATTGGCCTGACGCTGACATTCTAAATCTGCTGGCAAGAAGATGCGGCCTCCACGTCTGTCATCTCGAGCACAGCCGGGAGATCTCACCGGGCAAGGTCTGCCGGGATGCAGTCCACCTTGCCCACCGTCGTTCCGTGATGCGCTGAGAGTCAGTCTGTTACCAAAGGAAAACGGGCGAGGTCCCCGACAAAACGGCAGACCTTGCCCGCTTTCAGTTCTGAGAAACGGTCGTTACTTCTTGGCGATGTTGGTACGCATATCGGTGTCGGCCTGGATGTTCTTGAACTTGTAGTAGTCCATAATGCCCAGGTTGCCGTTGCGGAACGCCTCGGCCATTGCCAGGGGCACCTCTGCCTCGGCTTCGATAACCTTGGCGCGGGCCTCCTGAGCCTTGGCTTTCATCTCCTGCTCCTGAGCGACGGCCATTGCGCGGCGCTCCTCTGCGCGGGCCTGTGCGATGTTCTTGTCGGCGTTGGCCTGGTCCATCTGGAGCACGGCGCCGATGTTCTTGCCGACGTCAACGTCAGCGATATCGATGGAGAGGATCTCGAAGGCGGTGCCTGCATCGAGGCCCTTCTCGAGCACTACCTTGGAAATGCTGTCGGGGTTCTCGAGCACTTCCTTGTGGCTCTCTGCGCTACCGATTGACGACACGATACCTTCGCCGACACGGGCCAGGATGGTCTCTTCACCGGCACCGCCGACCAGCTGCTTGATGTTGGTGCGCACAGTCACGCGGGCCTTGGCGATGAGCTGGATACCGTCTTTGGCGACAGCCGAAACGGGCGGAGTGTTGATGACTTTGGGGTTCACCGACATCTGCACGGCCTCGAATACGTCACGGCCTGCCAGGTCGATGGCGGCAGCCATCTTGAAATCGAGGGAGATGTTGGCCTTGTCGGCCGAAATCAGCGCGTTCACGACCTTCGGCACGTTACCCTTGGCCAGGTAGTGGGCCTCGAGCTCGTTGGCGTTCAGTTTCAGGCCGGCCTTGGTGCCGGTGATCATAGCCATTACGATGACTCCCGGAGGAACCTTGCGCCAGCGCATCAGGATGAGTTGGATGAGAGAGATCTTGACTCCGGAGATCAGGGCCTGGAACCACATAGTCACAGGGAACAGCCAGAGCAGGAACAACAGGCCTACAAAGCCTATCGCAATCCAGATGAAAATAGATGTCATTGTCTATGGTTTGTTATTGATTATTCTTCTTTACAAAGCTTGACGAAGATTTTCTCCTCTTCGATCTGTGAGACGACCACCTTGCTGCGGGCCTCGACCAGGCCGTCGAGCGAGTGGACTTCAGCTTCCTCGCCGTTGTCGAAGCGCACGCGCCCCATAGGGTTGAGGCGGGTCGTAGTGGAGCCCTTCATTCCGGCCGAGATGCCTTTGTCGAGAGGGCGCTGGTCCACGGAAGCCTTGATTTCGGTGTTGAGGGTGGCCTTCTTCCACGTCTTGGAGCGGAGTATCCACACCATAAATGCGGCAGCCACGGCCACGCTGATGATGACGGTGACGATGCCCCCGGTATTACCGAAATTCACGAAGCCGAAGTAGCAGGCCGCCGCGAGAGAAAGCACTCCCAGGATGCCGGTGAAAAAGAAACCGGGGAGCAGCAGGGTCTCGACGAGCAGCAGGATAAGTCCGAGCAGAATCAGTAAAATAATGGGTCCCATATCTTGTTATTTTATAATATCGGTAGAAATGCCTTTGGCGCCGGCCTCACGGAGCTTCGCGGCCAGGCTTTCGGCCTCGGCGCGGCTGTCGAAGGGCGCTATGTAGTATATGACCTTGCCTTCATCCGAGGTGCGGCGGGCGATGTCCTTGCTGCTGGCAGCGCGGATCACCTGCATAATGTCGGCAGGAATGCCGCCAGGGTATTCGTTGAATACGACCTGGTATTTGTCGGTGCCGGCGGCCTCGGCCTTGCGGGCATTGACCACGCTCATACTCTTGCCGTTACGGAAGGCCACCACAAAGGCAGAGCTGTAGTATTTCTTGACGGTGGGCAGGGCTTTCTGGGCGTCGGCATACCTTGAGAACTTGCCCACGCAGTAGACGTATTTGCCGTTGGACTGTTTCTTCTCGAAGACGGGGCTGAAGCCGTGGAGTTGCCTCGGAGCGACCTTGCCGCTGCCCGCGAGAATCTGTATCTGATAGATCAGCCCCTCGTTGAGGACTTCGTTGTCGGCAATGACAGCCTGGTCAAGCACTTTGAAGGTATAGTCGAACTCCTCCTCGGGCTCCTCGAACACTGCGTTGAGGTAGGCCGGAGCCATAAGGCGGACGAATTCATAGTCGGGGAGCTGCACTTGCTCATCCTCGGCCTGCTGCGGAGCCTGGGTGAAGCTGCTGCGGTCGATTTCGACCCCCTTCAGTATGCACTCCATCTCAACGGCCTGCACGGCTTCCGAAGCAGTGCGGAGTTGCTGCTGCTTTTCGAACATAGTCTGTTCTGCCGCGGCCAGGTTGCGCTGCAGCAGGCCCCGGTCGGCGTCGTCAGTGGCTGCGGAGATGCGGCCTTGCAGTTCGAGCTGCCTGAGAGTGAGTTCCTCCAGATCCTTCTTGAGAGTGCTGTATGCGGTCATTGCTTCGGCGTAGCGGCGCTGCAGCGGGTCGTCGTAGCTCTGCTGCTCTTCAGCGGCGGAAGGTTGCCCTCCCTGCGGCTTGCTGACCTGCAGGGCTGCAATCTTTCGGGCCTCGGCGGCCGATACTGAAGATTTCATAGGAGCATTCTTGAACTGAAGGACGTATATGGTGACCGAGTCGGCACCGCAGCCGCGGTTGCTGGCCAGAATGGAGAAGTTGCCGTCTGGAGTGTCGCTGTACAGGAAATCATCGCCTACCGAAGAGAAGGGGAAGCCCAGGTTCTGAGGCTCGCCCCAGGATTTGGTGGCCTCGTCCCATTCGCACACGAACAGGTCGTAGCCGCCCATACCGAAAAGTCCTTTCGAAGAGTAGTAGAGCTTCTTGCCGTCATAAGAGACGACCGGCATCACTTCATCCCCGGTGGACATATGGCTCTCGCCGAGGAGGACCGGAGTGCTCCAGAGGTTGTCCTGGACGCGGGTTGAGGTGTATATGTCGCTCTGCCCGCCGTTGTCGCGCTCGAAGAACATCCTGTCCAGCGAAGGGTTGAATGCCGCGACGGTGCCGTCGGCCATCCTTGCCCAGCGTTCGGCAGGGATATGTTTATAATATAGGAAGAAATTGTTGGCAGGGACGGTCTTGGAAGCTACGACCACAGGCTTGCAGGCGAACGACAGCATACCCAGCCCGTTGTCGCACTGCGTCATCTTCTCGACCATACGGTTGCGGAAGGCCGCGTCGCTGCTGGCTTCATAGGCCTGGCGGTAAAGCTGGCTGGCCGCTGCGAAGTCGTATTCGCGGAGCTTAGAATCGGCCTGACGCTCAAGGACGGCAGAGGTTTGCGCCGCGCAAGTCAGGCTGGCTGCAAGCAATAATAACAGAAGTGTATGTACTTTATTAACAATCATAGAGCCTTCCGGAACAAACAAAATTACGAAATACTTTAAATATTAGGAAAAAATACTATTTTTGCAGACTATTTTCGGTGAAGGAAAATTGTTAATAAATTATTATATTTCAAATTATGCAAAGTAAAGGCGCCATTCGTTTAGTGGCAATTCTGATTGCTCTTGCATGTCTGTTCCAGCTTTCATTCACTCTGGTAACTGTCCTGCAAGAGAAAAAGGCTGCAAAGTACGCCGACCAAGTAGTCAGCTCAGTACAGCAAGAGCCTTCATTCAGCGCAGTTTCTGATATGGACAAAGCGTTCTATCTCGACTCTGTCCGCACAGCTGCCAACAACACTTATCTTGACTCGATATCAACCGAAAAAGTTTATTTCGGTTATACTTACAAGAACGTCAAGGAGAAAGAAATCAACCTCGGTCTGGACCTCAAAGGCGGTATGAACGTGATGCTTCAGCTCGACCTTGCTGAGCTGATCCGCAGCTGCGCACGTGAGAAGACCACCGACCAGTTCAAGCAGGCTCTCGCTCTCGCAAGCGAAAGGGCTGCCACCGACCACACCGACTACATCACCCTCTTCGCACAGGCGTGGGATGAGGTAGCTCCCGGTCAGAGGCTTTCTTTCGACATCGACCTTGACAAGCTCAACGGCGAGATCAAGAATAAATCAAGAGCAACCAACGAAGATATCATCGACCTCCTCAAGCAGGAAGCTACGAGTGCTATCGACAACTCATACAATGTAGTCGAGCGCCGTATCAACCAGTTCGGTGTTTCTCAGCCCAACATCCAGAAGATAGCAAGCACGGGTCGTATCCTCGTCGAGCTTCCTGGCGTGAAGGAGCCTGAGCGTGTGCGCAAACTCCTCCAGGGTACCGCATCCCTCGAGTTCTGGCACACCTATACATATAACGAGATCCTCCCTTATCTCCAGGAGGTGAACGACGCAGAGCGCGAAAGGATCTCTTCTCTGAAAGCTGAAGGTGAAGCCCAGGGTGCAGCTGTCGATTCAATCGCAGCAGCTCTCGGCCAGAACGCCTCAAACGATGCTTTCGCAGAGAGCAGCCCTCTGTTCTCGAAGCTCCAGAGCCTCGGCAGCAACACTGCCTGCCTCGGTCTCGTGCACTATCGCGATACCGCTGAAGTCGGCCGTATGATCCGTGAAAGCCGCGTGGCCTTCCCGAACGATTTCGTTCCTGCCTGGTCATTCAAACCCAGCCAGTACGCATCAACTCCCGTATATTATGAGCTCGTTGCTTTGAAGAGCACAGCCGGCAAGGGCGCTGTCCTCGACGGCGGCGTGATCACTTCAGCCCGCGTGAACTACAACCAGATCAGCGGCAGCGCTGAGGTAAGTATGACTATGAACAGCACCGGTTCAGCACGCTGGGAAGTGATTACCGAGCAGAGCATCGGTCGTCAGATCGCCATCGTGATGGACGGAAGCGTTTATTCATATCCTAACGTACAGAACAAGATCAGCGGCGGTAGCAGCCAGATCACCGGTAACTTCACTCAGGAAGAGGCCGACGACCTTGCCACTGTCCTCAAGTCTGGTAAGCTCAACACCCCTGCCCGCATCGTTCAGGAGCAGGTTGTAGGTCCGTCACTCGGTAGCGCATCTATCCGTGCCGGTATGCTTTCATTCCTGATCGCATTCTGCCTCGTGCTTCTCTACATCCTCATCTGGTACCGCAAGGCCGGTCTCGCAGCCGATATCGCCCTGCTGTGCAACGTTCTCTTCCTGTTCGGTACCCTGGTATCGTTCGGCGCCGTGCTTACCCTCCCCGGTATCGCCGGTCTCGTGCTGACTATGGGTATGGCCGTGGATGCGAACGTCATCATCTATGAGCGTATCAAAGAGGAACTCCGCGCCGGCAAGTCCCTGCGTCTTGCAATCAGCGACGGTTACAAGAATGCATACTCAGCCATCATCGACGGTCAGGTGACCACCTTCCTTACCGGTGTCATCCTGTACATCTTCGGCAGCGGTTCAGTCAAAGGTTTCGCAGCCGTGCTGGTTATCGGTATCATCACTTCAGTCTTCACTTCAATCTTCATCACCAGGCTGATTTTCGAAGGCTGGCTGAAGAGAGGCAAAGACATTACTTTCGACTCACCTGCTACCAGGAACTTCCTCCAGAACACCAAGATCGACTTCATCGGCAAGAAGAAGATATCTTACATCGTATCCGGCGTTCTCTGCCTTATCTGCATCGTATCGTTCTTCACCAAGGGCTTCAGCCTCGGCGTTGATTTCAGCGGCGGCCGCACCTATGTAGTTCGTTTCGACACTCCGGTTACAGCTGAGGAAGTGCGTGCAGCTACCATCGACGAGTTCGGTGAGTCTGCAGAGGTTAAGCAGTTCGGCGGTGCCTCACAGATGAGGATCACAACCAAATACAAAGTTGACGACCAGACCCAGGAGACTGACAAAGAGATCGAGGGTATGCTTTACAACGCTCTCGGCAAGTTCTTCGCAACTCCGATGACTCTCGACCAGTTCACTTCTACCCTGGAGAACCCGAATGGTATCGTTTCATCCGACCGCGTGGATGCTTCCATCGCGAGCGAGATGCAGCGTGACGCCGTGATTGCGGTGATCCTCGCGCTGATCGTAATCTTCGCTTACATCGCAATCCGTTTCAAAGGCTGGACCTGGGGTCTCGGCGGTGTGTCATCACTTGTACACAACACCATCATCCTCGTCGGCTTCTATTCACTCTTCTCAGGAATCCTTCCGTTCACCCTCGACGTCGACCAGCAGTTCATCGCTGCAGTGCTGACCATCATCGGTTACTCTATCAACGATAACGTGGTGATCTTCGACCGTATCCGTGAGTACAGGATGCTCTATCCGAAACGTGACCTTAAAGAGACTGTGAACGGTGCGTTGAACGCAACTCTGAGCCGTACGGTGAACACCTCACTGACCACCCTCGTTGTTTTGATCGCAATCGCAATCTTCGGCGGTGAGTCAATCCGCGGTTTCTCAGTCGCTCTGGCCCTCGGCGTTATCGTAGGTACCTACGCATCAATCTTCATCGGTACCCCGATTATGTACGACCTCAACCAGAAGAGACTTGCAAAACAGGCTGCTGCTGCCACCAAGAAGTAACAGCAACTGCATATTGAACAGAGCGCCGGAGGTCGATTCGATCCCGGCGCTTTTTTAACAGAAAGCAGATATGAAAACACTCAGTTATTCGATCGTCCTTGCAGCGCTTGCCCTGACGCTGACCTCTTGCCGGGGGAAGGAAGATATCATTCCCGACACACTGCCGGGCTATCTCGATTTCTATTTCTTGCAGGTAAGTTTCAAGGATGCCGACGGCAACGACCTCGTGATGCCTCTCGGCGAAGAGTATTACATTTCGGACAAGAGCAGCACCGTCTACCGCGGGGAAGTCAATCCCGAGCATTACAGCCTCGATATAACCACTTTTTCGGGCGGTCTGGACGACAAGCCTGTCTACTTTGCTTCGAAATATGACGCCCAGCACAATCTGTTGAAGACCGGTCACGACGGAAAATACATCGGTGAGGGCACGTGGTACCTGGGCAGCACCTTGGTATGCGGCTCAGCCGTCACCAGGCAGTCTCTGCAGGAGACCATCAAATATAAGTTCAAATGCCCTATGGTCTTCGGCGACGATTATGTCCACGAGATAATCACCTGGTGGGAAGAAGACGTGCAGCAAGGCGAGTATACCCGCTATCCCAAGTGCGTCAAGGCCACGATCGACGGCAAGGAAGTCGCCCCCGCAAAAGGTCTCATCTACTTCAAGCAGACAGACAGCCCCTTCAACGCCTATTTCCTGGACATAGTCCTCTAGCCGGGACGGGTTTGGGCGATAGCAAACAAAAAAGACTGGCCGCAAAACGTGGTCAGTCTTTTTTTTGTGTTATAGCGGATGAATTACATCATCGGGCCCTGCATCGGGGGAGTGGGCGGAACGGGCTCGGGGATGTCGGCGATCACGCACTCGGTGGTGAGGAACATACCGGCCACTGAAGCGGCGTTCTGGAGGGCGATACGTGCCACCTTGGTAGGATCGATGACACCGGCCTCGAAGAGGTTCTCATACTTGTCAGTGCGGGCGTTGTAACCGAAGTCACCTTTGCCTTCCTTGATCTTCTGGACTACTACGCTGCCCTCAACACCGGCGTTCTCTACGATGGTGCGGAGCGGAGCTTCGATGGCGCGGGCCACGATGTTGATATCGGTCTGCTCGTCCTCGTTGTCGCCTTTGAGCTTCTTGAGAGCTTCGGTAGCGCGGATGTAAGCAACTCCGCCGCCCGGGACGATACCTTCTTCAACAGCAGCACGTGTAGCGCTCAGGGCGTCTTCCACGCGGTCTTTCTTCTCTTTCATTTCGATCTCGCTGGCTGCACCTACATAGAGGACTGCAACACCGCCGGCGAGCTTGCCGAGACGCTCCTGGAGTTTCTCGCGGTCATAGTCGCTGGTGGTAGTCTCGATCTGCTTGCGGATTGAAACGATGCGGTTGTGGATCTCTTCCTTGTCGCCGCAGCCGTTCACGATGGTAGTGTTGTCCTTGGTGATGACAACCTTCTCGGCCTGGCCGAGCATATCCATAGTGGCGTTCTCGAGGGTGAAACCACGCTCCTCGGAGATAACCTTGCCGCCGGTGAGGATGGCGATATCTTCCATAATGGCTTTACGACGGTCGCCGAAGCCCGGAGATTTGACTGCAGCAACTTTGATGGTGCCGCGGATCTTGTTCACTACGAGGGTGGTCAGCGCTTCGCCGTCAACATCCTCGGCGATGATGAACAGAGTCTTGCCTTCACGTGCGATGGGCTCGAGGATAGGCATAAGGTCCTTCATTGTAGAGATCTTCTTCTCTGAAAGCAGGATGTAAGGATTGTCGAGGACAGCCTCCATCTTGTCAGGCTCAGTCATAAAGTAAGCTGAGATATAGCCGCGGTCGAACTGCATACCTTCAACGACCTTGACCTCGGTGTCAGTGCCTTTGGCTTCCTCAACGGTGATCACGCCGTCGTTCTGGACTTTCTCCATAGCCTCGGCGATGAGCTTGCCGATGAAGTTGTCGTTGTTGGCTGAGATAGTGCCGACCTGCTCGATCTTGGAGTAGTCGTGGCCGACGGTCTGGCTCTGTTTCTTGAGGTTCTCTACGACAGCCTCGACAGCCTTGTCGATACCGCGTTTGAGGTCCATAGGGTTGGCGCCTGCGGTAACGTTCTTCAGACCTACGTCAAGGATTGCCTGTGCAAGCACTGTAGCGGTAGTGGTACCGTCACCGGCCTGGTCGTTGGTCTTGGCTGCTACTTCCTTCACCATCTGCGCGCCCATATTCTGGAAACGGTCTTCCAGCTCAACTTCCTTGGCTACGGTAACACCGTCCTTGGTCACCTGGGGAGCGCCATATTTCTTGTCTATGACAACATTGCGGCCTTTGGGACCGAGGGTCACCTTCACCGCATTCGCCAGTTCGTCTGCACCTTCCTTCATCAGGTTGCGTGCATCGATGTCAAATTTGATCTCTTTTGCCATTTTATTATACGTTTTTAAATGTTAACAAACGATTGCAACGACGTCGCTCTGACGCATAATCAGATAGCTCTTGCCGTCTGCAGAAATTTCAGTGCCTGCGTACTTGCCGTAAAGAACGGTATCACCCACCTTGATCTCCATAGGTTCATCCTTGGTGCCGTTGCCGACTGCAACGACTTTACCCTCCTGGGGCTTTTCTTTTGCGGTGTCGGGGATATACAATCCGCTCGCTGTCTTGGTCATCGCTTCTTTGGGCTCGACCAGCACTCTGTCTGCTAAAGGTTTAATGTTCATAGTAGTAGTATTTAATTATTTATTTGTTTATTTTTTCCGATGCCGGCATACGGCAAATCGAGTGCCACCCGGCACAATACTGACAAATTGACATTACTTGATGCCACTTTTCACCGGCAGCTGTGCCATTATTGCACCTATGGCGGCTACGATCACGAAAACCAGCGTCACGTCACCCCACTGCACCTTCACGGGATAGGCGTCAACCACGAAGTTGCCGGGCAGCTTGACCAGGCCGTAGCGGGCCTGCAGGAAGCACACCAGCAGCCCGACGGCAATGCCTACGACAATGCCGAGCAGCGATATCATCCAGCCTTCGAGCCGGAAGATGCGGCGTATGCGCTGCTTCGTGGCTCCCATCGACTTGAGCACTTCTATGTCCTCCTTCTTGTCGATTATGAGCATCGACAGCGAGCCCAGAGCATTGCAGGAGATGATGAGCATCACGAACACAAGTATGAAATAGACCGCGAGCTTTTCGTACCTCATCACCTTGTAGAGGCTCTCGTTCTGCTGGTAGCGGTTGCGTACGACATAGTCGTCGCCAAGGGCCTTCGCTATGCTTTTCTGGACTGAGGAGGAGACTATGCCGTCGGATGTGAGGACCTGCGGCACGAAGCGCAGCTCCACGCTGCTGATCTCGTCGTGGCCGGTGAGACTTCCGAGCACTTCGCGGGGCATAAAGACATATTTGCCGTCGAAATTTTCATCGACGGATATTGTTCCGGCCGGGAATAATTTCTCCGTCCTGAGTATCGAAGCCGGATTGAAGATGTTGAGGGTGTCGGTGGTCGAAGGATAAATGGCCGACACAGGTGTCAGGAAGCGTATGTTGACCCCCAGCTGGCCTGAAATCTTGGCAGCCAGTACCATCCGCGGCGAGCCGCCCTCCCACACGGCGAATTCACCGCTGGTCATATAACCGTCGAGGCCGGAGGCACGGCCGTAGAGGCTGTCCACCCCCCTCGCGGTCACAACCGTGTGGTTGTCGCCGTACATCAGGAACACATTCTCTTCGAGTATCTCGCTGTAGCTGGCGAGGGCAGCGTCGCTGCGCAGCGCGTCGAAAGCCGCCGTGCTGGTGGAGAAGGTCTTGCCACGGGCGGGAGTAATCAGCAGGTCGGGGCTGGTCGAGTCGTAGAGATCCTTGACCAGGGTGTCGAAGCCGTTGTAGATAGACAGGATTATCACAAGCGCAGCGCAGCCTATCGCTATGCCTGCCGCAGAAATGATCGAGATAATGTTTATGACATTATGCGACTTGCGTGCAAACAGGTAGCGCTTCGCTATGAAGAAATCCGGCTTCATAGGGTGCTACATCTTGAGCAACTCGTCGATATGCTCCACGTAGTCCAGAGAGTCGTCTACATAGAAAGTCAGCTCCGGAACGATGCGCAGCTGCTTGGCGACGCGGCGTCCGAGCTCTCCGCGCAGCGAAGATGACATCTGTTCTATGGTTTGCATCACGCCCTGCGTCTTGGACGACGGGAAAATGCTCAGATATACTTTAGCTACCGCCAGGTCGGAGCTTATCTTGACTCCGCTGACTGTCACCAGCGCGCCGTCGAAGGCAGCCATTCCGCGGCCGCGGATGATTTCCGCCATATCGCGCTTTATCTGGCCGGCAACCTTCAGCTGCCTGGTACTTTCATTGCCTTCCATAGTTGTGGACTATTCGAATTTGAGGATATAGTAGTTCTTCTTGCCTTTCTGCACGAGGATGTACTTGCCGTTGAGCAGCAGGTCTGCAGCCATCACGGCGTTGATGTCGGTGACTTTCTCCTTGTTGACGGACAGTCCGCCGCCCTGGATCATCTTGCGGCATTCACCCTTTGAAGGGAAGACGTCGGTCGAAACGGCAAGCATATCGAGGACAGGGCTGCCGAGAAGGGCCTTGTCGAGGTTGTACTGCGGCACGCCGTCGAACACGCTCAGGAAGGTGGCCTCGTCGAGATTGTGCAGCACTGCAGAGGTAGAATTGCCGAACAGCACTCCGGAAGCCTCCACTGCCTTGTCGTATTCCTGCTGGCCGTGGACCATAACAGTGATCTCGCGGGCAAGGGCCTTCTGCAGGGGACGCAGGTGCGGGGCCTGCTCCTGCTCTGCCACGAGGGCCTCGATCTGCTCCTGGTCGAGCATAGTGAATATCTTGATGTATTTCTTGGCATCCTCGTCGCTGACATTCAGCCAGAACTGGTAGAAGGTGTAGGGAGAGGTGCGGGCAGGGTCGAGCCATACGTTGCCTTTCTCGGTCTTGCCGAACTTGCCGCCGTCGGCCTTGGTGATGAGGGGGCAGGTCATAGCGAAAGCCTCGCCGCCGAGTTTGCGGCGGATGAGCTCGGTGCCGGTGGTGATGTTGCCCCACTGGTCGCTGCCGCCCATCTGCAGCTTGCAGTTCTCGTGCTCATACAGGTACATAAAGTCATAGCCCTGCACAAGCTGGTATGAGAATTCGGTGAAGGACATACCTTCGCGGTCCTCACCGTTAAGGCGCTTCTTCACTGAATCCTTGCTCATCATATAGTTCACGGTGATGAGCTTGCCGATATCGCGGATGAAATCGAGGAAACTGAAATCCTTCATCCAGTCGTAGTTGTTAACCATTATGGCGGCGTTTGAGGCGTCGCTGTCGAAGTCGAGGAAGCGGGCCAGCTGCTTCTTGATGCATTCCTGGTTGTGACGCAGGGTCTCAGCGTCCAGCAGGTTGCGCTCGGCCGACTTCATCGACGGGTCGCCGATCATTCCTGTAGCTCCGCCGACCAGCGCGATGGGGCGGTGGCCGCAGTTCTGCAGGTGCTTGAGCATCATAACTCCTACGAGGTGTCCTATATGTAATGAATCTGCCGTAGGGTCGATGCCCACGTATGCAGAAACTTGCTCTTTCATCAGCAATTCTTCGGTGCCCGGCATGATATCGTGAATCATCCCGCGCCATTGAAGTTCCTTTACAAAATTCTTCATTATGTCTGTATCGTTAATTTACAATGATTTCACTTTTTCCATCATCTGGTCGGCGAAAGCTTCCTCGCCGTAACCCTTGAGGATGCTGTTGACGTAGTAGATGTATTGCAGGTTGCTCTTGACTTTGTCTTCGCTCAGCATTCCGCTGTCGGAAGGCCAGCCCTGTCCGTAGTATTTGGTGACCTTGACGGTCTCGTCGACGAATTTGTCGGCAAGATCCTTGGCCTTGTCCGCCTGGCCGCACTTGAAATAGAGCTCGATGATGTTGAGTATGCTGTACTCGTTGATGCTTGCCAGCGTCGATATGTTGTAGGGGAAGTTCTTATACGGAAACTTTTCCATACACATTTCTATGATTTCCAAAGCCTTCTCCTGCTCTCCGGCCACGAGCAGCGCCTCAGCGGCATTCACGAAATGGCTCCTGATCGGGCAGACTGCCAGGAAGGTATAGAGGTTCTGGTAGTCCACGTGGAAGTCCTTGCCGAAGGAGTCGAAGCGGAAGACATTCTTGAAGCGGTCGTACATCATCTCATAGTCCATCGAATCGGCAGTTCCGAGAGCCTCGCAGTCCAGCGGGACGAGTTTGTATGCGAAACCGTCCTCACGCAGGTACTTGGCGTTGCGAAGGTTGCCCTCGCCGCTTGAGCTGATGTAGTAGATGGGCCTGTCCCAGTTGTAGTTGCAGAGCAGGTCGAGGATGATCAGATCGCTCTTGTCGATGGCCGAAGCGTCGATGCGGATGTCGATGTAGTCGAGTATCTGGTCGAAGTGCTTTTCGTCCACGATGCCGTATTTCTTCACGTTCTCTTTGTTCACGGGGATGCGGATGGTCTTCGAAACGATGATGCCGTCGTTGGTGCCCTGACGGTATTTCGGATCCTTGAAGATGTCCATCACATAACGGCCGTCAGCAGGCCCCTGAAGCACGTCGGCCACCGGCACGTAATCGTTAGTTCCGTAGAGATAGTCGATCCTCGGAAGGTCGATGTCCAGCGGCTCGGATTCGTACATCTTGCATTTCATCTGGTCGATGTACCAGTCCATACCGAGCAGCGAGGTGTTCATCACGCGGATGTCGGTGCGCACTCCTTCCACTTCCTGAGCGTACCACAGAGGGAAGGTATCGTTGTCGCCGTGGGTTATGACTATGGCGTTGGGGTCGCAACTGTTGAGGTAGTTGTATGCTATGTCGCGAGCCGTGTAGCGGTTGCTGCGGTCGTGGTCGTCCCAGTTCTGGCAGCCCATCAGCACGGGCACTGCAAGGCAGAGGGCGCAGGCCACAGTGGCAGAAACGAGGGCCTTGCCGCGGCCTTTCTCCTCATCGGGCTTGAGCACTTTGTCGAGCAGCTCCTTGAGCCACATCACCGCCAGTCCGATCCATACTGTGAAGACATAGAACGAGCCGGCGTATGCATAGTCCCTCTCGCGCACCTGATAAGGCGGCTGGTTGAGGTAGAGAATGATCGCTATGCCGAGCAGGAAGAACAGCAGGAAGTTGATCCAGCAGCCGCGGCCGTCCCTGTTGAGCTGGAAGAACAGGCCGATGATGCCCAGCAGCAGCGGCAGGAAGAAGTAGTGGTTCTTCGAGCGGTTGTGGGCGATATAGTCGGGAGCGATGCTCTGGTCTCCCAGCCGTGCCTCGTCTATGAAGCCGATGCCGCTCTCCCAGTTGCCGTTGGTCACGTCGCCCGGGATCTGGCCGTGGAAGTCGTTCTGACGGCCCACGAAGTTCCAGAAGAAGTAGCGGAAGTACATATAGTTCAGCTGGTAGTCAAAGAAGAAGCCCAGGTTGTCCTTGAAATATGGCATCTTGTTGTTCTTCCACTCGCCGTTGGACATACGCACCTTGCCGGTCTTGAACTTGCCGCCGGTGTAGGTGTCGTAGAAGGCCTCGTGGGCAGGGCTCTGGGTGCTCCACATACGGGGGAATATGGTCTTGGCCCCTGACGGATATTTGCCGGACAGAGGGCTGTCGGTCTTGATGTACTTGTCGCCCAGCTCGGTGTAGTAGGTGCCTTCCTTGGCCTCGATGACTGAAGTGTACTGCTGGCCGTAGATGATGGGGGCGCTTCCGAACTGCTCACGGCTGAGGTAGCGGATCAGGGTGTAGGGGTTGCGGGGGTTGTACTCGTTGGTCGGAGTGCCGGCCGAGGCCCTGATGAGCACGATGGCGAAGGTGGAGTAGCCGATTATGATGGTGGTCAGCCCGAGCACTATGGTGTGCGCCATTACCTTGTTCTGCTTTCTGAACCTGGCAAGCAGCAGGAAGCAGGCCACGAAGATCACCAGCATCATAACGGTGGTTCCGATGTTGAACGGGCAGCCGAGGGTGTTGACGAAGAAACGGTCGACCACTGCCAGCAGCTTGGGCAGGAGCGGGACGATGCCGTACAGCACCACTGCCACCAGCACGCCGCCGAGGCAGAGTATCAGGAAGGACTTCCAGAAGGTCACTTTCTCGTTCTCGTGCCTCTTGTAGTATACTATGTAGGCAATCACGGGGATTACCAGCAGGTTCAGCAGATGCACGCCTATGGAGAGGCCCGTCAGGAAGCAGATGAGGATGAGCCAGCGGTTGGCATAAGCCTCGTCGGCTTCTTCTTCCCATTTCAGGGCGGCCCAGAAGACTATGGCGGTCAGCATCGAAGACATAGCGTAAACCTCGCCTTCAACAGCGCTGAACCAGAAGGTGTCGGAGAAGCAGTATGCCAGCGCTCCCACGACTCCCGCACCCCACACGGCCACCGCATTGCCGAGGTCCATCCTGCGGCCTTTGCGCTCGATGATCCGGCGTCCGAAATGTACGATGGTCAGGTAGAGGAAGAAAATGGTGAAGCCGCTGCAAAGGGCGCTGAAGCAGTTCACTGCCGCTGCCGCGTGTTCAGGTCCTGTGAACATAGTGAACATATGGGCGAACAGCTGGAAAACAGGGTTTCCGGGAGCGTGGCCCACTTCCAGCTTGTACGATGCGGCGATGAACTCACCGCAGTCCCAGAAGCTGACTGTAGGCTCGATGGTGGCCAGGTACACGAAACTTGAAAACGCCAGAACCACTATCGCTATGATTCTGTTTATCTTGGTGAACTTGCTTTTTTCCATATCAGAAATGATTCCGTAAAACGGCAAATTTAGTAATATCTTTTTTTATACGTAACTTTGCATACCCATAAAACCCTTTTACGAAACAAGACTATGCAGGACTGGAAGGACAGACTCGGCGTCGTATACTCCACCAACCCGGATTTCAAATACGAAACCCCCGTGGAGGAGGAGGTTCAGACCTTGCCCGCAGCGCAGCAGAAGCTCATCGTGACCATCGACCGCCGCGCCCGCGCAGGCAAGCAGGTGACGCTTGTTTCGGGTTTTGTCGGAAAGGAGGAGGACCTGGCCGCCCTGGCCAAGACCCTCAAGACGAAATGCGGTGTCGGCGGCAGCGCCAAGGACGGTGAAATCCTCATCCAGGGAGACTGGAGGGACCGGGTGGTCGCGCTGCTCAAAAGCCTGGGCTACAACGCCAAAAGGGGGAACTGACGGCGGATGACAACATTCCTGCAGACACTTGATGAAGTATGGCCGGGCAGCTCAAAGATAGCCGCCTATGCCGATCCTCTCGCTGCCTCAGCCGAACCCGGCTACACCTGGCTGACGACGATACTCGTGCTTGCGGCGCTTTTGTACGGCATCTATTTCTTCCATCAGATAGTCCTTGCCTCGTCGCTTTCCCTGAAGACCTTCTTCGGCAGCAGCAACAAGCTCCAGAATATATGTGAGAACCAGACGTCGCTCGCCTCGGTCAATGCCACAAGCATAGTATGCCTGCCGGTGCTCGCGATGCTGATATCTGCCAGAGACTGGTCTTCGATGAGCATACCGTACCTTTTCCTGGCCTTTGCCGCATATCTGCTGCTGAGGGTCATCGGATTCGAGATTATGGCCTGGTACAAGGGCACTAGGGGAGTCTTCGACACCATCCGCAGTTCCGGAAGGGTGACTCTCGTGGTGGCTTCGCTGCTGAGCGTCCCTGCCTTCCTGATTCCGCTCTTCTTCGGTCAGGGGACGGCACAGTTCGCCCGCATATACTTCATAGCCGTCGTCGCGGTGTGCTTCGCTATGTACTGCATAAGAGCCTGCAAGTACCTTCTGGAGGCAGGTTTTTCTATTTTCTTCTGTTTTTTGTATCTTTGCGCACTTGAATTTTTGCCGGCAGGCTTACTGATTAGTGCAATTATTTCATTATGAGCATTGTAGACAGCAAGAAGAGGATTTTGATCTCACAACCTGCGCCCACGACGGGTTCCCCCTATACAGATCTAGTCAACAAATACGGTCTCGACATAGATTTCATTCCGTTTTTCAAGGTTGAACCTGTCAGCCTGAACGATTTCCGTTCGCAGAGGGTCAATATCCTGGACTACACGGCCATCGTCTTCAGTTCCCGCACCGCCATCGATTCATTCTTCAATCTGGCGAAGAAGATGCGCGTGACAATCCCCGAGACTATGAAGTATTTCTGCCAGTCGGAAGCCATCGCCCTCTATCTTCAGAAATACATCGTCTATCGCAAGCGCAAGATATTTTTCGGCAACGGCACTTCCGCATCGCTCGTCGACAGCATCGGCACCAAGCACAAGAACGAGAAGTTCCTCATCTCCTGCACCGATTCCCTGCGCAGCGACGTGAAGGCAATGTTTACCAATGCCAAATACGATTTCGGCAGCGCCATCCTCGTCCGTACGGTCTGCAGCGACATCAAGCAGAACGTCGACCTGTCGAAATACGGTATGGTGGTCTTCTACAGCCCTTCAGACGTGAAGTCGCTGTTCCAGAACTTCCCTGAGTTCACCCAGAAAGACCTCCTTTTCGCTACCTACGGGAAAAGCACCGCCAAGGCTGCCAAGGACGCTTCCCTGTCCATCGAGATTGAAGCTCCCACTCCCGAATCTCCTTCAATAGCTGCCGCTCTCTCAAACTATTTCGCAAAATAACCGGCAGGAGGCACGCGCTATGGCTCCGCTGTCATATCCCAAGAGCGTCAGGCTGCATCATCGCAAGGCCTTCCAGGCTCTTATGGACAGTGGCAACACGCATTACAATGCCGTCTACAAGGTTTTCTGGCGTCTGAGCGAGGCTAATGCCGCGCAAGGCGGGACTGCCGGCTGCCGTTTCGCCGTGTCCGTGCCCAAGAGGAATTTCAAGAGGGCAGTGAAGCGCAATCTGCTCAAGCGCCGCACCCGCGAGGCCATCCGCCTCAACCGCGCCTGCCTGCCGGAAGGCTTCGCCGCCGATTTCCTGTTCTTCTACCGCCCGGCCGAAGTGCTGGACTACGCCGTCATCGAGAAGGCCATCGTCGAAACTTTCAGTGCAGTAGCCGCGAAAGTCGCCCCCTGCGACGCTCCCTCCCAGCAAACCTCCCTTTTACAGGACGAAAGAAATGAATAAGCTGCTGCTCACTGTCCGGAAGGTCTTTGCGTGGCCGGCGCTGAAGCTCATCCGCTTCTACAAGATATGCATCTCGCCGTACCTCGGCAACCACTGCCGCTACACCCCCACCTGCAGCCAGTATGCCTACGAAGCCATCAGCAAGTACGGCATCTTCAAGGGCGGCTGGCTGGCCCTGCGCCGCCTTCTGCGCTGTCACCCCTGGGGCGGCAGCGGCTACGACCCCGTGCCTTGACAATCGCCTGCGGCCAGTCTTTTTTGTTTGCTTTCGCTTAAACCCAACTTTCACGGATTTTTCGGACATGCCCTGCAGCGCATTGTGGGGCACATTGGATAAATCCGTGGCAGGAAATCGTGCCACGGATTTGCGACGGACCCTCTGGAGGTGCCTGCAGTGGGGGTAGCGCCAATCCGTGAAAGTTGGGTTTGGGGCAGCAAGGTCATCCGGCGATATGTTTTGCGTCGACACGGCAAAAAAAAGACTGACCACGCTTGCGGCCAGTCTTTTTTGTTATACCCTTCAGGAATTAGAAGGTGTATTTGATGCCGAGGTTGGCTACATAGTGGTCCCAACCGAAAGAGCCGTGGACACCATTGGCGATAGCCATATAGTAGCCAGGGTTCCAGTCGACAGAGATTGCGAAAGGAATGGCGCTGAAGGCATACTCAAGACCGAGGTTTCCGAAAACGGCTGCCTGGAATACAGAGGCATTTGCGAAAGTGGCACCAACACCGACACCAAGTCCATAGAAGAACTGCAGACCGCCGGTGATAGGAACGTTCCAATCGAAAGTATCAGTTACCAGAATGCTGGTGTAACCTTTTCCGAAACGGAGGTTGGCTTTGTAGTCAAAGAAGTTTGACGGGCCGGTGAACTGTTTGTAGGTAACACCTACGCCACCCCAACCACCTTCAAGACCGAAGGCAGCTTTGTAGGGCTGAGCCTGTGCAACAGTCAGAGACAAAAACAATACAGAGATTGCAATAATAAGTTTCTTCATTGTTTTTTGGGTTTAGTTAATTAATTTCGACGGCAAATATAGCAATTTTTTATTACCCGGTTAATTCCTGTCTGATATGACCCGACGCAGCATAATCATCATAGCTTTGTTAGCAGCACTTGCAGCTCCTTCCTGCAAGGAAAAGATCGGTCCCCAGCCTTTCCCTATGCCCAAGGTTCCCTCAATGATCTCGACGGGACAGGAATATGCCAACTATATGGTATCGCATTTCTGGCAGCCGTTCTTCAGCGAGGACAGAGTCTATTCGAGGGATACGTCCCTGGTCGGCGGAGTGACCAAAGATGCCTTCTCGAAGGCCTTCACCGACTATGCGACATATCTTATGATGGCTGATACGAAGAAGTGCCTGCAGGCGCAGCAGGATCTGATGGCCAAGGCCGAGAAGATGACTGAGGCCGACCCCGCCGGCAACTTCTTTGAGACGATTACGTCTATCAGCGACGCTTTCCTGTATAATCCCAACTCGCCCCTGCGCAACGAAGAGATGTATATCCCCGTGGAGGAGGCGAAAGTCGTTTCCAGGTTCACAAGCGACGACGAGAAGGCCGACGCTGCGGCCCTGCTGCCGAGGTTGAAGCTGAACCGTGTCGGCACGCCTGCGGCCGATTTTGCTTTCACCCTTCGCAACGGCAGGAAGATGAGGCTTTACGACGTGCAGGCCGACAACATCATCCTGTTTTTCTCAAATCCCGGCTGTGAAGACTGCAAGGCCGTCATCGACCAGCTGTCGTCCCTGCCGGACCTGAACGGAGCCATTGCGGCCGGCGTCCTTGCCGTCGTCAATGTCTATCCCGATGAAGACCTGTCGCAGTGGCACGCCTACGCCCCGGTCTATCCTGACAACTGGTACAACGGCTACGACCAGGACCTCGCCGTCGGAGCGGGCCTGTACAATCTGCGCGCTATACCGTCGCTCTATCTGCTGGATAAAGACAAAAAGGTGGTCTTCAAAGATGTGGACACGTCTATTCTTCTGCAGTATCTGCAGGCTGTTCTTGCCGGTCAACCATCTTCTTCCACTCAATCTGGCCTCTGATTGAATTGATGAGGTAGAAGGTCCACATAATCACCATAGGGCCTGAGTGCGGCTCACCCTTGATGAGCAAGGCTACCCACATAGCCAGGAACAGGCCGTTCGAGAGGTTCCAGAGCACCCACTGCTCCATATAAGCCTTCACCATAAGGATCATCGCAATCACACAGAGCATCGTGCTGGCGCCGTCCTGCCAGGGCTGTGCATCGCCAGCCTTCACGAGGATCAGCGAGCAGGCCACGATGGCCACAGCGCAGATCACGCCTGTCCAGATGCGGCCCTTGGCTCCCATCTTGCGCGGAACCACCAGAGTGCTCTGGCCGCTCTGCATACGCTTGCGCCACTGGAAGAATCCGATGAACTGCATAGGGGTGTAGTACAGTCCGTTGAGGGCTGCTGCGCCCCACAGCTGGCTCTTGTAGCAGATGTAGGCGTAGAGGGTGACATTGATCAGTCCGAAGAGATAGTTGACTATGCTGCCGTTGGCGCAAAGCACTACGCACACAATGCCGGCGACCGATGATATCGTGCCGATGATGTCGAAACTGTTCGTCATTATGGAGTTGATGACGTTGCAGGCCACTATGCCGACCAGCAGGAACCAGTCGAAAGGTCCGAGCAGATGTTTCTTAGCCATTTTCTGTTACAGTTTATATGAGGTGATGAATTGGAAATTGTTTTTCCACAAGCCCGTGGGCACATCGAGGTAGCGGCTCCAGCGCACACCCAGCTGCAGTTCGGCACCGATGCGGAAGAAGTGGCCCTGCAGGGTGGCCGAACTGCCGTATGACCAAAGGTGCACCTTGTTGTCGCTGCGGAGGTTGTCTATCGCGCAGTCGACGAAGGGAATCAGGTTGATGCGCATAAAATAGAACAGGGTGGTCGGCTGAAGGTCGCCTATGTAGATGGGCAGGGCATAGTCCACCGACAGTTTCGCGTAGTCGCGCAGGATGTAGGACTGGTAGCCCCTCGGCATCTTGGCGAGGTTGGTGATGGAGCCGTTGTTGCCGTCGCCGGTCTGGTACTGGTATTCCACGTCAAGCTTGAATCCCTGCTGCTTGGTGATGCCGGGCAGATAGCCGTAGGCGTGCATATATCCGAGCAGGCCGGAGTTGTTGAGGTTGCCCTTGGCGTATGAGCCGCGGAATTCGACGCCTACACCGAGCCTCGGCATCAGGGCCGTCTTGGTCTGGGGCAGCATCCTGTAGTAGCGGATGCCGTACTGGAAGTCCATATTGTAATGAGACTTCTTGCCGGAATACTCGATGACGTCGTTGGTATAGTTGAATTCAACCTCGGGGATGAGGCCGCTGTTGATGCCGCTGCGGCCGAGGTTGATGGGGATGTACATCCTTGAGGAGAGTTCGAGGGCCGACTTGCCGGTCGTGTCGATGGTCGAAAACATACTCCCGTCCTTTTCCTGCACCCGGATAATGTGCTTGTTGCGGTCGTTGTAGTCCACCGACAGCTCGAAGGCGGGGTAGAGGCCGTTGTACACGAAATGCAGGTGGCCTGCGTGGAAGCCTCTGTGGTAGGAATAGCCCAGCTGGGTTTCCGCCGTGCCCAGCAGGTTCTGCATCAGTATCGTGGCTCCCGGGGCTGCGAGCTGGTAGTACTGCTCGTAGCTAAGGTCCATAATGCGGTTGACGCTGAAATAGAGCGGGGCCCACGAATGGATGTGGAACAGGTCGGCGGTCTTGCTGAAGCGCTTGGGCTGGATGGTCTCTATGGAGTCTTTCAGCTGCGCCTGGGCCTCTTCGGACATCGGGGTGACGTGCGAAAGGGCCATATCCGAGAAGTAATCGGCGAAGTAGTAGCTGTAAGGCTTGTCCATATCCGCCCTGGTGTTGACCAGCGAATCGGCCGGGGTGCGCACGGGATGATAGCCCTTGTTGTCGTAGTATGTGTAGTAGAGCATATTGCTCTCGTCGTCATAGTAGGGAGAGAAGGCGCCGTAAGGCACGTTGGTCAGCTTCGTGACTGTGGATTTGGCGGGAGAGTAGCTGTATAGGTTTGTCACGCCGTCCAGGTCGGTCTGGAACACGATGTCTTCTCCGAAATTGTTGAGGTTGAGGATGGTGCGGGTCTGGTCAGGAATATCGCAGCGCCAGGCGTCGACTCCCAGGCCCCGGGAGATATCCTCCAGGCTGATGGAGTACAGCCCCCATCCGTCGTCAGTCACGATGCCTGCGTACATCCTTTCCCCGACCCATACGGTATGCTTGATCTGGCCGTTTTTGGCGGCTCGCACGGTCGCAACCCTGCTGCCGTCGGTGCGGTTGATGATGACGAGGTTGGAGCAGCCCTGCAGGGGGTATTCAGTCACTGAGATGAGGTCGCCCGCAAAAGTGAAGGCCGGGTTGTAGTAGCGCGTGCCGGCGGTGATGTTGCGCACCTTGCGGGTGTTGATGTCATACTCCCTGATGATGGAGTAGTCCTTGAGTTCCCAGCGTTCGTCGGGGATGATTTCACTCCACATCAGGCTGTGGTCCGAAGATGGCTTGAGCTGGCTGACGCGGCCTGCGGCTGCGAAGGGGCGGACCAGCTTCTCATTGCCGTCGGCGTCGATGGCGACGAGCTGGCTGTAGTCCTCATATCCTGCTTTCACGACATACAGGTTGCCGTCGGGCATCGGTATGGGTGAATGGTATGTCGTATAGTAATTGTTGGGGTTGTTGCTCAGCCACTCGGTGTAGTTCACAGGGCCGCGCTGCTCCAGGTCCTGGCGGAAGTACTCGCGGAACAGCTTGACTCCCGAACGGAAGTGCTTTCGGGCCGTGTTGTTGGAGTAGCGCATAAAGGCGACGTTGTAGATACCGAGATTGAGGACTTCGTGGGTCCAGGCATTCAGTATCTGGCCGGGATAGTAGTAGTTGTCGCTGTAGTACATCGCCGTGGAGTGCATAAGGTAGCCCAGGGTGTACTTGTCGGGAGAGTAATTGCGGTAGGATCCGTATCTCCAGTTGTCGTAGCTGCTGTTCTCTCCCTCCATAATGGAGGCCTTTATGTCCATCAGGAAGTCCGGGTCGCGGCCGCGGCCTACCTTGCTGAAGTTGGTCTCGTTCTGCACGGCGTCACCTTCGAGGAACCAGCCGGAAGGGTACATACCGACTCCGAGGCCGGAAGACTGCTCGCCCATCAGGTAGTACAGGAACTTGAAGAAGCCTTTGGTGTAGTGGGTCATCTGGTCGATGTGCCTGGCTTCGTGCAGCGACAGCTGGGTCTCCCAGCTCTGCGCGTAGCCGCCCTTGAATTCCGGGGTGGAGAAGATGTCCACCCTCTTGGGAGCCCACACGACGGTGGCGTTGCTCAGCGATGTGTATGGATGCAGCACGAGCGGGATGTTGACCATCTCGACGCCCATACCCTCGTTGGTGAGGTTGCGGTTGCGCTCGAAGTTGTAAAGGTAGACTCGCGCCACAGAGTCCATATAGTTGGGGTAGACGATGCTGAAGTGGGCGGACTTCATCTTGTTCCACTGCACGAACGACGGGTCGGAGCCGAGGGTGTAATACTGCGCCATAGCCTGGCGGCAGGGGAACAGAGCCGTCAGAAGGATGACTGCGGCTGCGATTCTGGCTATTCTGTGGATGTGTCCCTTCATGTGCAAATCACAAAAGTAAGAAATATTGGGAAATTCCCTACATTTGTATAGTGCAGTCCTCTTTGGGATCTTTGGTTTATTGCCGTTCGGACCGACGCTTCGCGTCTCCCTCCCACGCTGCGCGTGGGCCCCTCCCTCTATCAGCCGAGGGTGGCTAGGGTCCTCTCTTTCCAATAAACCAAAGATCCCAACGCTGTCAAATATGAAAATGGAAGTCCGTGAAAAAGTCGAATATCTGCCCCATTCCCCCGGGGTCTACCGCTTTCTGAACGAGGAAGGGACGGTGATCTATGTCGGCAAGGCGAAGGACCTCAAGCGCCGCGTGTCGCAGTATTTCCGGCCGCCGGAGTCGCTGGACCGCAAGACGCGGGCTATGGTGAGCAAGATCGCCGACCTGATGCACACTGTCGTGGCTTCCGAGGAGGATGCCTTCCTGCTGGAGAACAACCTCATCAAGGAGCTCCAGCCCCGCTACAACATCCTTCTGAAAGACGGCAAGACATATCCCTGGATATGCATCAAGAACGAGCCTTTCCCGAGAGTGTTCCTGACCCGGCGTTTCGTCAAGGACGGGTCGCGCTACTTCGGGCCGTACAGCTCGGCTACGTACGCCCACTCGCTGCTGGACCTGTTCGGCGCCCTGTATCAGCTGAGGGACTGCAAGCTGGCCCTCAATGCCGAGGGTATCGCGGCTGGCAAGTTCAAGAAGTGTCTCAACGCCCATCTGGGCAAATGTGCCGCGCCCTGCGTCGGCCAGATATCAGAGGAGGCCTACAATGAGCAGATAGACGCAGTCACCGCCATCCTGAAGGGCGGGGTGGCCCAGATCATCAGGGAGAACAAGGCTGCGATGGAGGCTGCGGCCGCCGAGCTGCGCTTCGAGCAGGCCAATGTCTACAAGGAAAGGGTGCAGCTGCTCGAGCGTCACTACGCCAAGAGTCTTGTCGTCAGTGCTTCCATCGACGAGGTGGATGTATTCTCTATTGTGGAGGAGGCGGGCGACGCCTATTGCAACTTTTTGAGAGTGAAGGGAGGCTGCATCGTACAGTCCTTCAATATGGAACTGCGCAGCCGCATCGAAGAGACTCCGGAGCGCCTGCTTGGGCTTTTTATGGCGGAGATGGTCAGCCGCTTCGGCGCCCTGTCGAAGGAGGTGGTGGTGCCGTTCCTGCCGGAGGGCGATTTCGAGGGGCACAACGTGCATATCCCGCTGAAGGGCGACAAGGCGGCTCTGATGGAGCTCAGCCGCCGCAACGCCGCCGCAATGAAGGCCGACAAGCTCAAGCAGGAGGAGCATCTGCATCCCGAGGAGCATCAGCAGCGGCTGGTGGCAGTGCTTCAGAAGGACCTCGGAATGGATGTGGCGCCGCGCCATATGGAGTGCTTCGACAACTCGAATATCCAGGGCACAAATCCGGTGGCTTCGTGCGTCGTTTTCCGCGACTGCAAGCCCAGCAAGAAGGAGTACCGCCATTTCAAGATAAAGACGGTGGTCGGGGCCAACGACTTCGCTTCGATGAAGGAGGTGCTGAACCGCCGCTACTCCCGTATGCTGGCCGAGGGCGAGGACCTGCCGGACCTGATAGTGGTGGACGGCGGCAAGGGACAGCTGCACAGCGCACTGGAGGCGCTGCAGGAGCTGGGCATCGAGGACCGTATCAAGATCGTGGGCCTGGCCAAGCGTATGGAGGAAATCATAGTCCCCGGCGATCCGCACCCGCTGTTCCTCGACCGCAATTCAAGCTCGCTGAAGGTGCTGATGCACATCCGCGACGAGGCGCACCGCTTCGGCATCTCTTTCCACCGTTCGCTGCGCAGCAAAGGTCAGATCCACAGCGAGCTGCTCGACATCGAGGGGGTCGGTGAGGCCACTGAAGCCAAGCTCATCCGCCGCTTCAAGAGTGTAGCGCGCGTCAAGAAGGCCTCACTGGAAGACCTCACCGCCGCCGTCGGCAAGAAGATGGCGCAGACCATCCACCAGCATTTCAACAGTTGACAGGGCTTGCTACAGAGTTGAAGCCGCCATCGAGATTGGGAGTCCCAAACGATGCTTCCCACAGGTTACATACCAAGGAGCGGTGCACTGTCACCTATCTCATAGAGATATATCCGCTCTCGTCTATGATGTCCTTGGCTTTGGGGGTGGAGAGCCACTTGTAGATCTGCCTCGAAAGGGAATTGTCGGGTTCGTCTGCGCGGATTGCTGCATAGATTTTTGAGAAGTATGGATATGCCCCTTTCTCGCCGTTCACGGCTTTCATTATGGTCTCCGTTGTGGGATAGGCTCCGTCTACGGCGATGACCTTGACGTCGTGAAGATCGCGGACCATACTTTCACAGAAATAGTAAGGAGTATAACCGATGCCGCAAGGATCCATCTCGATGGACAGGTAAGGAGAGAGCATCGCGCCGCCCATATATACAGGATTGTCAATCATCTTGAGCCCCTCCATCACAAGCGTCTCCATCTTCTCCTGGCTGCCGGAGTCCACATTGCGTGTGTAGGCGTGTATCTCCAAATCGTCACCTCCCACCATTTTCCAGTTGGTTATCTCACCTGTGTATATCTTGCGTATCTGGTCCTGCGTAAGCGACTTGACTTTATTGCCGGGATGTACGACAAAAACCAGAGCGTCCCACGCCAATGGTTTCGTCTCAATCATTACGTGCTTTTCTTCGGCATAATTTCTCTCATTGCGGGAAATGTCGCGGGAATCGATGATAACGCCTGTTGCTCCGTCGATCAGATTGACGTAGGCTTCGTGAGAGCCGCTGGCCCGTCTCAATTCGTGTATTTTTGCCGCAAACGCCTTATGTTCGTCGCTCCCCGTCTCCATTCCTTCCGGAAGGTGGAAAAAGATCTCGTACTGCGACCCTGTCACGACATTCATTCCCCACCCATACGGAATGCCGAGCAGATTGTACATAACCATATCCCGCAGAGGGCCGGTACTCGTCGAACAGTCCATAAAAGGGAAATTGTCAAGAGTCAGGCCTTTGATTTCAAAATCTTCGACGGCGTTGGGATCGACACCATTCCACTTTTCAGAGCAACTCCAGACAAGTAATAAAACCAGTCCCAGACAGAAATAACGCTGAATAAGAATCCTCATAATTATAATTCATCGATATAATGACCCTAAAATAACTACGTCCAGGAAATATCCGACGTAATATGGTTCGGCTTTTTCATTATATGTGATTCCCTTTGATACTTGTACTTCCTTACGGTTAAAAGTGGCCTTTACACATTTAGGGAAGTGTTGACCTGTTTCCTTGTCTACTGTTCCTTCTTCCCACCAGGTGACGATTTCATAATATAAAATAGATCCAAATAGATCCGGACAAGTGATTTGGTATTTCAATGGACTGTACGGAGACCCATCATTTTTCGCGAGCAAAAAAAGACTATTTCCGCATGGGATAGGTAGCATCTTATCTGTCAACGACGATGTCGACCAGATAATTGACAAAGGTTACATCTACATCTTCGTATGGATCGGGGAATTCATAATGCTTGATAGTTACTCCTTTCTTTGGAGTGAGAACCTTGCCGTCATACTCAACTTTGGTGCAAGTCGCAAATCGTTCGTAGGCATTTGGGTTCAAATCCTCATCTTCCTTCCAGTAGGTTATAAACTCATGAATATCGTTGTCTCCGAAAATAGTAGGGCAAGTTATCTGGTATTTTACGGTTTTCTGCAGGTCAAACCAGGCTATATCGAAGCCAAAGTCGTGGTATAGATACCAACTGCAGTTGTCATTCTCCTCGGCGCTATGAGCATTTTCACACATTACTCCTTTATCATCAAATCTATACATCACAAAATATGGCCGATGTACATCAGGGATAAAACCAGTCGCTGCTTTGTGATTGTAAATAGTGTTGTCCCACCAATCAGGAGGATTGGGCAGAATAAAATCCAACTTGTATTTATCCGGATTGATTTCTCCCCACCAGCGGCTGTCGCCTTTTCTTATCCACTGTTCTTCTGCGAAAGGTTCGGCCAAATCATTCCCGTCGATATCTTTAAAACTAAAAGATATTCTATACGTTCTTACCTGATTCGATGAATTTAATATCATATCCAACGCATCCTCAACGGTAAAATGATCATCATCTCTTAATTGATCTTTCGAACAAGAAGATGTGGACAGAATGAGCGCTATAAGAAGGAAACATTTAATAAGTGTTTTCATATTTAAAGTTTAATAAAATACATGCCCGTCGATAATTATGTCCACGAAATAACCGACATAATATGGTTCGGCTTTTTCATTATATGTGATTCCCTTTGATACTTTTACTTCCTTACCGTTAAAAGTGGCTTTTACACATTTAGGGAAGTGTTGTCCGGTTTCCTTGTCTACTGTTCCTTCTTCCCACCAGGTAGTAACATCATGGACACCTCCGAAAAGGACAGAACTCGAAATCCTATATCTCAGTGGACTGTACGGAGACCCATCATTCTTTGTCTTAATGACGAAATCGTTTGAGAAATACCACGTTCCCCAGTTTGAATAAACTCCATTCTTGTCTGTACGCACCCAGCTGTGAAGATCATCGAATTTCGCCAGAGTAAAATAATGGTATTCCTGTGGAAACATGACTGATGATACCACTTGGAGTGTATACTTTTCGGGATCTATTTCTCCCAAGTATTTCGGGTTTGTCGGGTCAGACTTGTAATAAGCAAGCTGTTCCAGCAAATCGAATCCACTTGGGTACTTGAAGCTGATATTAATACGATATATATCCCAACCCGGGTCCGGGTTGCCTACTGGACTAGTTCCTTCGGGTTCGACAGAAGAACAACCTGTCAACAGCAAGACAATAAGCGCAAGCCCTATTGTATATCTTTTATGGTTCATAGTACAACGAGTTTTTTCATTACAAATCAAAGCGGAGGCCGGCGTGAAGCGCGAATCCCAGCGGGTGTTCAGTACGGTAGGTGATCAGATCGGTCTGGGTCAGATACCACTCCAATTCCGGCTGGAGATAAAGATTCACCCGGTCCCACAGATGATATTGGATACCCCCGGCCAATTCGGCAGACCATTGGAGCCGGGGCTCATCGCAATTAATCCGTCCCAGGCTGGCAGAGACGCATTTCTCCGCTTTTCCTCCCAGAGCAGCATAAACTTCAAGCAGCCTGTTCGACCAGATTATAGCATCCATCCGGACAGGTATTCCGATAAAATGCAGCCTCTGATCCTGAGTGCCAAGATAAGAATCTGCAACTGAATGCAGATAGGTGTATTCAACTCCGCTTTCCACACCAAGCCAGGGAAGCAAGCCGATCTTTGCCAGCAAGCCGAAAGAAAGTGGCAGGTCGTGCCTGTACTCGATATCGCTTGGTACAAAAGCGTTCGCCATATATGAATTCGATGCGGTTTTTGTCAACAAATCATTATAATACTGCCTGTTGATATTGGCAGCACTTATCTTAACATCCGTTTCATATCTTACTCCTAAGTTCATATAGGCAAGCTTAGTATAATACGGTGCAGACATTGTGTTGAGTATCATATTGCGCTGAATGGCGCCGGCGCCGGCACTCACGCCGACAGAAATTTTCCGGCGCTGCCTTGGCTCGGGCTCGGCGAAAGCCAGCAGGTCATCGGGGATGAGTTCCTGTGACCGACGGGGCGTGGGCTGTCCAGAAGGTGCCGGAGTAGAGTGGGTTGTACTGTCGGGGTTGGTGGTTTTAGTATCGGCGGAAGGGGTTGGTGTTTGCTGCTGATCATGGGACATATCTTCAGCAATGGGGGTCTGCTCGGGCTGAGGGATGAGGCCCGGCTGCTCTGCTTTCTTTGCTTTTCTGACAGCGGGAGCTTCGTCAGGCACAGTAGCTACCGATTGCGGATCGACAACATCAAAAGTGGTTTCGCTTGCTTCCGGAACGACAGGTGTTTCTTCCGTATTGGCGATGATGCTTTCCTGGGCCGGCACGGTGTTGTGCCAAGGGCTCCAAAGCAGCAGCGCCGCAAATGGCAGCAAGACAGCAGCGGCAGCGATGATGCTGCGCCGCACTACTTCAGTCCTGTGGACTCGACGGCGGACAGTCTCCCACCCCGCAGGAGAGAAAGCCTCTTCCTCAGAGAGATATTTCTCCCTGACGGCATCGGTCCATTCTTTTTTCATTTCCTGATTGTATCCCATTATTCAAGCCTCATAAATATAACTTATTCTTTACTACTTTACTGCGTTTTATCTTTCAAATACTGCCGTATAGTGCGTGCAAGAGATGCACGGGCACGAGCCAGACTTGCCGAGGAACTTTTTTCCTTGATTCCCAGCAGGGCGGCTATTTCCTTGTGTGAAAAATCGTCGATACAGTAGAGCTTGAAGACAGTTCTGGATCCCTCCGGAAGCGCTTCGACCATCGATTTGAGCACCTCCATCGGAACAGTCGTTGTCTCATCATACTCCGGCTCGTCTTCCTCGGCATCGACCAATGATTCCACATCCGCAATGTCTTTGACAAGTTTGCGTTTTTTCTTTGTAGAGTCGAAGACCAGATTGACTGTTACGCGTGCCATCCAGGAATATAACGAACCTGGCCTTGTCCAGTTGAAACGCCCTATTACACGGAAGATTTTTATGAAGGCGTCCTGCATCAGGTCCTCAGCCTCGGTGGCATTGTCAGCATAGCGCCGGCAAAGTGCAAGCAGCCTGGGGCCGTACGTTATGTACAACTCCTGGCGTGCTTCATCATCACCTTTGGCACAGCGGCTAGCCAGTTCCTGCTCGGTCATATCTATTATAACTCCGACTTCCCGAAAATACTGCGTCTTCTTCTATAAAAAAAGCGCCGTGATTTGTATTTCGCTCATCCTCAGACGAAAGGGCAAACGTCTCCCCCTCAAAACGAAGGGAAGGAATTTGCGTAAAGCGGTGTTTCTCAGCTGATTATAAATCACGCGCGGGAACACTCAGCGAACACAAAAAAAAGGGAAGCGCTGAAAAACGCTTCCCTTTCATTATGTGTGCGAAACAGGTTATTCTGCCCTGCGTGAATCACGACGCTGGCCACCCCTGCGCTCGCCGCCACGACGGTCACCGCCACGACGCTCACGACGCTCGCCGCCACGGTCGGCAGAAACTGCAGATGCAGAAACGCCTGCGTTGGGGCTGAGGTCACGCTTGCCGTAGACTTCGCCGTTGCAGATCCAAACTTTCACGCCGAGAACGCCGACTTTGGTGTGAGCCTCTGCCAGTGCGTAGTCGATGTCAGCGCGGAAAGTGTGAAGAGGAGTACGACCCTCTTTGTAGAGTTCGCTGCGAGCCATTTCGGCGCCGCCCAGACGACCGCTGATGAGAACCTTGATGCCTTCGGCACCTACCCTCATAGTAGAGGCGATGGCCATCTTGATGGCGCGACGGTATGATACGCGGCCCTCAACCTGACCGGCAATGTTGTTGGCAACGATGTTGGCGTCAACCTCGGGGCGCTTAACCTCGAAGATGTTGATCTGGACATCCTTACCGCAAACCTTGCGGAGTTCTTCTTTCAGCTTGTCAACTTCCTGACCACCCTTGCCGATGATGAAACCGGGGCGGGCGGTATGGATGGTAACAGTGATGACCTTCAAAGTGCGCTCGATGACGATCTTGCTCAGGCTGGCCTTTGCGAGACGTGCGTTGAGGTATTCGCGGATCTTTGCGTCATCCTGGATTCTTTCAGGGTAATTACCACACCAGTTGGAGTCCCAACCACGGATAATACCAATACGGTTGCTGATAGGATTAGTTTTTTGTCCCATAATTATTATTCTTCCTCCTTAACTGGTTGTTTCTTGGTATCGAGAACGATGGTGACGTGGTTGCTGCGCTTGCGGATGCGTGCTGCACGACCCTGGGGGGCGGTGCGGATGCGCTTCAGAGTGCGGCCTTCGTTGACCATAATGGTCTTGATGTACACGTTGCCATTCTCAAGTTCTTTACGGTTGTCTTCGTTCTTGGCTTCCCAGTTTGCGATAGCGCTGCGGAGAAGTTTGCCAAGACGGTTAGACGCCTCTTTCTTAGAGTACTTGAGCACATCGAGAGCGTGGTTGACTTCCATACCACGTACCATATCAGCCACAAGGCGTGACTTGCGGGGAGAAGTCGGAACGTTGTTCAGCTTCGCGATGGCTGTCTGTTTCTTTATTGCTTTCTGCCTTTCGGCCATTTCTCTTTTTCTTGCTCCCATAGTAGTTTCTTTTTATTAACGGTTACCACTATGACCTCTGAATGTACGTGTAGGAGCAAACTCGCCGAGTTTGTGACCGACCATATTTTCAGTTACATACACCGGAATAAATCTGTTACCGTTATGCACTGCGATAGTGTGGCCGACAAAGTCAGGTGAAATCATGCTTGCACGCGACCAGGTCTTGATTACTTCTTTTTTCATTGTACCCTCATTCATCGCAAGAACCCTTTTTTCGAGAGCTTCCTGAATGTAGGGACCTTTTCTAAGTGAACGACTCATAATTTCTCAAAAAATTTATTCCGTTATTTCTTTCTTCTTTCGATGATGAACCTGTTGCTGGTCTTCTTGGGATTACGAGTCTTGTAGCCTTTAGCCGGCAGGCCCTTGCGGCTGCGAGGATGTCCACCAGATGCGCGGCCTTCACCACCACCCATAGGGTGATCAACAGGGTTCATAACAACACCACGGTTGTGAGGACGACGGCCGAGCCAACGGCGACGGCCAGCCTTGCCGTGAGATTCGAGGTTGTGTTCAGTGTTGGATACGATGCCGACTGTAGCACGGCAAGAAACCAGCACCATACGGGTCTCACCTGAAGGGAGACGGAGGATAGCGTGGTTGCCTTCACGTGCGGTGAGCTGAGCGTAAGCACCGGCTGAACGGGCCATTGCGGCACCAGTGCCGGGACGGAGCTCGATGCAGTGTACGAGGGTACCCAGAGGAATTTCACCGAGAGGAAGAGAGTTTCCGATTTCGGGAGCGACACCGCTTCCTGAAGAAATCTTCTGACCTACTTTCAGTCCGTTCGGAGCAATGATATAACGTTTCTCGCCATCTTCATACTGTACCAGAGCGATACGTGCCGTACGGTTCGGGTCGTACTCGATGGTTTTAACTGTTGCAGAATATTTGTCTTTATCGCGAAGGAAATCTACAACGCGGTACATCTGTTTGTGTCCACCACCGATATAACGCATTGTCATCTTACCCTGATTGTTGCGTCCACCGCTCTTGCGGAGGGGTTTCAGGAGGGATTTCTCGGGAGTAGTGCAAGTGATGTCATCATATGCACTGATAACTTTATTTCTCTGACCGGGAGTTACCGGTTTGAATTTACGAACTGCCATGACCTTTAAATGTTACTGTAGAAATCAATTTTATCATCAGCGGCCAAAGTCACGAAAGCTTTCTTGTAGTTATTAGTGCGGCCTGTCAACATACCTGCTTTTGTGTAGCGGCTTTTTACTTTACCGTGGTATCTTACGGTATTGACTGACAATACAGAGACACCATACATCTGCTCGACCGCTTTCTTGATCTCCACCTTGTTGGCGTTGCGGTCAACTATAAAACCGTAACGGTTCATCTTATCGCCTAGAACCGTCATCTTTTCA
>JAFXPV010000049.1 GCA_017527625.1 Bacteroidales bacterium | reverse complement strand
TTGGGAGTCCAGAATGTCAGGCCGTAATATTGCCTGTAGGTGCCGTTGGCTATGGCATCGTTGTATTTTCCCCTTGCTTCGTCGGAAGCGATGGTGTAAGTCTCAAGGTTGAGGTCCTCGTCGAAGGTGGCGGCAATGCCGATCACCTGGGGGAAGACTGTGGCTTCACCGGCACGGGCGACGCCGTGCAGGGTCTCGTTCCACCAGTTGTATGCAGGAATGCCGAGACGGTCGATGGCAGCCGAGGAGTTCATCATCATAGTGACTTTCTCCTCCGTGGTCAGACGGCTCAGCAGGTCGTTGACACGTTCTTCCTTTGAAAGGGTCGGATCGTTGAAAGGGTAGGCTGGTTCAACTTGTGGTCCCTGTTTGCAGGAGGTCAGGGCTGCAAGCAGCGACAGTGCAAGAAGCAATGTGGAAAAATGTCTCATATAGCGCGGATATTGATTTGATGCATATTTCCTTGCAAGTTAGCAATAAAGTCGCACATAAACTCGACGAAATAAAACTTTGCGATTTGTATTTTTATTGTAATTTTGCGATTCGCAATTTTTGTGGAATAATCAAATTAAAACTATAATGGCTAATAAAAATCAGAAACCTACAGAGAATCAGAATCAACAGGCAGTAGGGCAGGCAGTCAGCGGGACTGAAGAATTTTTGAAAAAGAACGGTAAGTTGTTGGGTTGGATCGCCATCGGCATCCTTGCGGTAGTTGCGATCTGCCTCGCAGTCAGCACCTGGGTCATCAAACCCGCAAGGGCTGCGGCCATCGACGACAGCTTCGCAGCTGAGAATTACTTCGCAGCAGGCGATTACAAGACTGCACTGGAAGGTGACGGTTCTTCACTGGGCTTCCGCGACATCATCGCTCAGTACGGTGCCAAGGCCGGCAAGGCTGTCTATATGTACGCCGGTGTCAGCGAGCTTCAGCTCAAGAATTACGACGATGCCATCAAGTACCTCAAGAAATACAACGGCAAGGACGATATCCTCGCAGCCAGGGCTCTCAGCTGCCTCGGTGACGCTTATGTAGGCAACGGCGACTTCAATGCCGCTCTCGCTGCTTACGACAAGGCCATCAAGAAAGCCGACAATATGTTTGCGGCTGCCTATATGCTCAAGGCCGGCATCACTTGCGAGGAACTCGGCAACAACGCCAAGGCTCTCGAGTATTATCAGGCAATCAAGGATAAATATCCCCAGAGCCTCGAAGCTTACGATATCGACAAATACATCGCACGCATCAATCTGTAGAAGTTATGGGAAGAGCATTTGAATTCCGTAAGGAGAGAAAATTCAAACGTTGGGGCCATATGGCCAAAACGTTCACCAAAATCGGCAAGGAAATCACCATCGCTGTGAAGCAGGGCGGTCCTGACGTTACCGGAAACCCCCGCCTGCGCGCATTGCTGCAGACGGCCCGCAGCGAAAATATGCCCAAGGAAAACATCGAACGTGCCATAAAGAAAGCCACTGACAAGGATCAGAGCGATTACAAGGAAATGCTGTACGAAGGCTTCGGCCCTCACGGCATCGCCATCCTGGTCGAGACTGCGACTGACAACACCAACCGTACCGTGGCCAACGTCCGCAGCTATTTCAACAAGTTCGGAGGTTCTCTCGGCACATCAGGCAGCGTTGAGTTTATGTTCGACCGCAAGTGCGTCTTCAAGATCAAGGACCGCGACGACATCGACCTCGACGAACTCGAGCTCGAACTCATCGACTACGGCGCAGAGGAAGTCTTCCGCGAGGGCGGCGACCCTGACGAGGACGACGATCCGAAGGTAATTATGATCTACGGCGAATTCACCGCAATGAACAAGATCCAGCAGTATCTCGAGAGCAACAACTACGAGATTATGTCTGCAACCTTCGAGCGTTTCCCGAACGTCGAGCTGAAGAAGCTTTCACCTGAAGACCAGGCCTCTGTCGAGAAACTCATCGATATGATCGAGGAGGACGAAGACGTCCAGAACGTATATCACAATATGGAAATCGCCTAGCGGGCAAGACCAGTCCGTTTAGAATTTGATACAGCATCTGCCGGCCCTTACGGCAGATGCTTTTTTTGTTTTCAAATGATACCTATTTTATTTTTTAAGTTGCGATTTATGATTATTTTTGCAGGATTAGAGCTAAAATTTTTAAACTTAAATAATTAACGCTATGGAATTATCTCAAATAGAGCATCTGGGCATCGCCACTCCGTCACTGGAACAGGCTATCCCTTACTATGAAAACGTTCTCGGTCTCAAATGCTACGCAATCGAAGAGGTGGCTGACCAAAAAGTTAAAACTGCATTTTTCAAGATCGGTGAAGTGAAGCTCGAGCTTCTCGAACCCACAAGCCCTGAAAGCACAATCGCCAAATTCATCGAGAAGAACGGCGGCCGCGGAGGTATCCACCATATCGCATTCAAGACCAAAGACGTCGCAGCTTGCCTGGCTGACGCCGAGAGTAAAGGTGTCGTCCTCATCGACAAGGCTCCGCGTCCCGGCGCAGAAGGCCTCAACATCGCTTTCCTGCATCCGAAGTCTACACAGAGCGTTCTGACTGAAATCTGTGAGAACCCTAAAGAGAAATAATCAATCATCAAATAACAAACCCAACTGATATGAGTCAACAACTCGAAAAAGTAAAAGGCCTCATTTCTCTCAGAGAGAAAGCCCGTATCGGCGGCGGACAGGCCCGTATCGATGCACAGCACGAAAAAGGTAAATATACCGCTCGTGAAAGGATCGCAATGCTCCTCGATGAAGGCAGCTTCGAAGAATTCGACATGTTTATGCTGCACCGCTGCACGAACTTCGGAATGGAAAAGAAACAATTCCTCGGTGACGGCGTGGTTACCGGTTACGGTACCGTCAACGGTCGTCTGGTTTATGTCTTCGCACAGGATTTCACAGTCAACGCAGGTTCCCTTTCAGAGACTCTTGCCCTCAAGATCTGCAAGGTAATGGACCAGGCAATGAAGGTGGGCGCTCCCGTCATCGGTCTCAACGACTCAGGTGGAGCCCGTATCCAGGAAGGCGTCAACGCCCTCGCAGGATACTCTGAGATTTTTGAGCGTAACATCCTTGCATCAGGCGTAGTTCCCCAGATCAGCGCCATCCTCGGCCCCTGCGCAGGCGGTGCCGTTTATTCTCCGGCCCTGACCGACTTCACCATTATGTGCAAGAACACCAGCTATATGTTCCTCACCGGCCCTGCAGTAGTAGAGCAGGTGCTTGGCGAAAAAGTTACCCAGGAGCAGCTCGGCGGTGCAAGCGTACACGCCAGCAAGAGTGGTGTGGCTCATTTCGCCTGCGAAAACGAAGAGGAAGTGATCGCTACCATCCGCGAACTCCTCAGCTATATTCCGCAGAACAATATGGAGGAACCTCCGTATCTTCCTACCGATGACCCGATCGACCGTACCGAAGATTCTCTCAACGAGATCATCCCCGACAGCCCGAACGCTCCCTACGATATGTATGAAGTTATCGGCAGCATCGTCGATGACGGCAAGTTCTTCGAGATCCACGCCGACTATGCCAAGAACCTCATCGTAGGTTTCGCCCGTATGGGTGGCTCTACAGTCGGCATCGTAGCCAACCAGCCCAAGGTGCTGGCCGGCGTTCTCGACTGCAACTCAAGCCGCAAGGGTGCCCGCTTCGTCCGTTTCTGCGACGCATTCAACATTCCTATCCTCACCCTCGTTGACGTGCCCGGCTTCCTGCCCGGTACCCAGCAGGAGTACAACGGCGTCATCCTCCACGGTGCCAAACTGCTCTACGCCTACGGTGAGGCCACAATTCCGAAAGTTACCGTAACCTTACGCAAATCATACGGCGGAAGCCACATCGTGATGAGCTGCAAGCAGCTCCGTGGCGACATCAACTACGCTTGGCCTACAGCCAACATCGCAGTGATGGGTTCAGACGGTGCAGTAGCTGTCCTCTATGCTAAAGAGCTCAAGGCTTGCGCAAGCCCCGAGGAAGCTGCAGAACTCAAGGAAGCCAAGAAGAAAGAGTACGACGACCTCTTCTGCAATCCTTACAAGGCAGCTTCTTATGGCTACATCGATGACGTCATCGAGCCTCGCAACACTCGTTTCCGCGTAATCCGCGCCTTAGAGATGCTTTCAACCAAGAAGCTCACCAACCCTGCCAAGAAACACGACAACCTTCCTTTGTAATAATCAAGAAGCAATTCAATATGAAACATATCAAATCACTTGTCGTCTTGAGTCTGCTTCTTGTCTCATTCGGCGCTGCGGCACAGCAACAGACCGCAATGCGCATCAATGAGCTGATGGTGACAAACACAAGCGACCTGATGGACGATTTCGGAGAGCACGGCCAGTGGGTCGAGCTGTTCAACTCTTCCTACGGAACTGTTGACATCTCGGGCTGCTACCTGACCAACGATCCGAACAACCTCAAGAAATATATGTTCCCCAAGGGAGACCTCATCACCAAGATCAAACCGCGCCAGTTCGTGGTTATCTGGACCGACGACAACCCGCACAAAGGAACTCTGTATACCAACTTCAACATCGCACCCGGCGAAGAGATTCTCTTCGTAGGAGGTGACGGCAAGACTATCATCGACCGTGTGACTGTTCCCGGCAATCTCGGCGAGAACCAGTCATTCGCGAGGAAAACCGACGGAAACGGCGAGTGGAACATCGCCCAGAGCACTACCCCGAGGGCTGCCAACGTAACCCATACCGAGGAGACCAAGAGCCAGAAGATGGCCCGTATCGACCCTTACGGATGGATAATGGCCCTCACCGCTATGTCCGTTGTGTTCACTGCCCTTGTCATCCTGTACATCATCTTCAAGCAGATCGGTAATGCCTCTATCAAGCGCAGCAGGAAGAAAACTGCCAAGTCCAATGCCCCTGAGGCTGTCAAGGCTGCCGTAGCTGCTTCTGAAGAAGTGACTACCGGCGAGACCTATGCGGCAATCGCAATGGCTCTGCATCTCTTCAGGGAGGAGAACGATTCTCACGATGAAGAAAGCTTCGTCGTTACCCTGAACCACACCGACAGGACATATTCACCTTGGAGCAGTAAGATTTACTCTCTCCGTCAACTTCCCCAAATCAACAGAAAATAAGAGATATGAAAGAATATAAAATCAAAATCAACGGCAACGATTATAATGTCGTTATCGACGAGGTAGAAGAGACTTCCGCCAAGGTCGAAGTCAATGGTACTCCCTATTCAGTAGAGTTCGAGAGGTCTGAGGCCAAGCCTCGCAAGATAGTCACTGTAGTCAACAAGGCCAAAGCCGCTCCGGCAGCACCCGTAGCTCCCGCCCAGAAAGTTTCTGCTCCTGCAGCAGCTGCCGGCGAGACCGTCGTCAACTCTCCTCTGCCCGGCGTTATCCTCAGCATCAACAAGAATGTGGGCGACACCGTCAACAAGGGCGACGCTGTAATCATCCTCGAGGCCATGAAGATGGAAAACAATATCGAGGCTACCACCAGTGGTAAAATTGTCAAATTCCTTGCACAGAAAGGCGATTCAGTCCTTGAAGGTGCTCCTCTTTTCGTTATCGGATAACAGTCAATGGAAAATATTATCAACAATCTGATCCAGTTCTGGCAATACACAGGTTTTGCCAACTGCAATCTCCAGTATCTGATAATGATAGCTGTGGGTATCCTGTTCATATTCTTGGCAATCAAGTTTGAATGGGAACCTATGTTGCTCATCCCTATCGGATTCGGTATTCTTATCGGTAACATTCCGTTGTTCGCTGGTTTGAATGTGGGAGTCTACGAGGAAGGTTCAGTGTTCAATATCCTGTATCAAGGAGTGCAGAGAGGTTTCTATCCTCCGCTCATCTTCCTCGGCATCGGTGCGATGACTGACTTCAGCGCCCTGATTTCAAATCCCAAGCTGTTGCTTATCGGTGCTGCTGCACAGTTCGGTATCTTCGGTGCCTACGCACTCGCCCTCCTGCTCGGCTTCAGCCCCAGCGAGGCAGGTGCCATCGGTATCATCGGTGGTGCCGACGGTCCGACCGCAATCTTCATCTCAGGACGTCTTGCTCCTGACCTGATGGGTGCCATCGCAGTGTCTGCATATTCATATATGGCCTTGGTTCCGGTTATCCAGCCGCCTATTATGCGACTGCTCACCACCAAGAAAGAGCGTCTTATCCGTATGCGTCCCCCGAGAGCCGTCTCTCCTACCGAGAAGAAGATCTTCCCGATCATCGGTTTCCTTCTGACTGCTTTCATCGTGCCTTCAGGCCTTCCGCTGCTCGGTATGCTGTTCTTCGGTAACCTTCTCAAGGAAAGTGGCGTGACCCGTCGTCTTGCAAATACTGCAAGCGGTCCGCTGGTCGACATCGTCACCATCCTCATCGGTGTCACCGTAGGTGCTTCAACCCAGGCCGACCAGTTCCTGCAGCTGAAATCTGTCCTGATCTTCGGTCTTGGCGCGCTTTCATTCGTGATCGCTACTTTCGCCGGCGTGATGTTCGTCAAGTTCTTCAACCTCTTCCTCAAGGAAGGTAACAAGATCAACCCGCTCATCGGTAATGCCGGTGTATCCGCAGTGCCTGATGCAGCCCGCGTGTCCAACAACGTGGGCAGGGAGTACGACGACAAGAACTACTTGCTTATGCACGCTATGGGTCCGAACGTAGCAGGTGTGATCGGTTCTGCAGTTGCAGCCGGTATGCTCCTCGGATTCCTTGCATAATCCCTGACGCATATATATTTCAAAGACCCCGGAGCTTATACTCCGGGGTTTTTGTTTGCCTGCCGTCGCCCACTTGTTGAAAAAATGTGCATAATACTCTGAGCTGGGATTGAGTATGACTTTGAGATAAGATTTAACTTTAGGTGAATTATAACGACTATGGACAAAAAGCTGCTTGTTGACAACATCCGGAAAGTCCCTGATTATCCTGTCAAGGGGATTATGTTTTTCGACGTTACGACTTTGTTCAAGAACCACAGATGCCTTATGGAGATAGTGGATGCCATCTGCGATATGTACCGTGACAAAGGCATTACCAAGGTGGCCGGCGTAGAATCCCGCGGTTTCGTGGTTGGGGCCGCAGTGGCAGCGAAGCTCGGCGCAGGGTTCGTCCCCGTGCGCAAGCCCGGCAAACTGCCGGCCGAGATTGTCAGCGAATCTTATTCGAAGGAGTATGGCACCGACATCATCGAGATGCACACCGATGCCATCGAGCCCTCGGACGTGGTGCTTGTCCACGACGACATCCTGGCTACCGGCGGCACTGCTTCCGCCGCAGTCCGTCTGGTGAAGAAGTTCAATCCCAAGGCGGTCTATGCCAATTTCATCATCGATATAGTCGACATCCCCCGCAGCCGCCCCATCCCCTCTGACGTAGAGGTTTCCAGCCTGCTGCAGCTTAGTGAGAAATAGAATGATACCTATTAAACACATAACTATGAAAAAAATCTTCATCTCGCTGTTTGCGATTCTGGCATTGAGCCTGACAGTCAATGCACAGACCAACTTCCAGACTTTCTACGATTTTGGAAGAGGGCATTTCACAACTACTCTTGAAGGTTTCCACCAGGACAACTGGGGAAACACTTTCTTCTTCATTGATTATGATTACAACAACAGGGACGGCAAGAAGGTCATCTCTCCGAACAACACTTATTTCGAGATTGCACGCTGCCTGAATTTCTGGTCTGAGAGCGCTCTGGCTCCCCTGTCTCTCCAGCTCGAGTACAACGGCGGTTTCGGCACCTGGGGCAACCTCTTCGGAGTTCCCGGCAAAGATTACGGTGCATTCCCGGTCAACAGCGCTTTCCTGGCCGGAATCGACTGGTTCCTGCATTCAGAGAATTTCAACAATACACTCAACCTCAAGGTTCTCTACAAGCATTTCGTCAGCCTGCCTTCAAAGGTTCCCGTACAGTTCACTGCTGTCTGGGGCTTCCAGGACCTGTTCGGACTCAAGAACCTGCGTTTCTCAGGTTTCGCTGATTTCTGGTGCGAGGGCAACAATCTGGTAATCCTCTCCGAGCCTCAGCTCTGGTTCCAGATTTTCGACCATTTCAACATCGGTGGCGAGGTTGAAATCAGCTACAACTTCGCCGGCCTCGAGGCCTCTACCGGCAAGAAGTTCAACGTACTGCCTTGCATCGGCACTAAGTGGGTATTCTGATCTAAACAATAACTGCGATGAGTTTTTTAGGCAAAGCTTTCGGATTTGACGCTTCCAAGCACAAAGTCCGCACTGAGATTGTCGCCGGCATCACCACCTTCCTTACGATGGCGTATATCCTGGCTGTCAATCCCAGCATCTTCAGCGCTCTTGACGGCATGCCCGGCGGCGCCGTATTTACGGCCACCGCTCTTGCGGCCATAGTCGGTACTCTGGTAATGGCGTTTTATGCCAAGAAACCTTTCGGACTGGCTCCGGGAATGGGCCTCAACGCATTTTTCGTATACACGGTCTGCCTGACTATGGGCTACACCTGGCAGTTTGCTCTCACGGCTGTGCTGATCGAAGGTATCCTGTTCGTCATCCTGACGATCACTAAGGTCCGCACCTGGCTGCTGGATGCTATCCCCGGCACCCTCAAGAAGGCTATCGGCGCCGGTATCGGCCTCTTCATCGCCTTCATCGGTATGCAGAACGCCGGCATCATCGTCAATTCGGATTCTACTCTCGTGACCCTCGGTGAGATTACGAAAGGCACGGCTCTGGTTGCTATGATCGGACTGGCGATTACTGCCGGACTGGTGATGTTGAAGGTTCGCGGCGGCATCCTCATCGGCATCCTGGCAACTACGCTCATCGGTCTGATAGTCAAGGATCCTGCAACGGGAATGGCTGTGACTCAGTTCAGCCACAATGCTTCCGGCGCAGTGCAGCTGGTGTCTTTCCCCGACAGCATAGCTCCCATCTTCTGCAAGTTCGACTTCTCAAGCATTTTCAGCTGGGATATGCTCGTTGTCGTATTCACCTTCCTTTTCATCGATATGTTTGACACTATGGGCACCATCATCGGCGTCCATCAAGGTGCAGGCCTTGCCGACAACGACAAGATCGAAGGTATGGAGAAGATGTTTATGGCCGATTCCATCGCTACTGTTGCAGGTGCTTGCTTCGGTACTTCAACAACTACTACTTACGTTGAGAGTGCGTCTGGAGTAGGAGAGGGTGGAAGGACTGGTCTTACAGCCTTCTCTACCGCAGTCTGCTTCGCACTGGCCCTGCTGTTCTCCCCGCTGTTCCTTTCAATTCCGAGTGCAGCGACAGCTCCCGCGCTCATCATCGTCGGCGTTATGATGATGCCTTCAGTGAAGCGCATCCACTGGGAAGATTATTGCAAGAGCATCCCCGCTTTCATCACGATTATCTTTATGCCGCTTGCATACAGCATCTCCGACGGTATCCTCATCGGAGTCATCGCGTACGTGGCAACCCACGCCATTTCAGGCAGATTCAAAGAGATATCGATACCTATGTGGGTTCTCGCAGTACTCTTCATCCTGCGCTATATCTTCATATAGCCGGATTGACACATACGTTACACAACAAAGCCGACTCCAACGAGCCGGCTTTATTATAATAATGTTATCGCTGATGATTTCCGAAGGAAGAAAAGGAGGCCTTCGGGAAGCTCAGTCGCTTCGCTCCTTCGTACCCCCCTACTGTCTACTTCGTCCTGCTTCGCAGAACTCGTATCCAGCAGGCCACCCCCCTCTTCCCTGGCCGGGGTGGCCATGTTCCCGAAGGCCTCCTTTTCTTCCTTCGGAAAACTGTTGATGATATCGCGTTATTTTACTGAGAACTGGTACTTCGCGTAGTGAGTGTATTTCTCACCGGGACGGAGCACGATGCTCGGGAAATTGTCGTGATGAGGAGCGTCAGGATAGCACTGAGTCTCGAGAGCCACGCCGCTGAACTTGTGGAAGACACCGCCGCGCTTTCCGACCTCATAACCGTTCATATTGCCGCCTGAATAATACTGCAGGCCCGGACGGTCAGTGAAAAGAGTAAGGCAGATGCCTGTCTCAGGCTCATAGAGAGTAGCGCAGGGCTTCGATGAATCCCCCTTGGTGTTCAGCACGAAATTGAGGTCATAACCCGCATCAGTCTTGGAATCAACCCTTGCAGCAGTAGTGAAATCATAGATGGTTCCGGCCACCGGCAGAATCTCCCCGGTCGGATTGGTATTCTCGTCGACAGGAGTGTAATAGTCGGCATCCATCCAGTAGATGTGGCTGTTGCTGCTCTTCTCGGTAGTACCGTGAAGATTGAAGAACGGATGGAAAGTCGGATTGCAAAGGGTAGGGGCGTCAGTAGAAGCCTCATACTCCAGCACGAGCGCATTGTCGTCAGTCAGGGTGAAAGTCACGCTGATGCTGAAATTGCCGGGATAACCCTCCTCCCCGTCAGGAGAGAAATAACTCATCTTCACCACATTGTCAGCCTTCTGCTCGGCATCCCAAACGTGCTTGTACATAGCGTTCGGACCGCCGTGGATATGATTGACGCCGCTGTTGATGGGCAGCTCGTAATCCTTGCCGTCGAGAGAGAACTTGCCGTAAGCGATACGGTTCACCACGCGGCCGACGATAGAAGCCGAAGACACGCTGGCAGTGTTGAGATAGCTCTGGATGTTGTCGTGTCCCACGATGACATCCACCGGATTGTTGTCCTTGTCAGGAACGATGATCGAAGCAGTCCTGGCGCCGTAGTTGGTGACCTGGACCACCATTCCGTTCTTGTTCGTAAGAGTATAGAGGGCCACAGGCTTGCCTTCGTATTCAGTCACGAAAGCTGCCGGATCGAGCTTGAGCGCGTCAGCGCAGAATTTGTTGCCGCTGCAACTGCAAAGTGCGATCATTGCCATACAGAAAGTTGCAATATATTTTTTCATACCGTTTAGTTGATTGTTACTCTTTGTGGGAGGCCTTGTAAGCCTTGAGGGTGTTGCGCATCAGCGACACGATGGTCATCGGACCTACGCCGCCGGGCACGGGAGTGATGTATGAGCATTTAGGCGCGACAGCGTCGAAATCCACGTCGCCCATAATGCGGTAGCCCTTCTCGGTCGGGGCCGGAACCCTGGTGATGCCGACGTCGATGACGACAGCCCCTTCCTTCACCATATCAGCCTTCAGGAAACCCGGTACGCCCAGGGCGGCGATGATGATGTCGGCGCTGCGGGTGTACTCCTCGATGTTCTGAGTGCGGCTGTGACATATAGTGACGGTGCAGTCGCCTGGCTTGGCTTTGGCCGACAGCAAGTTGGCGATCGGGCGGCCGACGATGTTGCTTCGGCCCAGCACCACGCAGTGCTTTCCCCTTGTCTCGATGCCGTATTCTTCCAGCAGTGTGATGATGCCGTAGGGAGTCGCGCTGACGAAAGTGTCAAGTCCGAGGCAGAGGCGGCCTACGTTCTCGGGGTGGAAACCGTCCACATCCTTCGAAGGGCTCACAGCCTCGATTATTTTCTGCTCGTCGATATGCTTGGGAAGAGGCAGCTGGATGATGAATCCGTCCACGCTGTCGTCGCGGTTGAGCCTCTTGACCTCGGTGAGGAGCTCTTCCTCGGTGGTCGAGGCGGGAAGGCGGAGCACGGTGCTGTCGAAGCCCACCTTCTTGCAGGAGCGCTCCTTGTTGGCGACGTATGTCTGGCTCGCGCCGTCGTCACCGACGAGGATGGCAGTCAGATGAGGCCTGCGCCAACCTTTGTCAACAAAATAATCTACCTCTGCGGCAATCTGGGCCTGGAGGCTTGCCGATGTGGCTTTTCCGTCAAGTAGTATCATAGTTATCTGCGTTTTTTCTTCATCATTCTGGCAGCCGGACCGCCGGCTACGGTCTTCATCATCTTGCGGGTCTGCTCGAACTGCTTCAGCAGGCGGTTGACCTCCTCGATGGAGGTGCCGCTGCCCGCTGCGATCCTGCGGCGGCGGCTTCCGTTGATGATGTTGGGATTCTCACGCTCCAGCACAGTCATCGACTGGATGATGGCCTCTATGCTCTTGAACGACGAATTGTCGATGTCCACGTCCTTGAGCATCTTGCCCATTCCGGGAATCATCGAAGCCAGGTCCTTGATGTTGCCCATCTTCTTGATCTGCTGTATCTGCTGGTAGAAGTCGGTGATGGTGAACTGGTCGTGGGCGAGTTTCTTGTGAAGCTTGCGGGCCTCCTCCTCGTCGAACTGCTCCTGGGCCTTCTCCACGAAGGATACGACGTCACCCATACCGAGAATACGGTCGGCGATACGGGCAGGGTAGAATATGTCGAGGGCCTCCATCTTCTCGCCTGAGCTTATGAACTTGATGGGCTTGCCGACGACTGCCTTGATGCTGAGGGCGGCACCGCCGCGGGTGTCACCGTCCATCTTGGTGAGGACGACTCCGTCGAAGTCGAGGCGGTCGTTGAAAGCCTTGGCAGTCTCGACTGCGTCCTGACCGGTCATTGCGTCGACTACGAACAGAGTCTCCGTCGGGTTGACGGCCTTCTTGATGGCGGCGATCTCATCCATCATCTGCTCATCCACGGCAAGACGGCCGGCGGTATCGACGATGACGAGGGAATAACCTTCCTTGCGGGCGTGTTCAATGGCACGGCGGGCTATACCCACGGGATCCTTGACGCCTTCTTCGGTGTATACCGGCACGCCGATCTGCTCAGCAAGCACCTTTAACTGGTCGATGGCGGCCGGGCGGTATACGTCGCCTGCCACCAGCAGCACCTGCTGGCTTCTCTTGCTCTTGCAGTTGAGCGCCAGCTTGCCGCAGAACGTGGTCTTACCGGAACCCTGCAGACCGCTGACCAGCACTATGCCGGGATGGCCTTTGATGTTGATATCGCTGTGCTCGCTGCCCATCAGGGCAGCCAGTTCGTCGTGAACTATCTTGACTATCATCTGCTCGGGGCGGACGGCCTTGAGGACATCCTGTCCGAGAGCTTTCTGCTTCACTTCGTCGCAGAAGCTTTTTGCGATCTTGTAGCTGACATCGGCGTCGAGAAGGGCCTTGCGCACATCCTTCATCGTCTCGGAAATGTTTATTTCCGTAATTTTACCCTGTCCCTTGATTAGCTTGAACGACTTCTCCAGTCTGTCAGTTAGATTTTCAAACATAAGCGTGTTTTTCTGTTTACTTTATATCATCCGAATATACTGCGGGAGCAAGATCTCTCTGCAGATATCTCATATTCATAACCTGTCCGTAGGCGCCGGCGCTGTGGATGGCGAACAAATCACCGCGGTGCGGAGCCCCTCCCTCGAAATCCTTCGCGAAAGTGTCGCTCGATTCGCAGACGCAGCCCACGACATCGTACTTCTCCAGCGGCTGCCTGCAAGACAGGTTCTCCACCAGATGCTTTGCCTGGTACAGTGCCGGACGGATGAGGGTGTGCATTCCGCAGTCGAGTATGGCGAATTTCTTCTTCAGCCCTGACTTGACATAGACCACGCGGCTGATGATGTGCCCGCACTGCGCTACCAGGGCCCTGCCCGGCTCGATATGTACGCTCTGGCCCGGCCTGAGCGGTAGATTCTTCGCAATCGCCCCGGCCAGCCCCTCGATGTCGGGCATCCAGTTGCCCAGAGGGTCGCCATAGTCCACGCCGAGGCCTCCGCCGAGGTTGATCAGAGAGACTTTGAAGCCGTGCTCTTCAAACACGTTTTCGAACTCGAGCACCCTTGCTGCGAGCTGCGCGTAGACGCCCATATCCGTGATCTGCGAGCCTGCGTGCATATGGATGCCGCGGAAATCCAGGTTGCGGCAGCGGGAGAGAGTGGCGAACAGCTGGTCGAAAGCCCAGGAACTGATGCCGAACTTGTCTTCCTCGGTGCCGGTGGTGATGTATTTGTGGGTATGTGCGTCAACGTCGGGATTGACCCTTATGGCTATGGCTGCTTTAAGACCCATTCCGCCTGCTATCGCGTCGATTACTTCGAGCTCCTGGATACTCTCGCAGTTGAATATCTCGACTCCGGCTTTCAGGGCGGTGACTATTTCCTTGTCGGTCTTGGCCACGCCGTCGAAGAAGATGCCGCCGGGAGCGAAGCCGTTGGCAATGGCGAGGGTGATTTCATTGCCAGTGGCGCACTCGGCCTGCAGGCCTGCGCCGCTGATGGTTTTCAGTATCCGGTCGTTGGAGTTCGCTTTGATCGCGTAATGGGCTGTTATGCCGAACTTGCCAAGCGTGGAAGCGAATTTGTCGACAGTGCTGCGGAGAACGTCCATATCGTAATAGAAGAACGGGGTCTCGATTCTGTCGAAGGACTGAAGTGCGCGTTGGTTAATCATTCTATGGCATTTTGCCGACAAAAATAGTCATTTAAATGAGAAAAAAACTTAACTTTATGGAATCGGATATGAAATAATGACATATATGGAAGAAAAAGATCTGTTACAACTCGAACGCCTCGGCATTTCGCAGGACAAACTCAATTCACAGTTGGAAGCCTTCAGGACAGGCTTCCCTTTTCTGGACGTAATCAACGCTGCTACTGAAGAGAAAGGCATTACTGTGCTCGACGAAAACGACAGGGCCGCCGCCCTCAAAGCTCTCGAAGAGTCAGGGGCCAAGGTGACGAAGTTCGTCCCTGCCAGCGGCGCTGCTTCCAGGATGTTCAAGGACCTGTTCAACGGCTTGGATATCCTTGAGAAGGGAGGTAAGCTGCCGGCCGGTTCTCCGGCTGAACGCTTCTGCCGTCATATCACCGAATTCGCTTTCTACGACAAGGAGAAATTCGACGGCAAGGATGACGAGGGCATACTGGCCGAGACCCTGAAGGAAGATGGCCTTGGCTATGGCAGCAAATCAAAGGGACAGGTCAGCTTCCACAGATATCCGGACGGCAGCCGCACCGCCTTCGAGGAGCACCTGGTCGAGGGTGCTCTGTATGCCAGGGATGCCGAGGGCAAGGTAAATCTCATCTACTCTGTCTCTCCCGAGCATCTGGATGCATACAAAGCCTTGTATGAGAGCGTGAAGGCTAAATATGAGGCTCTCTTCGGGGTGACCTACGATGTCAAGTTCACCCTCCAGCGCAAGTCTACGGACACCATCGCGGTCAATGAGGACAACACCCCTTTCCGCAAGGCTGACGGCAGCCTCCTGTTCCGTCCCGGAGGCCACGGTGCGCTGATAGAGAATGTCGATGAGATTTCTTCCGACGTCATAGTCATCAAAAATATCGACAATGTCATCCACCAGAGCGGAATAGAGCAGACGGTGCTCTGGAAGAAACTTCTTGCCGGCCGGCTGCTGCAGCTGCGAAGCCGCGTCTTCGACTATCTGCGCCGCATCGACGAAGGCTGCGACGACAGCGAATTCATCTGGGAGATGGTGGATTTCCTCGACAAGGAATTCTGCGTCACATTCCCCGAGAAGGATTTCGACTCGTCCAAGCGCAGGATGCTGGCCCGCATCCACGCCAAGCTTAACCGCCCCATCAGGGTCTGCGGTATGGTCCGCAACCTGGGTGAGCCCGGCGGCGGTCCGTTCATCGTCCGCGACCGCGACGGAGCCACATCCCTCCAGATCCTCGAAAGTGTCCAGCTCAATGCGAACGATCCCGCCACGGCAGGGCTGTTCGCCGCCGGCACCCATTTCAATCCGGTGGATCTCGTATGCAGCCCTATGAACTACAAGGGCGGCAAGTTCGACCTCAAGCGCTTCGTCGACCCCCAGGCCGGTTTCATCTCAGCCAAGAGTTATGAAGGACGCAGCCTGAAGGCTCTGGAGCTGCCCGGTCTGTGGAACGGCGCGATGTCAGACTGGAACACCCAGTTCGTGGATGTCCCGCTGATTACTTTCAATCCTGTGAAGACGGTCCTCGACCTCCTGCGCAAGGAGCATCAGGGCTAGTGCAGGTCACGATAGGACCACTGCTCGATCAGACGCCCGTCGCCGGTGTGGACCACGACGGGGTAGTGGCCGTTCGTTATCCTGAGGAAAGTGTTGGCTGCCAGGGAGTCTATGCGGTTGTAAGGCAGTTGTGAATCCGCAAAGAAGGCTGCTGCGTCGGCAGCGAAGTCGTCGAGTCTGCCTGCCACGACCACATTGACGTCAGCCCCCGGGAAGGCCCCTCGCTGGAGCATCACGCTGAGTTTTTTGGCCGTCATATGGCAGAATTCGCAGCCGAAGCTGAAAAAGCAGGTTATGTCGTCGCCTTCGGCAAGCTCCGGGTCAATAAGGCCGTCTTCGACAGCCTTGTCGAAAGCCTCCTGGCTGAAGCCGTCGACAGAGTAGCTGGAGTACCTGAAATTGTCGGGAGGGGAGATTATGAATACCGCTGCCAGTGAGGCTGCGGCTGCCGCTGCGGCGATAAGGTTCCTGCGGGGGATGTTGAAAGGTCTGGCGCGCAGGGACAGCAGGGCGACTGCCAGAAGCACTGCATTCTTGATGAAAGACTGCACGGGGGTGAAATCCACCAGGTCGCCGAAGCAGTGGCAGTTGTCGCGGCTGCCTTTGATTATCATAATGACAAGGAAGGCAGAAAAGCCGGCGAGCATCGCCACGGCCAGCTTGAGGGCTGCCTTCGGGTGTGTGTTCAGCATCAGCCATACGCCGAGGAAAAGCTCCGCGGCGATGACCAGCCTCGCAATTACGAACGAAGCCCCCAGGGGGAACCATCCGAGACTGAAGACGTACAATTCAAAATTATCGGCGCCCGCCAGCTTGGCGACCGCCGATAATATGAAAACGAGTCCCAGGAGTTCCCTGAGGAAAATCTTTAGAGACTCATTGTGCATTTGAATTCAACTGCTTGTCCAAGGACAGTAGCCTTGTAGTTGTAAGTGCTGCAAGCCTTGCCGCTGTCATTGTCTATGGTCTTGCCTGCGAGCTCCTCGCCGTTGAGGGTGGCCTTGCAGTAGCATTTCTTTGTGCAACTGGTCATACCGGCTATGCACGCCAGTACCAATAATGCAAAAATCGCCTTTTTCATTGCTAAAAGTGTTTGTTTGTTAATTCACTTATGCAAAAATACAATTTTTGATGAGCAAATTCAATTATTTTTTCAGAAGTCCGGGGCGAAGTTTCCTGGTCCTTTCGAGAGCCTGCTCGTCCTGCCACGCCTTGATGAGCTTAGGATTGCCGCTCAGAAGGACGTCAGGCACCTTCCAGCCGTTGAAATCGGCAGGCCGGGTGTAGATGGGAGGGGAGAGCAGTTCGTCCTGGAAAGAGTCGGACAGGGCGGAGGTTTCGTCGCCCAGGGCTCCGGGGATGAGGCGGACCACAGCGTCGGTGATGATTGCGGCCGGCAGTTCCCCTCCGCTGAGGACGTAGTCTCCGGCTGAGATCTCGAGCGTGATGAGATGGTCGCGGATGCGCTGGTCTATGCCCTTGTAATGGCCGCACAGGATGATGATGTTCTCCAGGCAGCTCAGGTGGTTGGCACAGGCCTGGTCCAGGATGTGTCCGTCGGGGGAGGTGTATATGACCTCGTCGTAGGCACGCTCCTTCTTGAGCTTGTCTATAATATTGAAGATGGGCTCGACCATCATAACCATACCGGCGTCTCCGCCATAGGCGTAGTCGTCGATCTGGCGGTAATTGCCGAGACCGTAGTCACGGATGTTGTGGATGTGGATGTCCACGAGCCCCTTGTCTTTCGCCCGTTTCACAATGGAGTAATTCAGCGGGCTTTCCAGCAATTCCGGAACGGCAGATAGAATATCAATCCTCATATGTGCAAAAATACGCATTTAAATCAGAATTTGATTATATTTGCAAGCTTAATTAACATTTGAACCCCATGAGTGAAGATATGAAACCGATTGCTTCAGAAGTTGCAGAAAACGTGGAGCAACCCGTCGTTATGAACCAGGAAACTGAAGAGATTATTGATTATTCCAACAAAGGACTGAAGGAACTCGTCGACCTTTTCCAGGAACTGCTGGACAAGGGTGACGTGCAGCAGCTTTATAAATATGCCGAAGGTATCAAGACTGCGTTCTACAAGACCCTCAAGAAGGAAAAGATAGCCGCCGGCTTCCAGCCCGCAGTCACGGCCGTAGCCCAGCAGGCTGAGCAGGCCGCTGAAGCTGCAGCAGATGCAGTCGATACAGCCGTCGAGGCAGCAGCCGATGCCGAGCAAGCCGCAGCCCCCGAGGTTGTAGCCCCTCAGGAAGGCGAAGAGGTGTCTGCCAATCCTTTTGCAGAGTTGGAAAGGGGGTTCAAGGATCTCTATGGCCAGTATAAGACCGTCAGGGTCAAATACGTCCAGGAGCTCAACCAGAAGAAAGAAGAGAACTACGAAGCCAAGAGCAAGATCATCGATGAGCTCAAGGTGCTCGTCGAGAATCCCGGCGACCTCGGCACCGCATATCCCGCATTCAGGGAGCTGCAGAACAGATGGCGTGCAGCCGGCGCAGTTCCTCCCACCAAGGCCAAGGACCTCTACGAGACTTACAGCCACTATGTAGAGGCTTTCTATGACTACGTGAAGATCAACCGCGAGCTGCGCGACCTCGATTTCAAGAAGAATCTCGAGGCCAAGGAGAAACTCTGCGAAAGGGCAGAGGCTCTTGCCGACAGCGACAACGCAGTAGCCGCTTTCCGCGAGATCCAGAAACTCCACGACGAGTGGAAGGAGTTCGGCCCGGTGGACAAGGCTCACCGCGAGTCAATCTGGGAGAGGTTCAAGGCAGCCACTTCAGTCGTTAACAAGAAGCATCAGGCATATTTCGAGTCCCAGAAAGGCAACCAGCAGCAGAATCTCGAAGCCAAGACGGCCCTTTGCGAGAAGGTAGAGGAGATTGCCGCCCGTGAGGTCAAGGATTCCAACACCTGGAACGCCCTTTCAAAGGAGATCGAGAACATCCAGAAAGAGTGGCGCACCATCGGTTTCGCTTCCAAGAAGGAAAACCAGAAGATATACGAACGTTTCCGCGCCGCCTGCGACAAGTTCTATGCTTCCAAGAGGGATTTCTACTCAGGATTCAAGGATCAGATGCAGGAGAATATGGAAAAGAAGGTAGCCCTGTGCGAGCAGGCTGAAGCTGTGATCAACAGCACTGAGTGGAAAAAGACTTCCGACTACCTCATCAGCCTCCAGAAACAGTGGAAGGAGATCGGCCCGGTTTCACGCAAGAAGTCAGAGCAGATATGGAAGCGTTTCCGCGCCGCCTGCGACGCTTTCTTCGAGAACCGCGACAAGCACTTCTCAGACCAGGACAGCAAGTATGACGACAACCTGGCCGCCAAGAACGCAGTCATCGACGAGATCAACGCATACGAACTCGCCGGCACCGACGCCGACAAGGATGCTCTGGCAGCATTCCAGGCCCGCTGGAACGAAATCGGCTTCGTGCCGCTGAAGGACAAGGCAACTGTCCAGAACGCTTACAACAAAGCCCTGAGCGACAAGTTCGGCGCTGTCGCCGAGCCTTCGGACCGCGTATCCCGCTTCAAGAAACGTTATGGCGATCAGCACGCCAAGACTTACAACAAAGTCGTTACCGAGAAAGACCGTCTCATCCAGAAGTTCCTCAAGATGGAGCAGGATATCGCTACCTGGGAGAACAATATGGGTTTCTTCGCAAAGAGCAAGAATGCGGACAAACTCCTGGCAGATCTGTCAAGCAAGATAGAAGTGGCCAAACAAGAGCTTGCAGACCTTGAGAAGAAGATAAAATCGATGGACGAAAAGGATAGCGAGCAGGAGAATGGATAAGAAAAGCCTCATCGGATTCGCCCTCATCGGTCTGATCCTTTTTGCGTTCAGCTGGTATAACAACCGTCAATACTCCAAGCAGCAGGCCGCAAGGCTTGAGCAGGAGCGTATCCAGGACTCGATAGACAGGGCTGAAGCCTTCAGGGCCGCAGCCAAGGCCCATCCCGAGGCTGATTCCCTGGAAATCGTCAGGATTCTCGCTGAAGGTGAGGCTGTCGCCGAGGCTGACAGCATCGTCACAGTTGCAGAAGACCAGCTCTACAAAAGCGATTTCCTCAACGCGGCTGCCGCCGAGGCCGAAAGCGAAATCTTCTACCTGGAGAATGCCAAGGTCAAGGTGGGCATCGCGACGCGAGGTGCCCAGGTGGCAGACGTGCTCATCAAGGATTACTACAAATATGACAGCACGGCCCTCTATCTGATAGACCAGCGCCGCAACAGCACCTTCGACATCGAGCTCGACGCAGGCCAGTACATCAACACGATGGACTTCAACTACCGCGTCGTCACCACCACTCCGCACAGCGTGGCTATGCGTCTTTATTTCGACGAGAACTCTTACATCGAGAATCTGTACACCCTGTCGGAAGACGACTATTTCGTGAATATGGACCTGCATTTCGTCGGAATGGACGAATACATACCCCGCAGCGCATACGGTTTCAAGATTTCCTGGGCCTGGGACGTGCCCCGTCTCGAGAAAGGCTATGACAACGAGAAGAATTACTCCAGCGTCAACTTCCGCTACGCCGACAACGACAACGTGAAGGAAATATCGATGCGCAAGGACGGAGGCAGCGAGTCTCTCGCCGGTCAGACGCAGTGGGTAGCCTTCAAGCAGCAGTTCTTCTCGTCAATCCTGGTGGCTGCCGACAATTTCGCCTCAGGCGACGTCGGCGGACATACCTACGCTGAGAACAATCCCGACAGATATCTTATGCACGACGCCGCCGTCCTCAATGTGGAATACGGCGACAAGAGCGCGGACTTCGTCAAGAGTTTCCAGTTCTTCTTCGTGCCCAACCACTATCCTGTCCTCAAGAGCTACGATATGAAGTTCGACAAGCTGCTCCCTCTCGGAGGCTGGCTGGTCGGCTCCATCAACAAGTTTATCCTCATCCCGGTATTCAACTGGCTCCACAAGTCCATCAACAGCTATGGTCTGATCATCCTTATCCTGACCATTATGCTCAAGCTTGTGATTTCGCCTTTCACCTATAAGTCATACGCTTCATCTGCCAAGATGAGGGTTCTCAAGCCCGAGGTCGAGAAGATCAACGCGAGGTATCCCAAGGAAGCGGATGCAATGAAACGCCAGCAGGCGACGATGGACCTTTACCGGAAGGCCGGAGTGAGCACTCTGGGCGGCTGTCTGCCGCTGCTCTTCCAGTTCCCGCTCCTGTACGCGATGTTCCGTTTCTTCCCTGCTTCGTTCGAGCTCCGTCAGCAGCCCTTCCTCTGGGCAGAAGACCTGAGCTGCTACGATTCCATCCTCGATTTCGGCTTCAGGATTCCGCTCTACGGCAACCACATCTCGCTGTTCGCATTGCTGATGGGTATTTCGATGTGGGCTTATTCCAAGATGACCTTTGATTCCAACAGTGCGGCTTCATCGCAGCAGATGCCCGGAATGAAGTTTATGTCAGTATGGTTTATGCCCATCTTTATGGTCTGCCTCTGCAACAACTTCTCGTCTGGTCTGAGCTACTACTACCTGTTGAGCAACTTGTTCACCATCGGCCAGAACTTCGCCATCCGCAAGTGGTTCATCGATGAAGACAAACTCTATGCGCAGCTGAAGCAGAAGGCCGATTCGAAGGAGGCTCCCAAGAAGTCGCGTTTCCAGCAGCGTCTCGAAGAGGCCTACAAGATGCAGCAGCAACAGCAGAAGTCTCAGCGCAAGTAATGGGCGGAATTGCAGATAGAATAGCATACTTCCGCAGCCAGCTGCCCTGTGGCGTAAAACTGGTGGCCGTGTCCAAGTTCAAACCTGTCGAGGCCATCGAAGAGGCTTACGGGGCAGGGCAGAGGGTCTTTGCCGAAAGCCGTCCCCTCGAGTTCGAGGACAAGGTCCGCAGGCTTCCCGCCGACATAGAGTGGCACTTCATCGGCCATCTGCAGACCAACAAGGTCAAGAACGTCGTGCCCTACGCATCGCTCATACAGTCCATCGACAGCGAGCACCTTCTCAAGGCTGTGGACGCCCAGGCAGCCAAGTCAGTCAAGGTGCAGGACATCCTGCTCGAAGTGTTCGTGGCTACCGAAATGACCAAGCAGGGCTTTTCTGCAGAAGAAGCAGTAGACGTAGCAGCCCGTATCGCGCAATATCCCAACGTGCGCCTGCGCGGCGTAATGGCTATGGCGACCTTCACCGACGATATGGACCAGGTCCGCCGCGAATTTACCAATGCGGCCTCCATCTGCAGCAGGGTTGCAGCAGCAGCCGGCATCGAAGACGCAGAGCTCTCTATGGGGATGACCGCCGACTATCCCGTCGCAATCGACTGCGGCTCCACGATGGTGCGCATCGGCACCGCAATCTTCGGCGCCCGGTAGTCATCTTTTCGTTTCAAGTATTTTCAAGTATCAGTCGGCAAAAGCAAGTCGGCAGTAATGCCTAGGGCAACCGACGGGCTTACGCCCGCGCCCCTCCTGACCCCCTTCTTTGCTCGGCAAAAAAGCCGGCCTCGCAAAGTGGGGCACAATGTTGCCTTGCGGCATTCAGCCGACTTGCATTAAACAGCACTGAATACAACAATAAAAAAACGGCCCGGAAATGACTCCGGGCCGTTCTGTTATGGTCGATACGGGAATTAACCGTTGATCTTAGCCATATGGGCGATAAGGTCGAGGACTTTGTTAGAGTAACCGATCTCGTTATCGTACCAAGAGATAACCTTCACGAATTTGTCGGTCAGATAAACACCGGCGTTTGCGTCGAAGATTGAAGTGAGCTTGCAGCCGAGGAAGTCTGAAGAAACGACAGCGTCTTCAGTGTAACCGAGGATGCCTTTGAGTTCGCCTTCTGAAGCCTCTTTCATAGCTTTGCAGATATCTTCCTTGGTAGCGGGTTTCTCAAGGTTGGCAACGAGGTCGACAACTGATACGTCGAGGGTCGGTACGCGCATTGAGATACCGGTAAGCTTACCGTTGAGCTCAGGGATAACTTTACCTACAGCCTTTGCAGCACCTGTTGAAGAAGGGATGATGTTGCCTGAAGCGGCACGGCCACCACGCCAGTCTTTCAGTGACGGACCGTCAACGGTCTTCTGAGTAGCTGTGGTTGAGTGAACGGTGGTCATAAGACCTTCCTTGATACCGAACTTGTCGTTGAGGACCTTGGCGATCGGAGCGAGGCAGTTGGTGGTGCAAGATGCGTTGGAAACGAACTGGGTGCCCTTAACGTAGGTGTTCTCGTTGACACCGCATACGAACATCGGAGTGTCGTCCTTTGCGGGAGCGCTCATAACGACATATTTGGCGCCGGCGTTGATGTGGGCCTGAGCTTTCTCTTTGGTGAGGAACAGACCGGTTGACTCAACTACATATTCAGCACCTACCTTGTCCCAAGCGAGTTCGTTAGGATCCTTGCAAGCAGTAACGCGGATGGCCTGGCCATTGACGATAAGTTTGCTGCCTTCCATATCAACATCGATAGAGCCTTCGAACTGACCGTGCATAGTGTCATATTTGAGCATATATGCCAGATAGTCTACAGGGCAGAGGTCGTTGATTCCTACGATCTCGATGTCATTTCTTTCCTGAGCGGCACGGAAAACAAAACGTCCGATGCGGCCGAATCCGTTGATACCAACTTTAATTTTTTTCATAAGATTATTAGTTTTTGTTTGTATGAAATATTAGGACTTTGTCAGATTTACAAGGGGTTTCGTCAACTTTTTCAAGAAACCGTGCAAAGGTAAAAAAATAATTATTATATTAAGTAACTTTGTCACCGCAACTTTTAAAAAGAATGACTAGAGAGATATTATTGACAAACGACGACGCTTTTACGGCCCCCGGACTGACCGTAATCGCCCAATTTCTCAGACGTTACGGCAACGTGCTGACGGTGGCTCCCAGATTCCCGCAGTCTGCGAGGTCTATGGCCCTGACGATGGAGGAACCGCTGTATCTCACCAAATACGCTTATTTCGAACCCGAAGAAGATAAAGGCAGCCTGGAATGCTGGCATATGAACGGAACTCCGGCCGATTGTGCCAAGATGATGGCCAATATGTGCATCGAGAGGGGAATAACCCCGGACCTTTTCGTATCAGGCGTCAACCACGGCTCCAACGCTTCGACTGCAGCCCTGTATTCGGGGACACTCGGAGCAAACAAGGAAGGCAGCCTCTATGGCATTCCTTCGATAGGCTTGTCGATCGACACCCACGCCGAGGACGCGGATTTTTCCGCCGTGCTCCACTACGCCCCGAAGATAATCGAGCAGATGATCGACAACCCGCCCGTGCATCAGACCTACATCAACGTCAACTTCCCCAACCTGCCGGCGGACCAGATCAAAGGCATCCGCTTCGCCCATCAGGGCAACGGCCGCTGGGAGAAGGAGTTCCAGAAGAGCGTGAACGGCCGCGGCCGCGAATTCTACTGGATGGTGGGCCAGTTCGTCGACTACGAGCTCAAGACAACTGCGGCCGACGCCGACCATCTGCTGCTGGCCCAGGGCTACATCACCATCGTGCCCCACAAGATAGACAACACTAATTACGCCGAAAAAGAGAGGCTCTCGCACCTCTGGCAATTCTAGTCTTGAAGTATTACATCATAGCTGGCGAAGCTTCCGGCGACAGTCACGGCGCCGAGCTGATGGAGGCGCTGCGCCGTCACGACAGCGCAGCCGAATTCCGTGTATGGGGCGGTGAGAAAATGGCTGCCGCAGGCGGGACGCTCGTCCACGATTACCGGGAAGGCGCAGTGATGGGCATTGTTGAAGTCATCCGCAAGGCCGGCACCGTGAAGGCCAACCTGGATCTGTGCAAGGCCGATATCGCCGCCAGCAAGCCGGACGTCGTCATCCCGATAGACTATCCCGGCTTCAACCTGCGCATCGCAGAATTCGCCTCGCAGCGTGGCTTCAAGGTTTTCTGGTACATAGCCCCCAAGGTCTGGGCGAGCAGGGAGCGCAGGGTCCGCAAGATACGCAAGTTCGTCGACAGGCTGTTCGTGATATTTCCCTTCGAGCCGGAGTATTTCCGCAGGCACGGCATTGAAGCCTTCTACGCCGGCAATCCAACAGTCGATATGGTGGCCTCAGACCCGCACGCCGGCGAAACGGCCGAGGAATTCCTCAGGCGCAACGGCCTGCCCCTCAAGCCTTATGTCGCCGTGCTGCCCGGCAGCCGCAGGATGGAGGTGGCCAACACGATGCCGGTGTTCCTCGAGGTTGAAAAACTGATGGCCGCCCGCGGCTTGTCGCAGTACCAGCTGGTGATAGCCGCAGCCCCGTCGATAGATGACTCAGTGTATGAAAAATACCTTGCCTCATCTTCGATGAAAGTGGTCAGGGGACAGACTTATACGCTGCTGAGACACGCTGCCGCCGCAATCGTGGATTCCGGCACCGCCAGTCTCGAGGCCGCGCTGCTGGACGTCCCCCAGGTCGTGGTATACCGTATGAACCCATTGTCCTTTATGATAGTGAGGCTGCTGCTCAAGACCAGATACGTATCGCTGGCCAACCTCATATTGGACAAGCAGGTGTTTGACGAACTGATTCAGGAGAACTTCACTGCGGAAAAGGTCTTCAGCCGTATTGAGAGGTTGCTGGGCGACGAAGCGTATCGCACGGCTATGAAACAGGATTATGCGACGCTGCGGACAAAACTCGGCGGCAGCGGAGCGGCAGACCGTGTGGCCCGGGAGATGGTCCGCTGCCTGGAAGCATCTTTTAAGGAATAATTACTACATTTGCATTTATAGGGAGCAAGCTATGAAACGCAAGAAATCCAGAAGGACCATACGCAGAAAGGTACGCACGGGATTCATCATCCTGGGCACCATCCTGTTCTTCTCCAGCGTCATAGCCATATTCGAATTCGTGCGCATCAACCGCGCGAGCTCCGGTGTCATCAACGACAACATTCTCAGCATCAACGCAGAGCGTTCTTTGATGGAGTCCAGCGAGCTGTACAATATGGAGCTCTTCGAAATGCTCGACGAGGACATTCCTCCCAAGGACTTCAGCACTTCCATCCACGACTCGTTCGTCTCGACCCTGGAAGCCCTTCCCGACAACTTCACGACCGAGAAGGAGAACAGCTATGCAGACTCGGTGAGATATGCCTATTCCGCATATATGCAAGTCGTAATGGAGGCGCCCGAGATTTGGGAGCAGGGCCCCGAAGCCCGTCAGGACTGGTATTTCGGCAGGGCACAGCAGTATTTCTCATATCTGCGCAACTACATCAACGACCTCAACGCGATCACCAACGAAGCGCTTCAGGCCAACTCCGAGATGATGGAGAGCACCTTCTTCCGCAGTATGATGCCGTCGGTCGCCGCACTGCTGGTGGGTCTGATAGTCATCCTGCTTTTCAACGCCTTCCTCACTTTCTACGTCATCAAACCCATCACGAAAATGGGCAAGGGAGTCAAGGATTTCGTGAGGTTCGGCAAGGATTATAACATCACCTTCGACGGCGACGATGAGATATCGGACCTCAACGACACTCTTACCGACCTCATCGACGAGCACAAGACCTTGAAAAACCGGTAGGATGAATATCAGAGCAATATCCAGGAATGTGGGTGTCGCACTGCTGTTCGTTGCGGCATTTATGCTGGCGTCCGCTGTCGTGGCCGCCATCGACGGTCTGGATTCATCTTTCTACCCCCTGCTTCTCAGCGGCATCCTCACCTTCTGCTGCGGAATATTCCCGCTGGTGTTCGTTTCGCGCAAACAAGCTGAAATCAACACCAAGGAAGGAGTCGTCATCATCCTGCTGTCGTGGGTTCTTGCCTGTCTGTTCGGTATGATACCCTACGCCCTGTGGGGCGGAGAATTCACCCTGGCCAACGCCTGGTTCGAGAGCGTGTCCGGCATCACCACATCCGGCGCCACCATCCTCACCGACATAGAGTCCCTGCCCAAGGGGCTGCTTTTCTGGAGGTCGTCGAGCCACTACATCGGCGGCCTGGGAGTCGTGCTCTTTATGGTTATGATCCTTCCGTCCATAGGCTCCGTGCGTCTGAAGATGAGCCGTATGGAAGTGTCCGACGTCACCAAGCCCGGCTTCAACTACAAGACCGACGAATTCAAAAAAGTGGTCCTCTCCGTCTACATAGGACTGACCGTAGTAACTACCGTCCTGTATATCCTTGCAGGAATGAATGTCTTCGACGCAGTGAACCACGCTATGAGCACCGTGGCCACAGGAGGCTTCAGCACCAAAAACGCTTCGATAGGGGCTTTCGGCAGCCGCTGGATCGACGTGATTGCCATCGTCTTTATGATTTTGTCATCCCTGCACTTCGGTATGATGTACCTACTGGTGGCAAAGGGCAACCTCGCCCTCTTCAGGCATCCCGTGACGAAGTTCTACCTGCTGTCAATCATCCTGTCCGGTCTCGCGATATCGTCATACCTGTTCTTCAGCCATACCTACACCAACCTCGGCGACGCTCTCCTGGACGGCTTCTTCAATGTGGCCTCGCTCGCGACGTCGACAGGCTTCGCGGTCTGCGACACGTCGGTGTGGCCGATGTTCTGCATACTCATCCTGGTCTATCTGTCCATCCAGTGCGGCTGTTCCGGTTCCACTTCCGCCGGTATGAAGGTCGACAGGGTATGGATACTTTTCAAGGCCATCCACATCCAGCTGCAGCGCACGATCCATCCCAACGCCGTGATCCAGGTGAAATACGGCAACAATGACATAGTCGACAAGGAACTCATCACTTCCGTGTCGCTCTTCGCGGTGCTCTATATCTTCATAGCCTTCGTCTGCTCGGTGATCTACGCCGGCCTCGGTATGGATATGACAGATTCGATAACGGCTTCAGTGGCTATGATAGGCAATATCGGCCCCGCTTTCGGCTCGTTCGGCTCGCTTGAAAACTATGCAGCCGTATCCGCGTTTGGCAAGCTGGTTATGACTGTCGAGATGATCATCGGACGTCTCGGACTGTTCTCTGTGCTCTCAATATTCCTCCTCTTCAGAAAAGGCGTATAATGGGAGTCGAGCATTTTTTCCGGCAGCTGATAGAACGCAATCTTCCTTTTGAGCCCACAGGGGATCAGAGCAGCGCAGCTGCGGCCCTTGCGGAGTTCGTCACCCTCAGGGATGACAGCGATATGATGGTGCTTGCAGGCTTTGCCGGCACCGGCAAGACGTCGCTGATGGCAGCTTTCGTCAAGGCCCTCAAGTCGATGGAATACAAGTTCGTGCTGCTTGCGCCGACCGGCCGTGCCGCCAAGGTGCTGTCCGGTTTCACCGGCGAGAAGGCCTTCACAATGCACAAGCACATCTACCGGCAGCAGTCCCTGGCCTCCGGCGGCCGCTTCACCCTCGACATAAACAAGGCCTGCGACACGTTCTACATCGTGGACGAGGCCTCCCTGATAACCATAGACAATTCTGCCGGCTCCATCTTCGGATCGGGCGACTTGCTGGACGATTTCGTGAGCTATGTGCGCAGCGGCCGCGGCAACAATATGATCTTCGTCGGCGACCGCGGTCAGCTGCCTCCTGTCGGGATGGAGGAAAGCCCCGCCCTCGACATAGATTTCCTGCAAAGCACCTACGGCACGGTGGTCGAGGCTTCGCTGTCGCAGGTGGTGCGGCAGACCGGTGAATCCGGCATCCTGCACAACGCCACCCTCATACGCAGGCAGATAGAACAGGGCTTCGGAGCTGCAGTGCCGCTGGAGCTGGAGGGATTCGACGACATCGAGAGCATCAACGGCGGAGACCTCATCGAGAAGCTGTCCGACTCCATAGACAGCTACGGGCTGGACGAAGTCGTGGTGCTGTGCCGCTCCAACAAGAGGGCCAACCGCTACAACGCCGGCATCCGCTCGGCGGTGCTCTACCGCGAAGAGCAGCTGAACCGCGGCGACAAGCTGATGGTGGTAAAGAACTGCTACCAGTTCCTGGAGGACGTCAAGGACCCGTCATTCTTCATCGCCAACGGCGACGTGGCTCAGCTGGTGCGGATTTCGAAACACGAAGAGCGCTACGGCCTGCACTTCGCCGAGGCCGTGCTCTGCTTCTCCGACTACAACGACCTCGAGATAACAGCCAAGATAATCCTCGACACTCTGTCGAGCGAAAGCGCGGCGCTGACGCCCGAGCAGCAGAACGGTCTGTTCGAAGGGGTCCTCGCCGACTATGCCGATGTCAAGACCAAGAAGAAACGCTTCGAGGCTGTCAGGGAAGACCCTTATTTCAACGCCCTGCAGATCAAGTACGCCTCTGCGGTAACCTGCCACAAGTCCCAGGGCGGCCAGTGGAAATGCGTCTTCATCGACAATCCCTTCTGGAGGGACGACATTGAGCTGGAAGACCTCAAATGGCTGTATACAGCCGTCACCAGGGCCACTGAAAAAGTATACCTCGTCAATTTCAAGAATAATTTCATCACGCAATGAGAAAATCCATAATCATAGCAGTCTTGCTGGCAGTGCTGTCCACTGCCTTCGAATCCAACGCCCAGCAGAAAATCCGCCTGACGGACGAGCAGATCGCCACCCGTATCCCCGCAGGCATCATCCGCACCAGACCGGCAGCGGCCCTGGCTTCAAGCCCTTCTTTGGTCGAGATGCCGCAACTCGTCGAAGGCTGGGTCAATCCGACTTACTCTCCTGACTACTCCAAGATAGCGTATACGCTTGGCAACAACCTCTATTCCATCGACGTCAACACGAGGGAGATTGTCCAGCACACTAGCGACGGCTCCGATGTAATCCTGAACGGCTACGCCTCCTGGGTTTATTACGAGGAGATTTTCGGCAGGGCGTCGAGGTACAAGGCTTTCTGGTGGTCTCCTGACAGCAAGATACTGGCCTTCTACCGCTTCGACAACACCAAGGTTCCGATGTTCCCCATCTACAATTCCGAAGGGCAGCACGGAAGCATCAACGAGACCCGCTACCCCAAGGCCGGCGATCCCAATCCCGAAGTGAAGATCGGCTTCGTGAGCGTACGCGGCGGCGAGACAGTGTGGGCTGATTTCGACAGCAGCAAGGACCAGTATTTCGGCATTCCGTTCTGGAATCCCGAGGGAACCCGCTTTATGGTGTCGTGGATGGACCGCAGCCAGGACAATCTGCGTATGTACAGCGTCGATCCCGTCTACGGTAACAAGTATCAGGTATACTCCGAGCAGCAGGCGACCTGGATCGACTGGATGGAGCAGATGCTCTTCACCGACAAGGGTATGTATATCGTCAGGGACACCAACCTCTGGCAGCAGATTTATTTCCTGAGCTATGACGGCAAGGTCTACAAGCGCATCACCGACGGCGGCGAGAACTGGGGCATCCGTCTGCTCAGGGTCGACAGGAGGTATCTGTACTACACCGCGAAGCGCGAGTCTACGGTACGCAACGACATCTACCGCATCACCCTGTCGAACAACAAGGTGGAGCGCATCAGCAGCGGCGGCTACAACTTCGCCTCGGTGCGCGTCGAGGAAGAGGGAGGCACGAAGATATACGCCAGTATGTCGAACCTGTCGACCCCCACGAAGGAAGTGGTGTTCAACATCCCGAGGGACGGCAGCCTGAGGCGGATGAAAATGGATGTGCTCTTCGACAGCAAGGGCCCTGACTTCGACAAGTTCGAGATAGCTGTGCCCGAACTCGTCTACATTACCACCCGCGACGGCATAGACCTTCCCGCGACCGTAATCTGGCCGATAGATATGGACCGCTCCGGAAGGGTGAAATATCCGGTCAAAGTCAATATCTACGGCGGTCCCGACAATCCCCAGGTTCTCGACAGCTGGAAGGGCGTGAGCTTCAACAACCAGTGGTGGGCATACCACGGAGTGATCCAGGTGGTGCTTGACACCCGCTCCGCAGGACACCTCGGCAAAGCCGGAATGAACCAGGTGTACCGCCGCCTGAGCGTCCTGGAACTGCAGGATTTCATCGACGGCATCAGCTATTTCCGAAAATATCCCTTCGTCAATTCCCAGAAAGTGGGCATCGAGGGTTTCTCATACGGCGGCACTATGTCGCTGCTCTGCTGCACGGCGGCCAACGAGTATTTCCAGTATGCCATAGCCGGTGGCGCAGTGGCCGACTGGAAACTCTATGACACGCATTATACTGAAAGGTATATGGACACTCCGCAGGACAATCCTTCGGGCTACGCCCAGGCTGCGGTGTTCGACAGGATGGGCGCCTACAGGGGAGACAAGACCAATATGCTGAGGTATACCCACGGCACCGGCGACGACAACGTCCATTTCCAGAACGGCCTGCAGATCATCGACAAGCTGCAGCAGCTGGGCAAGGACTTCGAGCTGATGATCTATCCTCAGGGTATGCACGGCTACCGCGGCTACCAGAGCAATCAGAGCAACCTGCAGGACTACCGCTTCTGGTATGAATACCTGCTGGAGCAGGATCTGCCGGATGTGCTGAGGAAGAGATGGCAGTAACAAAAAAGACCGGCTGGGAGGCCGGTCTTTCTGTTGGTATAATGGGTATTAATCTTAGTCTTCCTTTGAAATAGCACCCATAGGACAAACTGCTGCGCAAGAACCGCACTCTACGCACAGATCGGGATCGATCATGTAGATGTCGCCTTCTGAAATTGCACCTACTGCGCACTCGTCTATACACGTGCCGCATGCTGCACAGTCTTCTGAAATTTTGTAAGCCATCTTGATTTGATTTAATTGTTATTGCGACACAAATATAGCATAATTTTTGATTTAGACGTATCTTTGTAGAAAATAAAGGAACTATGAAAAAGTGTGCGATATTGCTTCTGGCCGCCATCTTGTCAGTGACTGCGACTGCTTATGCCCAGTCAGAGAAGCAAGCCCAGCCCGAAGATAAAGTCGTCAGCTTCGACACCAAGAGCTACGACTTCGGCGACGTGCTGCTGTCCGACGGCCCCCTGTCCTGCAAGTTCGTGATGACAAATATCAGCAACAGCCCGATCGTGATCCACAACGTCGTTTCGAGCTGCGGCTGCACAGTGCCGGATTATGACAAGAAACCCATCGAGCCGGGCAAGTCTACTTCCATCGAGGTGACCTACTCCAACGACCAGGGTCCTTATCCCTTCAACAAGACCATCACTGTCTATGTCTCCGGAGTCAACAGGCCCGTCGTGCTCAAGATAAAGGGCGTAGTCCACGAGCGCAAGAAATCCCTCGAAGAGCTCTACACCCAGAAGATGGGTCCCGTGGCCCTGCGTTCCAGGACCGTCGATATGGGCTACATAGCCCAGGGCCGCCGCAAGAGCGAGGAAGGCGAGCTTGCCAATATGAGCGACAAGCCCGTGAAAGTGACAGTGGCAGCCGACGAAGCTGTCAGCGTCACAGTATCTCCCAATCCCATTCCTGCCAGGACCGTCGCCAGGGTCAAGTACCTCGTCAATACGGCCAACGGTCCGAAGAACTGGGGCAAGACCAGCTACAAAGTCAGTTTCGTGACCGACGGCACGCGTCAGAACGGCGGCGTTACGCTCAATACCACCATCAACGACGATTTCGACAATATGACCAAACGCCAGATGGACAATGCGCCCGTAGCCAAGCTTGAGAGTACCTACAACGAACTGAAGGAAGTCAGCAAGGGCACTGTCCTGCGCAAGAATTTCAAAGTGATGAACACCGGCAAGACAGAACTTACCGTCCACAAGATCGACGTCGACGGCGAGAACACCAAGATCCTGACCAAGATGCCCGTAAGCGTCAAGCCCGGCGGCAGCGCGACAGTCGATTTCTCGTTCGACGCTTCGAAAGGGGACGGCGAGACCATCAACGTGCTGACTCTCATCACCAATTCGGTCAGCAAGCCTCAGGTAAATTTCTTCGTTACAGCTAACATCGTCAAGTAATCATATAATGGATTTGAACAAGCAAGGAGACTTCTTCGGGGATTACGACAACCGTGATTCCGCACTCAATGTCAATGACGGAGTCAAGCAGCCGCCTATAATCAACCCATATCTCAATATCAAGAAGAAACCGGCCATCAAGTCGGTTGATGAATATATGGACGGCATCCTGCGCTGCGACCGCGTGCTGCTGAGCCAGGCCATCACCCTGGTGGAGAGCACCCTTCCGTCGCACAGGGCCGTAGCGTCTCAGATCATACAACGCTGCCAGAAGATATCATCCGAGAAACGCACTATGCGCATCGGCATCACAGGCGTGCCGGGAGTCGGCAAGAGCACATTCATCGAGGCTTTTGGCTCGCACATAACAAGCCGCGGACACAACCTCGCAGTGCTGGCCATCGACCCTTCCAGCGAGAAGACCAAAGGTTCCATCCTCGGCGACAAGACCCGTATGGAGACTCTGGTACACGACCCTCACGCCTTCATCCGCCCCAGCCCGAGCGAAGGCTCCCTCGGCGGAGTGGCCCGCAAGACCCGCGAGACCATACTTCTGTGCGAGGCTGCAGGCTATGACGTGATATTCATCGAAACGGTAGGAGTGGGGCAGAGCGAGACGGCCGTCCATTCTATGAGCGATTTCTTCCTGCTGCTTATGCTCTCCGGCGCCGGTGACGACCTGCAGGGCATCAAACGCGGCATTATGGAGATGTCCGACCTCATCGCCATCACCAAGGCCGACGGGGCCAACGTCGACAAGGCCAATCTGGCCAGGGCCCTATACGCCAACGCACTGCATCTCTTCCCTCCGACGGAGTCCGGCTGGGTGCCCACCGCCCTGACATCTTCTGCGGTAGATATGACCGGCCTGGACGAGATCCTGGCCAAGATAGAGGACTATTTCAAACTTGTCTGGGAGAACGGCTACTACGAGCGCCATCGCAGGGAACAGGCCCGCTACTGGATGTACGAGAGCATCAACGAGACCCTCAAGAATATGTTCTACGAAAACCCGCGTGTGGAGCGGCTGATGCCCGACTACGAAAAAGCCGTGCTCGACGGTCAGCTGGAATCGTTCTCCGCAGCAGAGGAGCTGATAGATAAGTACCTGGGCAAGATATGATCCACATACTCGCAGACGTGCTGCGCGAAAGCATCCTGATCACCGCCCTGGTGGTCCTGATGATGTTCCTGATTGAGCTCGTCAACGTCGCTTCCCACGGCAGTTTCTTTACCCGGCTTAACGGCAATCGCTTCACCAGGGTGCTTTTCGGCGCCGTGATGGGGCTTATCCCCGGCTGTGTCGGCGGATTCGCCGCAGTGTCGCTGTATTCCCACCGGATGCTGACCTTCGGAGCCCTTGTGGCTATGATGATAGCTTCCAGCGGCGACGAGGCCTTCGTTATGCTGGCTATGTTCCCCGGCAAGGCCCTGCTGCTTTTCGGGGTGCTCTTCATCATCGCCCTGGCAGTCGGACTGCTGGTGGACCTGCTGCCGTCGAAGGGCGGCAAGGCTGCCTGCGAACAGTCCTACAGCCTGCACGAGAGCGATATGGAAGGCCATCACCATAACTTCCGCAGCCTTTTCGACCGTCATTTCCTCAAAGAGCACCTGTGGCACCACGTCATAAAGGAGCACGCCCTGTCGATATTCCTGTGGACCTTCGGCGCCCTGCTCATCATACGCGTGGGGATGCAATACGTCGACATCGAGTCGTGGATAAACGAAAATCTGGCCCTTGTCATACTGCTGGCCGTGCTGGTCGGCATCATACCTGACTCAGGCCCCCATCTGGTGTTCGTGACCCTGTTCGCCGGCGGGATGGTGCCTTTCTCGGTGCTGCTTGCCAACAGCATCTGCCAGGACGGGCACAGCGCACTGCCGCTCCTGGCTGACAACAAGGCTGCCTTTGTCAATGCCAAACTTATAAACTGCGTCGTGGCGGCGCTTGCGGGATATGCACTTTATTTCTTTGGCTTGTAAAAAACGATTAACTTTGCGTGATTATAATTACCATAAAACAATATGAACATTCTTAAGAAACTATTCGGTTCCAAGGCAGAAAGGGATGTGAAGGCTATCATCCCCATTCTGAACAAGATTCTCGACGAATATAAAAGGATAGACACACTGGATGACGACGCACTGCGCGCCGAAAGCGCCGCCCTCAGGGAGCAGATTGCCGCCAGGACTGCCAAGGAAGAAGAGGAGGCAGCCCAGATCAGGCAGCAGCTCGACGACGTGGAGATCGACGTCCGCACCAAGGAAGACCTGGCTACCAGGCTGGACGAACTGGTGAAGAAAATCGACGTGGAGATTGAGAAGGCGCTCGACGACGCCCTTCCCAAGGCCTTCGCCATTATGAAGTCCACCGCGCGCCGTTTCAAGGAGAAAGACACCATAAAGGTTCTCGCCACCGATTTCGACCGCGACCTCAGCACGACCAAGGATTTCGTGTCGGTCGAGGGTGATTACGCTGTCTGGAAGAACAGCTGGATGGCCGGCGGCAATATGATCAAATGGGATATGGTCCACTACGACGTGCAGCTCATCGGCGGTATCGTCCTGCATCAGGGCAAGATCGCAGAGATGGCGACCGGTGAAGGTAAGACCCTCGTGGCCACCCTGCCCGTATTCCTGAACGCGATGGGCCGCAAAGGCGTCCACGTAGTGACCGTCAACGACTACCTGGCCAAACGTGACTGCGAGTGGATGGGACCGCTCTACGAATTCCACGGGCTGAGCGTAGACTGCATCGATATGCACGAGCCCAACACCGAGGCCCGCAAGAAAGCCTACCGCTGCGACATCACCTTCGGTACCAACAACGAATTCGGTTTCGACTACCTGAGGGACAATATGGCCATCAACCCCAACGACCTTGTGCAGCGCAAGCACCACTACGCCATCGTCGATGAGGTCGACTCCGTGCTGATCGACGACGCCCGTACCCCTCTGATCATATCAGGTCCCGTGCAGCGCAGCGGCGACGAGGCCTACATCGAATACAAGCCCTATGTGGAAAGGCTCTACAAGGCCCAGCGCGAGGTGGTCAACCGCTTCCTCAACGAGGCCCGCAAGCTCATCTCCGCAGGCAAGATAAAAGATGAAGGCGAGATAATGCTGCTCAAGGCCTTCAAAGGTCTGCCCAAGTACCAGCCCCTGATCAAATACCTTAGCGAGCCAGGCATCAAGACCATCCTCCAGGATGCGCAGGCCAAGCTCATCAGGGCTGCTTTCACAGAGAAAGACATTGAGCAGAGAGTCATCACCAACGACCTCTATTTCGTGGTCGACGAGCAGCAGCGCACCGTCGAGCTTACCGACAACGGTAACGAGGAACTGGCCAAGGCCGTCGGCGACGCCGAGTTCTTCCTGATGCCCCAGCTGGCAGATGAAGTGTCAAAGATCGAGCACGACGCAAACCTTGACGCTGAGAGCAAGAGGGTGAAGAAAGACGAACTCTACGCCAACTACTCCCTCAAGGCCGAGCGTATGCACACTGTAGACCAGCTGCTGAAAGCCTACGCGATGTTCGAGCGCGACGTAGACTACGTCATCATCGACGGCAAGGTCAAGATCGTCGACGAGCAGACCGGCCGTATTATGGAGGGCCGCCGCTGGAGCGACGGTCTGCACCAGGCCGTGGAGGCCAAGGAAATGGTGAAGGTAGAGGCTGCGACCCAGACCTTTGCGACCATTACTCTCCAGAACTACTTCCGTATGTATCACAAGCTGGCCGGTATGACCGGTACCGCAGAGACGGAAGCAGGCGAGTTCTGGGAGATCTACACACTCGACGTAGTGGTCATCCCCACCAACCGTCCCGTGATCCGCAAAGATGAGGACGACCTTATCTATCGCACCAAGAAAGAGAAATACAACGCAGTGATAGCGAAGATCCAGGAGCTCGTGGCCCAGGGAAGGCCGGTGCTCGTGGGTACGACTTCAGTCGAGATATCCGAACTCCTCAGCAGGATGCTGAAGATGCGCGGAATCAAGCATCAGGTGCTGAACGCCAAGCAGCACGCACGTGAGGCCGAAATCGTCGCCCAGGCCGGTAAGGCTGGCACCGTGACCATCGCCACCAATATGGCCGGCCGTGGTACCGACATCAAGCTCGATCCCGACGTAAAGGCGGCCGGAGGCCTGGCCATCATCGGCACCGAGCGCCACGACAGCCGCCGTGTCGACCGCCAGCTTCGCGGTCGTGCCGGACGTCAGGGGGACCCGGGTTCTTCAATTTTCTACGTATCCCTCGAAGACAACCTGATGCGTCTCTTCGGCTCCGAGAAGATAGCAGGAGTAGTCGACAAGATGGGTCTTACCGAAGGTGAAGCCCTCCAGAACTCGATGCTTTCGAAATCTATCGAAAGGGCCCAGAAGAAGGTCGAGGAGAACAACTTCGGTATACGTAAGAACCTCGTGGAATACGACGACGTGATGAACTCGCAGCGCGAGGTGGTATACAGCAAACGCCGCAGCGCCCTCACCGGAGAGCGTATCGACGTGGACGTGATGAATATGGCCAGCGACTACTGCGACATTTTCGTCGACAAGAACCGCGAACTCGACTATGAAGGCTTCTGCGAAGTGCTGATGGAGACCCTCTCCATCGAGCCAGGCTTCGACGAGGCATTCTACGACAAGGCCAAGCCGGCTGAGATTTCAGACAAGCTGAAAGAGACCATCATCGACACCCAGAAGCGCCGCAACGAGACCATCGTTGCTCAGGCCTGGCCCATCATCAATTACGTCTATGAGAAGAAACGTATGTTCTACCAGAACATCGCAATTCCCATCACGGACGGACGCAAGGTGATGAGCGTGCTCGTGGACCTGCGCAAGGCCTACGAAAGCAAAGGCAAGGAGCTGAACCGCGCCATCTCGAAGACCGTCACCCTGAGGGTGATCGACGAATACTGGAAGATCCACCTGCGCGATATGGATGACCTCAAGCAGTCAGTGCAGAACGCTTCATACGAGCAGAAAGACCCGAAGCTCGTCTACAAGACAGAAAGTTTCGACCTCTTCATCAAGTCTCTCGAAGGCATCTATAAAGATGTGCTGACCTTCCTGCTGAGAGCTTCAATCTTCCTGAAGAACGATATGCAGTCGCCCGAGGAAGTGGCTACCGAAGCTCACGAACGCAAGACCGATATGAGCCGTATGCAGGCTGGCCGTCCCGACCTGCTGAACCATAGCTCTGAACCTAAGAGCAACGCTCCCATAAGGGTGGCCAAGAAAGTGGGCCGCAACGACCCTTGCCCTTGCGGAAGCGGAAAGAAATACAAGAATTGCCATGGCAGAGAACAAGCCGCAGAATAATCTTATCGTCATCGGCTCCGGCCCGGGCGGTTACGTGGCAGCGCTGGAAGCTGCAAAAGCCGGTTTTTCAGTCACTGTAGTCGAGAGCGCGTCGCTCGGCGGCGTATGCCTCAACTGGGGCTGCATCCCCACCAAGGCCCTGCTCAAGAGCGTGCAGGTGATGGGCCACGGCCGCGAAGGCGCAGCCTACGGCTTTTCGGCTGAAAACATCGAGCCCGACGTTGAACGCATTTTCGAGCGCAGCCGCGAGGTGGCCGCCAATATGAGCCGCGGCATCGACTTCCTTTTCAACAAGGCAGGCGTTCAGCTTGTGGCGGGAAGCGGCCGTATCCTCCCCGACAAGCGGGTTGAGGTTACTGCAGCGGACGGCTCCGTCAGCGTGCTGCAGGCAGAGCATATCATCATTGCCACCGGCGCAAGGCCCACCAGCCTCCCGTTCGCCCCGGTGGACGGCGAGAAGATTTGGTGTTCAAGGCAGGCCCTTATGCCGCCTTTCATCCCCAAGTCGATGGCTGTCATCGGCTCGGGCGCCGTGGGTACCGAGTTCGCATATTTCTACCGTTGCCTGGGAGTTGAGGTGACCCTGATTGAATTTATGGACAGGGTGCTTCCGCTCGAAGACGACGACGTGTGCGCCCAGGTAGGCCGCAGCCTGCGCAAGATGGGCGTCAAGGTTATGACTTCATCTGCAGTCCAGTCGGTCGCCAAGGGCGACAGCTGCGTCCTCACCGTCAAGACGAAGAAAGGGGAGGAGCGCATCGAGGCCGAGGTGGTGCTTTCAGCCGTCGGAGTGGTTCCGAACACTGAATTCCTCGGCTTGGAGCAGCTTGGCGTGGAGATGAACCGCAGCAAGATCGTCGTCGACTCGTCATACAGGACCAATGTCGAAGGTATCTATGCCATCGGTGATGTCATTTCGACACCGGCGCTCGCACACGTTGCCAGCGCAGAGGCGGTGGCTTGCGTGGAAGGCATAGCCGGCCACGAGCACAAACCCGTGAACTACGACACCATACCCGCCTGCACCTACATCAGCCCCGAAGTGGCTTCAGCAGGCCTGCGTGAGCGTGAGGTCGTTGCCAGAGGCATCGATTACCGCGTCGGCAAATGCCAGTTCGCAGCCAACGGAAAGGCTGTGGCGGCCGGTGAGAAGGACGGCTTCGTGAAGGTTATATGCGAGGCCGACAGCGGCAAACTGCTCGGAGTCCATCTGGTCGGCGCGAACGTGAGCGAAATGATCGGCGGCCTGGTGCTCGCGCTTGACAGCGGCGTCACCGCCGACACTCTGTCGCACACCGTCTTCCCTCATCCCACGATGAGCGAGGCTATCTGCGATGCGTGCAAGCAGCTGATGGCTAAATAGCCGTCAGAATCTCTCTTTTATGTTGTAGCTGTTGCGGTTGCTGCTGTTGCGGCTTATCAGCTCGCCGATGAATCCGGTGAGGAACAGCAGCGTGCCTATGACTACCGCCAGAAGGGCGAGGTAGAACAGCGGCTGGTCGGTGACGGCGCGGAACACCTGTCCGTGGCTCTGGAGCACGAGCTTCTTGATAATCAGCCACAGGGTTATCACTATACCGATGAGGAAGGTGATGGTGCCCATCAGTCCGAAAAGGTGCATAGGCTTGCGGCCGAACACCTGCAGGAACCATATTGTCATAAGGTCCAGGAATCCGTTGACGAAGCGGCTCAGGCCGAATTTGCTCTTGCCGTATTTGCGCTTGCGGTGATGTACGACTTTTTCTCCTATCTTTCCGAAGCCGGCTTCCTTGGCGAGGTAGGGGATGAAGCGGTGCATCTCGCCGTAGACTTCAATGTTCTTGACCACTTCCTTGCGGTAGGCCTTCAGGCCGCAGTTCATATCGTGCAGCTTTATGCCGGTGACCCTGCGGGCAGTGGCGTTGTAGAGCTTCGAGGGCAGGTTCTTCGTCAGCTTGTTGTCGTGGCGTATCTTCTTCCAGCCTGACACGAGGTCGTAACCGTCCTCGTTGATCATCCGCATCATCTCCGGAATCTCGGTGGGGTCGTCCTGCAGGTCGGCATCCATAGTGACCACGATGTCGCCCTGCGCAGCCTCGAAGCCGCAGTAAAGGGCTGCGGATTTGCCGTAGTTGCGGCGGAAGCGGATGCCGTGGATGGTCTTGTCGCTTGCGGCCATTTCCTGGATGACGTCCCAAGAGCCGTCGCTGCTGCCGTCGTCCACCATTATTATCTCATAGTCGGACACCTTGCCGGCGAGGGCTTCGTGAATCCAGGAAACGAGTTCCTTGAGAGATTCGCGTTCGTTGAAAAGAGATATGACAACTGACAGTTCCATAACGGCGAAGTATTAGTCCACAAATATACAAAAAACTAAAAGAGGCCGAACAAAAGGGCGTCGATGCGGTCGGTGATGTACCGGAAGTCTTCGGGTTTGTTCTCGAAATCCAGATTGTCGGCGTCGATGGTGATGACCTTGCCGGGGTAGGAGGCAATCCATTCCTCATAGCTGTCGTTCAGGCCGCCCAGGTATTCCAGACTCATTCCCTGCTCGTATTCCCTGCCGCGTTTCTGAATCTTGGCCACAAGGCTTGCCACCGACGAGCGGAGGTAAATCAGCAGGTCAGGCAGCTTCACCGTCGATATCATCGTGTTGAAAAGGGTCATATAGGTGTCGTAGTCCCGCTGCGAGATGTTGCCGAGCCTGAGGTTGTTCTTGACGAAGATGTAGACTCCTTCCATAAGAGTGCGGTCCTGGATGATTACCTTGTCGGAATTGCCTATCTCGACGAGGTCCTTGAAACGCTGGGCGAGGAAGTAGATTTCGAGGTTGAAGCTCCAGCGCCGGATGTCCTTGTAATAGTCCTCGAGATAAGGGTTGTAGGTGACAGATTCGTACTGGGGGGTCCAGCCGTAATGCTCTGCCAGCATCCTTGTCAGGGTGGACTTTCCGCTGCCGATATTTCCCGCTATGCCTATGTGCATGATTGATGTCTATACCTTAATACAAAAATACCAAAAAATTGTATATCTTTGCCTGCCTTATAATGAACATATCAACAGACAGATTATGATAAAGATCACTTTTCCGGACGGTAGCGTACGCGAATACGAAAGCGGTATCAGCGCCTATGAAATAGCAATGTCCATCAGCCCGAGGCTCGCTTCGGATGTCCTGGCCGCAACGGTCAACGGTGTGGTGACGGACCTGGAACGCCCCATAACTGAGGATGCAACCCTCAAGCTCCACAAATGGGAGGACGAGGAGGCCAAGAAGGTTTTCTGGCACTCTTCTTCACACCTTATGGCAGAGGCTCTGGAAACTCTTTATCCCGGCATCAAGTTCGGTATCGGCCCCGCCATCGACAACGGTTTCTACTATGACGTAGACCTCGGAGACAAGCAGATCACCGACGCCGACCTGAAGGCCATCGAGGACAAGATGACCGAATTCGCCCGCCAGGGCCAGCACTTCGTGCGCAAGGACGTTCCCAAGGCCGAGGCTATGAAGACCTTCACCGAGAAGGGCGACCAGTACAAATGCGAGCTCATCGAAGGCCTTGAGGACGGCCACATCAGTTTCTACACCAACGGTTCGTTCACCGACCTTTGCCGCGGTCCTCACCTTCGCGACACATCTGTCATCAAGGCCATCAAACTGACTTCCATCGCCGGTGCCTACTGGCGCGGCGACGAGCATAACAAGATGCTGACCCGCATCTACGGCATAACCTTCCCCAAGAAGAGTATGCTCGACGAATACCTCGTGCTCCTCGAAGAGGCCAAGAAGCGCGACCACCGCAAGCTCGGCAAGGAGCTCGAGCTCTTCACCTTCTCCAACAGGGTGGGACAGGGTCTGCCTCTCTGGCTGCCGAAAGGCGCCGACCTGCGCGACCGTCTGCAGGAATTCCTCAAGAAGGTGCAGAAGAGATACGGCTATCTGCCGGTCATCACTCCGCACATAGGAAGCAAGGAACTCTATGTGACTTCCGGTCACTGGGCTCACTACGGCGCCGATTCGTTCCGCCCCATCACTACTCCGCAGGAAGGGGAAGAGTATCTGCTCAAACCGAAGAACTGCCCTCACCACTGCGAGATCTACCGCAGCAAGCCCCGTTCATACAGGGACCTGCCTCTGCGCTTCGCCGAGTTCGGCACAGTGTACAGATATGAGCAGAGCGGTGAGCTGCACGGACTGACACGCGTGCGCGGATTCACTCAGGATGACGCCCACCTCTTCTGCCGTCCCGACCAGATCAAGGAAGAGTTCTGCAAGGTTATCGACATCATCCTCTATGTCTTCAAGACTTTGGACTTCAAGGAGTATGAAGCACAGGTTTCTCTCCGCGACCCGGAAGACAAGGAGAAATATATAGGTACTGACGAGAACTGGGCCAAGGCCGAAAGCGCCATCATCGAGGCGGCTGCTGAAAAAGGCCTGAACACCACCGTGAAGACAGGAGAGGCTGCGTTCTATGGTCCGAAGCTCGACTTTATGGTGAAAGACGCCCTTGGCCGCAAGTGGCAGCTCGGCACCATCCAGGTGGACTACAACCTCCCGGAGCGTTTCGAACTCGAATATATCGACACAGACGACAAGCGCAGCCGTCCCGTAATGATCCACCGCGCCCCGTTCGGCTCTATGGAACGTTTCGTGGCTGTGCTCCTCGAGCACACCGCCGGCAAGCTTCCTCTGTGGCTGGCTCCTGACCAAGTGGTAGTTATGTCACTGAGTGAGAAGTACAACGATTTTGCAAAAAAAGTTTGCGAATTGTTTAATAATTCCGATATTCGCGCCTCCGTAGACGACCGTAACGAGACCATTGGCAAGAAGATACGTGAAAATGAACTGAAGAGGATACCGTATCTGCTGATAGTCGGCGAGAAGGAAGCCGAAGCAGGTACAGTGTCAGTGCGCAAGCAGGGTGGAGTGAACGTCGGTACTATGAAAATTGAAGATTTTGTGAAACTGATAAAGGACGAGATTTACCAACAACTTAATTAACAGGAGGATACCAAAATAGCAACTTCTAATTACCGGCCGCCGCGGCCCAAACCCACACCACAGAAAAAGAATTCCAACCCTCAGAGAACCAACAAGAACGAGGACAGGAATCGCATCAACGAAGAAATCACCGCACAGCAGGTGCGCGTCGTGGGAGACAACGTAGAGCAGGGGATTTACCCGTTGAGGGAAGCTCTTGCTATGGCTGAAGCGCAGGAGTTGGACTTGGTCGAAATAGCCCCCAATTCTGATCCGCCTGTATGTAAGATCATTGATTATCAGAAGTTCCAGTATCAGCAGCGCAAAAAGGCCAAGATGCAGAAGGCTAATGCATCCAAGGTCGTGATCAAAGAGATCAGGTTCGGTCCGCAGACCGATGAGCACGACTTCCAGTTCAAGCTGAAGCACGCCATCAACTTCCTCAAGGAAGGCAGCAAGGTGAAAGCTTACGTGTTCTTCCGCGGCCGTTCGATCCTCTTCTCGGAGCAGGGCGAGAAACTCCTGCTCAGGTTCGCAATCGAACTTGAAGATTACGGCAAGGTGGAGCAGCTGCCGAAGCTCGAAGGCAAGAGGATGATTATGATGATCGGTCCTTCCTCAAAAAAGTAAACATTACGACAAACAAATAAAAACTATCGAAAATGCCTAAAATGAAAACGAATTCCGGTTCAAAGAAGCGTTTCACGCTCACCGGATCCGGTAAAATCAAGAGAAGACACGCTTATCACAGCCACATTCTCACCAAGAAGACCAACAAGCAGAAAAGGAACCTCGGCCACATCGCCATCGTAACCCCTGCAGACAACAAGAGAATCAGAACTCTGCTGGTCAAGTAAATCATTATTATTAACCGAGTGGACAGCTGACAAGTCCGGAACTGGTCCGGCGCTGACATTCAAAAACGCAAAATTATGCCTAGAAGTGTAAATTCGGTTGCTTCAAGAGCACGCCGTAAGAAAGTCCTGAAAGAGACCCGCGGTAATTTCCTGTCAAGAAGGAATGTATGGACCGTTGCAAAGAACACATACGAAAAAGGTCTTACCTACGCATACCGTGACCGCAAAACCAAAAAGCGCAACTTCCGCGCCCTGTGGATCACCCGTATCAACGCTGCTGCACGTCAGCACGGAATGACTTACTCTCAGTTTATGGGTAAGCTCAACGCACAGAACGTCGGTCTCAACCGCAAGGTCCTCGCCGACCTGGCTATGAATGATCCTAAAGCATTCGAAGCAATTGTAAATTCAGTTAAGGAATAAGCTTGGCTGAAAAACAATCATACTTGAAGAACAAATGGGTACGGTTCGGTATATGGGCCGTACTCTATGTTCTATGGGTAGTCTGGTTGGGCAACTATTGGTGGCTGCTCGGCCTGGGAGTGATCTTTGACATCTTCATCACCAAGAAGGTCCGCTGGAACTTCTGGAAGAAACGTTATAAAGAAGGCCAGAAGCGCAGTGCGTGGAACGACTGGCTCGACGACATCATCTTCGCCGTGATCCTGGTGACGTTCATCAACATCTTCTTCTTCCAGTCGTTCAAGATTCCTTCGTCTTCGATGGAATCGAGCCTTATGACCGGAGACTTCCTGTTCGTGGACAAGCTCAGCTACGGGCCGAGAGTTCCCGAGCATCCCGTTTCGATGCCTTTTATGCATAATGTCTTCCCCGGCAGCCTTAAACCCTGCTATGTCGAAGGCATAAAGGTTAAGTACCGCAGGCTGAAGGGCTTCTCGGGAGTGCAGCGCGACGACTATGTAGTCTTCAATTTTCCTCACGGCGACACGGTGCTGTCAAGGCTTCCGGCCGATGATTACTACACTCACGTGCGTTTCAACGGCAAGGAGTACACCGAAAGGACTTACGGTCCGCTGATCTCCCGCCCGGCCGACAAGACCGACCATTATGTGAAACGCTGCGTGGCAGTGGCCGGAGACAGCCTGCGGGTCATCGACGGAGAAGTCTACGTGAACGGTCTCAAGCAGAAGGATTTCAAAGGTATCCAGTACAGCTACGCAGTCGTCACCGACGGATCTTCCATCAATCCCAAAGTGCTTTCGGACATCGGAGTGAACGCAGCGGAGTCGTGGTTCAACCAGACGATGCCCGGCTATCCTTCGCTGTTCCTCACTGCTGAGGCGCTCGAAAAGGTCAAGTCTCTCAAGAACGTAGTCTCAGTGACTGCGAACATCGAGACTGAATACCAGAGCGGCAGCCAGGAGATGCTGATGCTCTTCCCCTTCACCGAAACAGGCTGGACGAGGGATGAGTACGGTCCCCTCTGGATCCCGAAGAAGGGCGCGACCGTGACCCTCGACGAGGACAACATAGCTCTCTACCGCCGCATCATCGACGTCTATGAGGACAACGACCTTGTGGAGAAGGACGGAAAGTTCTACATCAACGGAACTCCTGCAGACAGCTACACCTTCAAGTATGATTATTATTTTATGATGGGCGACAACCGTCACAACTCTCTTGATTCCCGTTACTGGGGCTTCGTTCCGGAGACTCACATCGTGGGCAAACCCTCTGTGATCTGGCTCTCTACGGACCATAACAAGTCCTTCCCGAGGAATATAAGATGGAACAGGTTGTTAAAGATTGTTTTAAAAGCAAAATAATTTGCTTATTAAAAATTAATTTTTGATATTTGCAGCCCCCAAAAGCAGAAATATATAAAAATCAGTATACTATGTCACGAGTTTGTCAAGTTACAGGAAAGACCAGAATGATTGGAAACCACGTTTCCCATTCAAGAAGGCGTGTAAAACGCGAATTCGCCCCCAACCTGAAGACTAAGAAATTCTGGTCAGAGGAGGAGAAGAGGTTCATCACTCTTAAGGTGTCTTGCAACGGTATGAAGACTATCTACAAGAACGGTCTCGCCGCAACCCTTAAGCGTTCACAGGAAAAAGGTTTAATCGACATCGTTTAAAATTCACAGGCCATGGCAAAGAAAGGTAACAGGGTACAGGTTATTCTGGAATGCACCGAGCAGAAAGAAAGCGGTGTTCCGGGTATCTCAAGATACGTAACCACCAAGAACAAAAAGAACACGACAGAGCGTCTGGAGCGCAAGAAATACAATCCTTATCTGAGGAAGGTAACCCTCCATCGCGAGATTAAATAATTGTTAAAATCCTAGAATTATGGCAAAGAAAGCAGTTGCAGGTTTCCGCGGTGACAAAACCCAGAAAAATGTAGTGAAGTGCATCCGCATGGTCAAATCAGAGCGCACAGGTGCTTATGCTTTTGACGAGGATCTCGTTCCGATAGACAAGGCTAAAGAATTTTTCGCTAAGAAGTAATTTTTTTCTGTCTGATGCTTAAAAGACGGCTCTTGAAGCCGTCTTTTTTTTGTACATTAGCGGCGACATCATCGCTATGAAGCTTGCTTTATGCCAACTGGATTCGTGCTGGGAAGACCCTGACGGCAACCGGGAGTCTTTCAGCCGTGCTGTAGACATCTATGTTGCTGAGCGCGGCGCTCCTGACCTTCTGGTTTTCCCGGAGTTCTTCAATACGGCATTTACGTTCAACCTCGATTACGCAGAGCCTTGCGGCGGCCCCACGCTCTGCGCTATGCTTGACGCTGCTTCCCGCGCCGGTTGTGCCGTGGCTGGCTCCATCCTCGTCAAGGACGGCGGCAAGGCCTTCAACAGGCTTTATTTCGTCACCGAAAAGGGCGAAGTGTTCCAGTACGACAAAAGGCACGCTTTCTCATTCTCTGGCGAGGACAAGGTGATAAGCTGCGGCCGCAGCAAGACTGTGGTTGACTACCGGGGCTGGAACATCGGCCTGTCGGTGTGCTACGACCTCCGCTTCCCCGTATGGCTGCGCAATGAAGGCAATGCCTACGACCTTTTGCTGAATGTGGCTTCGTGGCCGGCATCCCGCTCGGTCTATGCCACTATGATGGCCAGCTCCCGCGCCATAGAGAATATGTGCTACGTGGCCTTCTGCAACCGTGTCGGCAGCGATCCTGAGTGTGACTACGACGGCCGCTCGAACGTTTGGGATTTCGGCGGTGCGCCGCTAGGACGCGTGATGGAAATCGATGGCCGCAGCTTCGTCGAAGCCGAGATTGACCGGGCTGCCCTGACGGACTACAGGGAGAAATTCCCTATTTGGAAAGACAATGACAGATTTACTATAGAACTATGATAAGGAAAGTTTTTATCGCTGCACTGGCTGTCCTGACACTTGCCTGCTCCTGCAAGCATAAGGATGGCGAATACAAACTTGACATATATGCCGTTTCTGACGTTCACGGCCGGTATTTCAGCCAGAGCTACACGGGCGGCGCAGACCAGCAGTCGCTGTCCAACGTGTCGGCCTACCTCAAAGAGGCGCGCAAGGCCGATCCGAACCTCATCTTCATCGACAACGGCGACAACCTGCAGGGCGACAATGCGGCCTATTATTACAACTATGTCGCTACTGACGAGCCGCACATATATACCCGTATTATGGACTATATGAAGTGCGACGCAGTGATTGTGGGCAACCACGACATAGAGCCCGGCCATCCGGTGTACGACCGGCTCAAGAAAGAGTACAAGATGCCCCTGCTGGCCGCCAACGCCGTCTATGAGGACAGCGGCAAGCCTTATTTCAAGGAGTACACGATTCTGAAGAAGAACGGGCTGAAAGTCGCTGTCATAGGTATGATCACCCCCAGGATCAAGAGCTGGCTTCCGGAAGAGAAATACGAAGGGATCGAGTTCCTCGAGGCTGAAGGTTTCGCCCAGAATCTTGTGGACCGCGTCAGGGCCAAGGAGAAGCCGGACGTAGTGATCCTGTCGATCCACGCCGGCAAAGGTACCGGCACGGTGGATGACGTCGAGAATCCTTCTCTCTGGCTTGCTGAGAACCTGCGCGGGGTCGACCTGGTGATTGCCGGGCACGACCACACCCCCGCCGTCGAGGAACCAGCCAACTTCAACCAGCCCACGATGCTTATGAATTCAGCCGACCGCACGAGGAATCTGGCGCATTGCGAAATAGTCCTGACCTTCGAAGGCGGCAGGCCTGTCGACAAGCACATCAGCTGCGAACTCATTCCTATGGCAGGCAAGCCGAGGGATGCGGAGTATGACGCATTATTTGAAAAGGATTTTGAGAAGGTGAGGGACTTCACCAACCGCAAGGTCGGCACTCTCGCCGCTGACATCGACCTGAACGATGTCTTCGACGGGCCGAATCCCTATGTCAGCCTGCTGCACGATGTCCAGCTCACAGCTTCCGGGGCCCAGCTTTCCTTCGCGGCTCCGCTCGGCCGCACCGGAGTGCTCAGGAGCGGCGACCTGCTCTACAATGACCTGTTCTCCATCTATCCTTTCGAGAATTCGCTCTACAAGATCCATCTGTCCGGCCGTCAGGTTAAGGACTACCTCGAGTATGTCTACGACAACTGGGTGAACGGTGTCGGACCTACCTACAATTTAGACTCGGCCGCCGGCATCAACTACAAGGTGCACCGCGGCAAACCGAAAGGGGAGAGGATAGAGATAATCTCGCTCGAGAACGGACAGCCTTTCGACCTTGACAAAGAGTATACCGTAGCCGTGACGTCCTACAGGGCGATGGGCGGCGGCAACCTCCTTACCGAAGGCGCCGGTGTCGACACCTCTGAAGAAAACAGCTACGTGCTGGACATCTACGGTGAGATCAGGGACATCATCTACGAGCGGCTGATTGCCGAGGGAAGCATCAATCCGGTTGTTAGAAACAATTGGTGTTTTGTAGAGTGATTATCAGGAATATTTTACTAAATTTGCCAAGGATATACTGGAGGTAATCCTATGGAACAAGCGTTTATCGAAGGACTTAACTCAAAGATAGAGACTCTGATTTCGATGTACGAGGCCTGCAAGGCGGAAAACACGCGTCTGGAGGCTGAGCTTGAAAACTGTCAGGATAAACTCCTAGCTAAAAATACAACAATTGAAGAACTAAAAACACAGATAGATCAACTTAAACTCAAGAACAAGAATTTACAACTGGTCGATGCTTTCAATATCTCAGCCAACGACCGTGCCCGTGCGAAGAGGAGTGTGGAGAAGATCATACAGGAGATAGATAATTGTATTGAAATGCTGAATATGTGATGGAGAAACAGACAATAAATATTACTATCGGGGGGAGGAGCTACAAGTTTCAGGTTGCGCCTGAAAACGAGCCGAAGGTGCGTGCGGCCGCCAAGAAGATTGATGCCAAGGTTTCATCTTATCTTCAGAGATATGAAAACAAGGATATGCAGGATATACTGAGCATTGTGCTGCTGGATACGACCCTGAGTCTGATCTCGCTGGAAAACAAGGACGAGATGTCAGACGTGATGCAACAGCTGCATGACCTTGATACGAAATTGGAGAAGTACATTTCTAGCCGTTAGCTTTGCAACTTTGCCAAAATCAACATTTTTAAATTAAACGAGTCAACTCGGAAACCAAAAACAGGCCTAGGTTACCCTTCGGGGGATTCCAATTGCGGGACGGAGGAAGTTTGCGGTGCATATTCCGGAGCTCAAATCTTAATTATTTTAAGATTTTTGGACTTAATTACGCTAACTAACGGCTTTTTTTTCTAAAAGCCCGCGACCGGTTGTTATATGATTAGGAACTAAAACTAAGCTATATAACCAACCAAAATGATTACGACGATAATAATCACCGCCATAGTGGCCGCTGCCATAGGCATCCTGGCGTATATCCTCATCCACAAGATCATCCTCAAGAACCGCGGCGAGCAGATCATCCGCGAAGCCGAGGCCAAGGGTGAGGCCATCAAGAAAGACAAGATTTTCCAGGCCAAGGAGAAATTTATGCAGCTCAAGAGCGAGCACGAGACCTACATCAACGAGAAGAACCTTCAGATCCAGCAGGCAGAGAGCAAGATCAAACAGCGTGAGATGGCTCTCAACCAGCAGAGCAGCGAGCTTGGCCGCAAGCAGAAAGAGACCGAAACCATCAAGGAAAACCTGAAAGTCCAGATGGACATAGTCAGCAAGAAGGCTGAGGAATATGACAAGCTTCGCGCCGAGGCTATCGTCAAGCTGGAAGAAGTGGCCAAGATGACTGCCGACGAGGCGAAGGCTCAGCTTGTGGAGACTATGAAGGCCGAGGCCAAGACCGAGGCGCAGACCTATATCAACGACGTAATGGACAATGCGCGCCTGACGGCTACCAAAGAAGCCAAACGCATCGTCATCAACACCATACAGCGTATAGCTCCCGAGACTGCCATCGAAAATGCGGTGACTGTCTTCAACATCGAGAGCGACGAGATCAAGGGCCGCATCATCGGCCGTGAGGGCCGTAACATCCGAGCCCTGGAGTCTGCCGCAGGTGTCGAACTTGTGGTTGACGACACTCCCGAGGCTATCCTTATCTCTGCTTTCGACCCGGTGCGCCGCGAGGTTGCCCGTCTGGCCCTGCACCAGCTTGTGACCGACGGTCGTATCCACCCGGCCCGTATCGAAGAGGTCGTCACAAAGGTGAAGAAGCAGCTTGAGGAGGAGATACTCGAGACCGGCAAGCGCACCTGCATCGACCTTGGCATCCACGGTCTGAACAGTGAGCTGATCCGTCTCATCGGCCGTATGAAGTACCGCAGCTCATACGGACAGAATCTGCTGCAGCACTCCCGCGAGGTGGCCAATCTCTGTGCCACAATGGCAGCAGAGCTTGGCTTGAACGTCAAGGCTGCCAAGAGGGCCGGCTTGCTCCACGATATCGGCAAGGTCTGCGAGGAGGAGCCCGAGCTGCCGCACGCTCTTATGGGTATGAAGATAGCTGAGAAGCATAAGGAGAAACCCGAAATCTGCAATGCCATCGGCGCTCACCACGAGGAGATCGAGATGACTTCTCTCATCGCCCCGATCGTGATGGTCGGCGACGCTATTTCCGGCGCCCGTCCCGGTGCTCGTCGAGAGGTCATCGAGTCCTATATCCGCAGGCTCAAGGAGATGGAGGGCATCGCTCTCGCCCATCCGGGTGTTACCAAGACTTATGCTATCCAGGCAGGCCGTGAGCTTCGCGTGATTGTCGGTGCCGAACAGGTTTCTGACGCTCAGTGCGAGGAACTCTCTGCATCTATCGCCAAACAGATCCAGGAGGAGATGGTTTATCCCGGTCAGGTCAAGATTACTGTCATCCGCGAGACGCGTTCCGTCGCTATCGCCAAATAATTACAGGCTATGGATACTCCGAAGAAAGAACTCAACATCGAACTTACTCCTGAGATTGCTCAGGGTATCTATACCAATCTCGCCATCATCACTCATTCTCACAGCGAGTTCATAATGGACTACGTGCAGATGATGCCCGGCGTTCCCAAGCCCAAGGTGGTAAGCCGCCTGGTTATGGCTCCTGAGCACGCCAAGAGGCTGCTCAAGGCTCTCCAGGACAATATCAGCAGGTATGAGCGTGAGAACGGAGAAATCAAGCTCCCGAACATCCCGCAGAACATCGTACCTCCGCCCCTCGGCTTCACCGGCGAGGCTTAGAATCTCATTCCCGAAGTACGCTTCCCGCAGAAGTGTGTTCCGTCTACCCCTTCCAGAATGCGTTCCGGGAGGGGTAGATGGCGTACACCCCCTGCTTGAAGGGTAGGTGTGCGCCAATCATCCCTTCTGTAAGTACCCGTAGCAGGGTTCAATGGCGCACACGATAACTATACGCGAATGAATGCTCCTTCGGGGAAATCCTACGGGCGCAGAGCTGCGTTCGGGCTGCGGTTGAGCTACGTTCGCCTATCGCGACGAACTCGCCCTTTTAGTGCTGTTCTTCGTCTTCGACAGGCAATATCTTGCCTGTCTCAAACTCAGCCCAGCCCTAACGTGGCTCAGACAGCGTCGCTCCCGGGCGGCTCACTACGCTCAACCGCTTTTCGCCCTCACTTGATGCGCCCTCCGTCATTCCCCGAAGGAGCGTCGATTGCATTTTCCGCAGTATGCGTGTAGAGGTCCAAGGACGCATACCAAGGAGCGTTTTTCGGCAAAAAAGCCGTTTTCGCTTCCGCAGTATGTGTGTTGCGGCGCTTAGATGCATACTGCGGCAGTCTCAGTTTTGCCGGCGAGGCTTAGGCTGACAGGAGTGCGAAGCCTCTCCAGATGGCGTCTATGAGGTCGCGGCTGTTGTAGGCTTCAGTGGTGAAGTTTTCGGTGAGGATGTCTCCGGCATAACCGTGGATCCATACTCCGAGGATGGCGGCGTCGACAGGGGAGTAGCCCCGTGCAAGAAGCCCTGCGGTCAGTCCGGTCAGCACATCGCCGCTGCCGCCTTTTGCCATACCCGGGTTGCCGGTCGTATTGACGAAGCAGTCTCCCGAAGGCGTGTATACTCTTGTGTGAAATCCTTTCCTGACGAGAATGCTTCCGGTCTTTTCGCAGAAGTTGCGGATAGTCGGTTCTGCATCGTCGTTGCCGGCGGCCGGGAAGAGTCTGCGGAGCTCTCCGAGATGAGGGGTTAGTATCGAGCTTTCCGGAACCAGTGCCTGCCAGTTGTCTGTTTCAGAAAGGATGTTGAGTGCATCGGCATCCAGGACGATGGGAATCTTCTTGCCCCGGGCGGCGCGGAGCAACTTGAGAAGGACTATTCTTGTCTCGGCCGCTTTCCCCAGTCCCGGGCCTGCCGCTATGGCTGTGAAGTGCCGGCTTTCAAGGTCGGGCATAACGCTGAAATGCTTCCCTGGATCTTCTGAAAGCATAGCAGATGGGAAGTTGATCGCCACTGCCTGAAGGGCCCTGCCGGTAGAATGCAGGCTCACAAGACCGCAACCTGATTTGAGGGCGGCGCCGGTGGCCAGGACTGCAGCGCCCGGCATACGTTCGCACCCCGCCACGATCAGCAGGTGTCCGTAATCCCCCTTATGGCTGTCGTCTTCCCGCTTGAGGAGAAGTGGGGAGAGCAGTTCCTTGTCTATGGTGACAGTATTCATCACGGCCGTAAATGTACCCTTGCATTGAGTCTGTGCAAAAATAAATAAAATAAAATTTGCACTGACGTTCACGATATTCTTTCCTGCCTCTCTACGGCGTTTCCATTATGAGAAAACCGCCATAAAATTCTTCGACGACGGCAAATATTACGAGGTGACTGTCAAAATGACGAAAGAGCCGTAGGCTGCTTTATTCTCAGCGGACTGTCAGCTGGAGGCTGGCGGCGGGGAGGCCGTCGGCGGTGGCGGTGATGCGGATGGTGCCGGGGGTGCGGCCCGAGCGGATGACGGCCTGGGCCCGGCCCATCAGGGTGGGCTTGTCGGAGCGCAGCTGGGCGCCGCTGTCAGCGGTGTCGCCGTTGTCCATACATACGAAGCGGCCGGCGCCTTGCACGTCGATCCTTACGGGGCGGTCTGCGTCCGGGACTGTGATGCCCTGGGCGTCAACCATCTCAATCTCGACGTAAGACAGATCCTGTCCGTCGGCATCAAGCACGCTGCGGTCTGCTTTCAGGCGGAGGGCCACCGGCTCTCCGGTTGTCTTCATCTCATCGCTGGTGACTTCAGCTCCGCCGTTGTAGGCCACGGCACGAATCGTTCCCGGGCTGTAGGGGATACGCCACTTGATGGTATTGTTCGGGAAGTCGGCAAGACGGCGCCTGCCGACAGAAGTATTGTTCACGAAAAGTTCCACCTCTTCACAGTTGGTGAAAATGTCCACCTGCACCATCTGGGTGTTGTCGTGGCGCGGGAAGTTCCAATGGGAGGCGAGCAGGGGCCAGGTCCACATATCCTTGCCCCGGTCGAGAGGCAGCGACGGGTCTTCCACCGAGAGTTTGACTATCGGCTCGTCTTTCCAGACGGCGCGGAAGAACGCGGCCTGCGGCTTCTCGTGCATACAGACATCGTAGACGCCGGTCGGCCAGCCCTTGCTCGGCCAGCCGGAAGATTCGCCCCAATAGTCGATGGCAGCCCAGATGAAATAGCCGAAGATGAAATCCCTGGAGGCATAGTCGTACCAGGGGTTGACCTCTATATACTCGCGCAGACGCTCGCTCCCTACGGAGTAATACGGCATAACTTCCGAACCGTAGATGATGCGGTCGGGAAACTGGGCGTGGTCGATGTCGAAAAACGGCTCCTGATAGTTGTAGCCCACGACCTCCACGGCCGAGTTGAAACCGTTCTTGTTGTAGGAGCGCTTGTAGTCAGGAGATGTGGTCACTGCTACTTTGCGGCTCGGATCCAGACGCTCGCATTCGGCGCGAAGGGCAGCCAGACGGGCTGTGCCTTCACCGGTCATATCACCCTGCTCGCGGGTCTCGTTGCCGACGCTCCAGAGCACGACGCTCGGGTGGTTGCGGTCGCGCAGAATCATTGAGCCAAGATCGGCCTTCCACCATTCGTCGTACCACTGGGTGTAGTAGCCGGCTTTCCATTTGTCGAACGACTCGTCGATGACAAGCATTCCGATGCGGTCGCACCAGTCGAGGAATTCGCGGGCCGGCGGATTGTGGCTGCAGCGTATGGCGTTGAAGCCGGTGTCTTTCATAAGCCTTATGCGGCGTTCCTGGGCACGGTCCGGAATTGCGGCTCCGAGCGAACCGGCATCCTGGTGGATGTCGCCGCCCTTCATCTTGACGCTGCGGCCGTTGAGGAAGAAACCCTTGTCAGGGTCGAAGCGGATGTCGCGGATGCCGAAGGGAGTCTCATAACTGTCCACGATGCGGCCGCTGCGGCGCACGGTGGTGACCAGAGTGTAAAGCTGCGGGGAGTCAATGTCCCAGAGCGCGGGAGCGGCGACGGTGAACAGCTGGCTGACCGTCTGCCTGCCCGCTGCGGGGATCTGAGCTGCGGAGCTTTGCTTTGCCACGACGCGGCCGTCGGGAGCCTTCAGCTCGCTGGTCAGAGTGACGTTCGCCGCTTTCCCGCTTTCATTCTTCAACGAAGTCTCGACCTTGACTGCGGCCTGCCGGGCGTTGACGGACGGAGTGGTCACGTACGTGCCCCAAAGAGCTACGTGCACAGGATCGGTGACATTAAGCCATACGTGGCGGTAGATGCCGCTGCCGGAATACCAGCGTGAAGTGGGGAAATCGCTGTGGTCGACTTTGACTGCAACCACGTTGTCGCGGCCGGGCAGCAGATAATCGGTAATATCAAAGGCGAAGGCAGTGTAGCCATAAGGGTGGAAGCCGGCCTGGCGTCCATTCACATAGACCGTAGCGCGGTGGTAGACGCCGTCGAACTCAAGGCTGACGCGGCGGCCCTTCCAGGAGGCAGGCACGGCGAAAGACTTGCGGTACCAGCCGATGCCTCCCTGCATAAAGCCCATAGAGCCGTGTCCGCCCTGCTGGGGCGTGAGATAGGGGAGGGTCATACTCCAGTCGTGCGGCAGCTGGACGTCTGCCCAGGCGCTGTCGTCGAAGCCGGGAGCCTCAGCGCCATCCGCGGCGCCCAGCGTGAATTTCCAGTCGAAATCAAAAGAGTCGTGCAACCGTCCTGCAGCGAAGGCGCTGGTGACGGTCAACAGTGAAACAATAACAGTGAGAAAGCGTTTAAGTGATATCATACGTTGAAATAGTTTATCAGGAACTGCTCCGGAGCGTCCGCAGCGGTGCGGACATATTCCTCCATAGCGGCGATGCGGGTCATATTGCGCTCGACGCGAGCCTGGTATTCGTCCTTGGGCAGATGCAGGTTCTTTTCGTAGAGGCGTTCGTTGACGATGTTGAGGATTGGTGACTTGACCTTGGGGATGTATTTGAGGATGCGCCTTGCGTCCAGCAGCTTGAGCTTCGCCTCGACAGAGAGGACTGAATAGTGGCCTGCGGAGGCGATTTTCTCCTCGTCGATGGTGATGTAACCGCCGAACAGGCCGGGATACATACGCATCAGCACGTTCAGCAGCGCGTCAAGGTCGCGGCTCAGCTGCTGCGAATAGAGAGCCTCCCGCTCCACCAGCATATTGATGCGCGAAGCGATGTCGATTTCCTCGGTCAGCGACCAGTAGCCGGACATCTCGATGTATTTGATGGCGTAGTAGGCGCTTGAGGGGAACAGCTTGTATTCGTGGCAGAACTTCTCGAGGTCGAACTTGCGGCTGCTCATAGCTCCCTCTTCGTAAGGGATGCCCAGATATGCGAAGACCTTCTGGTACACATCCTTGATGTAGTCCAGCGGGGGGAATGCAGCCTGAGCTGTCTTTTTCAGCCGAGCCAGGTCGTTCTCGTTCCACAGCAGCAGGGCGTAAGCCTGCTTGCCGTCGCGTCCGGCCCTTCCGGCCTCCTGGAAATATGCCTCGGGAGAAGCCGGCATCTCGTAGTGCGCCACGAAGCGCACGTCGCCTTTGTCGATGCCCATTCCGAAAGCATTGGTGGCCACGATGATCCTCTTCGCCCCGCTTTTCCACTCCTGCTGGATGTCGGCGCGCACCTTGCCGTTCATACCGGCGTGGTATGCCGCGGCGTCGATGCCCTGGCTGGAGAGGAACTGGGCGACGTCCTCGGCGCTCTTGCGGCGGGCGACATAGACGATGCCGCTGCCCTCCACACCGTGGCAGAGCTTCAGCAACTGGCCAAGCTTGTTCTCCGACTCCCTGATCACATATTTGAGATTGGGCCGCTCGAAGCCGGACACCAGCATATTGCTCTGCGCGAAGCCCAGCTGCTTCATTATGTCTTCAGCCACGAAGCGGGTCGCCGTCGCCGTGAGGGCGATGACAGGGACGTCAGTCAGGATAGCGCGCAGATCCTTGATCTTGAGGTAGTCCGGACGGAAGTCGTAGCCCCATTGGGAAATACAGTGCGCCTCGTCGACCACCAGGTAGCTCACCTTCATCTTGGCCACCCTGACTCTGAAAATCTCGGTATGCAGCCTCTCGGGGGATACGTAGAGAAATTTGTAGCTGCCGTAGATGGCATTGTCGAGGGCGATGTCGATGTCGCGGAAGCTCATACCCGAGTAGACAGCCATCGCGCGGATGCCGTGTGCGCAGAGATTCTCGACCTGGTCTTTCATCAGCGAGATGAGCGGGCTGACGACGATGCAGATGCCGTCCCTCATCATCGCAGGGACCTGGAAGCAGATGGATTTGCCGCCGCCGGTGGGGAGGATGGCCAGGGTGTCCTTGCCCTCCAGGGCAGACGAAATTATCTCCTTCTGCATAGGGCGGAAGGAGTCGTATCCCCAATATTTCTTCAGAGTGGCTTCCATAGTCTCTCAAAGTTACGAAAATAGGCTTGGTTTTTTGCATATTTGGGCTCGATTTTTCAAAAATAAAATATTACTTTTGCAGCTGAGTAAAAAGGCATTATTCAAAAATCATTTAATATATTTTTATAAACATTATGGCAAAGATCGATTTCGCAAAGTACGGTATCAAGAACGCCGGTAAAGTTACTTACAACCCCTCATACGAGGATCTTTTCAAAGATGAAATGAACCCGTCTCTGACTGGTTACGACAAAGGCGTCCTCACCGAGCTTGGTGCTGTGAACGTAATGACCGGAGTTTACACCGGACGTTCTCCCAAAGACAAATACATCGTTATGGATCCTCAGTCAAAGGATACCGTATGGTGGACCTCTGATGAATACAAGAACGACAACCATCCTATGAGCGAGGAAGTTTGGGGCAAGGTCAAGGATCTGGCACTCGCCGAGCTTTCTGGCAAGGACCTCTATGTAGTAGACGCATTCTGCGGCGCCAACCAAGACACCCGT
>JAFXPV010000048.1 GCA_017527625.1 Bacteroidales bacterium | reverse complement strand
TCATCCTGATGGTGTCGTTCGGGGTGATGTTGGTGAACTGCATATTCTCGCCGTCCCATTCTAGCTCGCGGTTGAGGCCCTGCAGACGTACTGCGAGGACGCCCATAACTACCATTTCGTTGAGCGGGCCTGCGGATTCGAAGTCAGACACGGTCTTCACGCGGCTTTCCGGAGACTCCTTGCAGGCGCGTGCGAAGTCGAGGTGATGGTCTTCATTGGGAATGTTGCGGGTCATCGTAGGAGCGGGTAGCTCGCGGCCGGAGATCAGCCAGGGGTTGCGTCCGTAGCAGCCGCATACGAGGATGTCATTCGTTCCGTAGAAAATGCAGGCTCCGCCGCCGTCGTTGGGATCCTTTCCTGCGGGCCATCCTGCGGGCAGCTCGGGTTTGAGGCCGCCGTCATACCAGGTGACTTCGACAGCAGGCATAGCAACCTTCGGCATATTGTCGCGGGCCGGGAACTTGAACTTCACGATCTGTGCGTCGGGAGCGCAGTCCACCATCAGGCAGTTGGAGCTGCCCTGCACGGCTGTCGGAGATTTGAGCTTGAGGCCCTGCACGATGGGCTGCATAATGTGGCAGGCCATATCGCCGAGGGCTCCGGTGCCGAAGTCCCACCAGCCGCGCCAGTTCCACGGGTGGTAGATAGAATTGTAGGGACGCTTCTTGGCCGGACCGAGGAACAGATCCCAGTCGAGGGTCTTGGGAACCTTCTCGACCTTGGTAGGAGTCTCGAGGCCCTGCGGCCAGATGGGACGGTCGGTGAATGCGTCGACTCTGGTCACTTCACCGATCATACCTGACCATATTGCTTCGCAGATCTTGCGCACGCCGTTGCCTGATGCACCCTGGTTACCCATCTGGGTCGCAACCTTGTTCTTGGCGGCGAGTTTGGTGAGCAGCCTGGTCTCATATACGGTGTGGGTGAGGGGCTTCTCGCAGTATACGTGCCAGCCCATCTCGAGGGCCTGTGCGGAGATGACTGCGTGGGTGTGGTCGGCAGTACCTACGACAACCGCATCGATCTGGTTGCCGAGCTTGTCGAACATCTCACGGTAGTCTTTGAACTTCTGAGCGTTCGGGTACTGGTTGAACTTGGGGGCTGCGTAGCTCCAGTCAACGTCGCAAAGGCCGATGATGTTCTCGGTCTTGGCAAGGCCGTCGATGTCTGCGCCGCCACGGCCGCCGATGCCGACTCCGACGACGTTAAGACGGTCGTTCGGGCCCGGCCTGCGGACCTGGGGGGCTGCCATCGATTCTGCGATTTCTGCTGCACTTCTGCCGAACATCGGGGATGATGCCAGCACTGCGCCCGCTGTGGCAAGGGCGCTTTTCTGCAGGAAGTCTCTTCTGCTGATGTCTTTCTTCATAGTAGTTTATAATAGGTTGTTGGTTAGTCCTGGAAAAGGAGAGGGGCGTACTCAGTGAGGTAGATGCGCCAGTTGCGCCAGATGTGGCCGTCGCCGCTCTCGTAGTATTTGTAGGGATAGCCCTTCTCGTCGAAGTATGCCCTCATATTCTTGGTCGAATCGTAGAGGAAGTCGGTGCGTCCGATGGCGATCCAGTAGAGTTTGGGCTTCTTTGAGAACTGGGTGGCTATCTTGGCCTCTGTCTTGGCCTTTTCGGCGGGATCCTGTGACAGGCTCATACCGGCTGAGAAGACGCCCATATAGTCGAAGGTGTCGGGATATTCAGATGAAACGCTCACGGTGTAGAAGCCGCCCATTGAAAGACCGCCGACAGCGCGTGAAGACTTCTTGTTGATGGTGCGGTAGTTCTTCTCTACGTATTTCTGGATGTCCGGGAAGGCCGTGACGAAGTTGGCGCCCTGGGGAATCTGGCGGGAAGCTCCGCCTGCGCCCATACTGGGCTGGGTGAATCCGAATGAAGACTCGCCGGCGGCGGCCTCCTGGTTCATATTCTCGTTGGTCATCACGACGATCATCGGTTTAGCCTTGCCCTGGGCGATGAGGTTGTCCATAATCTGGGCGGTGCGTCCGAGGGCGATCCACGCCTCCTCGTCTCCACCGGCACCGTGGAACAGGTAGAATACCGGATATTTGGCCTTGGGGTTCTGCTCGTATCCCGGAGGAGTGTAGATGGTGAGCCTGCGGTCGAAGCCTACGACAGGGCTGTCATACCAGACTCTTGCAACGGTTCCGTGGGGGACGTCATTGATCTTGTAGAGGTCGGCACGGCCGCCGTCGATCAGGAATACGTTGAATACGTTGGCCACGTCGCGGATCATATGGACGTTGTTGGGGTCGTTGATCTTGAGACCGTCGACGATGAAGTTGTAGAAGTAAAGCTCGGGATCGAGGGGCTTCTCGGTGGTGAAGGCCCACACTCCGTCTTTTTCAACGAGGTCGGCGACGCCTTGCTGGCCGTTGGGACCGGCAGGGAGGAAGTCACCGGTTACCTGCACGCGGACGGCCTTGGGAGCGACGAGGCGGAAGGTAACGGTCTTGTCGGGATTGATTTCCGGAGATTTCACGGCAGCCCTGCTTTGCAGGGATTGTTGTGCGGACGCACTGATGCACAGCAGCAGGGCGAGTACCATTAAGGACAGTTTCTTCATAGTTATTGGATTTACGATAGATAAATTTTAACAGATTCTTCCAAATTTACGAAATAATCGGCATAGGTGACGCAACATTCGGAGTATTTTTTGCATCTTTGGAGTGCAATCGTTCAATGGGGATGTTTTGGTTTTGACAGCAAATGACATTGACCGGTAAGCACGCCGAGAGTCGTGGCCCCTCTCGTAAATCTCAGACCTCAAGCCATAACTGGCAACTACAACTATTCACTCGCTGCGTAGTCTTGAGCTAAGCTCGACTCCTTAATCGGCCGGTCAAGGACCAGTCGACGAGTATCCCGCCGGGGTTTTGGAATGCCGCTCCGGACCAACGGGGTATCATCAGACAATTCCTGCTCGGGTGGACTCCTCTATTACCCGCTAAGATTCAGAGGATAAGCTTCGCATAGCCTGCCGCCCGGCAGTGCGTCGCCGACAATCAAAGGGAGGATAAGCGTGTAGAAAGCTTGTTGGTGCTTTGTTTGGACGGCGGTTCGAGTCCGCCCATCTCCACATAAAAAGAGGGACCCCGAGGTCCCTCTTTTTATGTGGAGATATCGGCCTGCAAGCAGGCCTCCTTTTCACCCCTTGTCGCAGCGCGACGTTCCCCTCAAGGGGAATATGCCGGGCTCTGCTGCGCCCTGTTAAGTTACGGTGAAGACAAGAGCAATGATGATATCTGCCATAATAAACTATTTGTTTTTCTATTTCTCACGGACGTGCTTTCCGGAGATATGGTCTATGGTGATTTCCATCACCAGGGCGTTCGGGGCATTGTTTGTCATATCCTTCTCAAGGTCGTAACCTTCAGGGAAGAACTTGGCCCCGATCTGCCTCAGAATCCTGTCGGTTTGCTGCTTGTCCGTCACTTCGCGGATGCGGCCGAAGCAGATGACGCTGGTGAAGCAGTTCCACCATTCGCCGGGATTCCTTGCCGGCTCGGAAAGCACCGTGAAGCATACCTTGTCGTCAGCCCGCACGGCATCCAGTTTGTGGCCGGCTTTGGCGCAGTGGAAATATATCATTCCCTCCGAGTAAAGGAAATTCACAGGCACTCCGTAGGGATAGCCGTTATCACCGTGGACAGAAAGGATACCACGCCAGGCTGAAGACAGCACGGCCTGGCACTCCTCGGCTGAAGCAGCCTGCTTGAAACGTCTGAGCGGTCTGAATTCCATACCCGGGTTAGTCTATGGCCTCAAGCAGCTGCTCGCAGATGCTCTTCATTCCGTTTATCGACGGGTGGCCGTTCTGCTTCTCGATGTCGTGCAGTTCGATGAGCTGGACTCCGTAGTGCTTGCATACGACGCGCATCGACTCGTTGATTTCTTCTCTCAGCTCAGAGTTCAGCAGAGAATAGATCTTGGCCTTGGGATAACGTTTCTGCAGCATATCCAGCAGGCAGGCGAGGGCGGGGCGGAAGTCCTTCATATCCTCCGCAGTCCAGTCGGAATACTTGTATTCTCCGACAGGGGCTCCGGCCCAGGCGTCGTTGGTGCCTCCGAAGACGAAGATGATGTCCGGATCGCCGAGCATATCCACGCGGCTTGTGAATGAAGATGACGAAACATCCCTGTGGAAGTATCCGGTGTTGCAGATGGTGGTGCCGCCCCAGGAGTTGTTCTTTTCCAGCTGGTAGCCCTTGGCCTTGATGTAGAGGTCCCACCAGGTCTGTTCAACTTCCTTGACGTCATTGTTGGCATCCGGATAGAAAGGGTTGTATCCCTCCGGATTGTAGTCCTTGAATGTTGAATAAGAGTCTCCCAGGATAGAGACTTTCTTTGTCTGTGCGCAAGCCGTCAGGGTAAAGCAGGCAAGCAGGGATAGAATGAAAAACCGTTTCATTGCAGATTCGTGTTTATTCGTATTTAAGTTCTTTAGTCTCGGGATCGCGGGAGAAGTGGGTGAAGAAGTCCCAGATGTATGCGGCGGCTGGTTTGAAGTTCCAGTGGCCGTAATTGTTGATGACCATCAGGCGTATCATCGGCCGGCTGTCCTTGTACAGCTGTCCGAACTCGATCGTGATGTCGTTGCTCTTGCCGGTGTGGATGACAGTCCTGTCCCTGAGGGCGAAACCGAAAACGGGATCGACGCTGAAATCCAGGTCGCCGGTGACATCCATTCCATTCACAGTCTCATAGATCCTCCAGACGTTGAGGTAAGGGTTTCCGCTCCAGTTGCTGCGGTTGTAGAAAGGAATGGTGTCGTCGTGGGTGCCGACTACAGAGCAGTAGCCGACTTCCACGTGGCCTCTTTTCTGGATGGCTTCGTTCATCAGAGGTTCGCTGCCGTAGGCATAGTAGCCGATGCCGTTTCCTGAGAATATTCCACCCGAATGGCCGGCGACTGCAGCAAAGAGATGCGATTTGCGCACCCCGAGCATATTGCTGGTCATAGCTCCGGCAGAAAGACCTTCGGCGTATATCCTTGAAGCGTCTATCTGAGGATATTTCTTGAGAAGGACGCTGATGACAGCCTCGATGCCGTCAAGGCCCATAGCGACGTAGCCGTTGCCGCCCTGCCATTCCATTTCTACCGCAATGAAACCTTTTTCCGCCGCCAGCTCTACAAAGCCTGAGGTCTCGCTCTGGGTGCGGGGGTCATTGCCGTGGCCGTGAAGCAGCACTACGAGCGGCACGCTGCCTGCCTGTGCATTCTGGGCCTGCAGGGGGATATATTCATACCAGAGATACTTGTCCGGATTTTCCGGCCTGCCGGGGGCGTTCGCGTCCACCAGCGGATATTCGACGGCGATGCGTTTCATCCCCGTCCTTTTGAAATCAGGGATGGACACGAGCTCGAAGTTTTTCACTCCCTCGGGATTGTCGATGCCCCTGCTCGAGTAGAAAGTGCGATAGAGGTTGTTGTAGCGGTAGTTTGCGCTCAGGAGCCTGTTCCACGCGTCTGCGAACAGCCCGGCTTCGGGCTCGCTCGAGTCTGAGTTCACGATCACCTTCAGCAGAGGATCCGCCGGGGCCGCAGCTGCCGCAGCCTGGTAAGGCTTGGCTGTGTTGGCAGCTTTTCTGCCTCCGATATATGCAGGTACGGGATATTTGCACACTTTGCCCGGATCGCCGTTGATCGAGACGATTCCCGCAACCACGCCGCTGAGGTCAGAAGGAGCTATATAGTTGTTGACGAAGGTGGCTCCTGAGCCCAATCCGACGATCTTGATGTTGGTGGGGGAGCTGCCTCGGCTCAGCAGTTGCCGGAAGGCGGTCGATCCCTTTCCTGCCATTTGTCGGAAGTCGGATTCACCAGCATTATGCGGCCTCCGAACTGCCGTATGATGTCGGGCAGACCGAGCCTCTGGGCCAGCTTCTTGGCGGAAGCCGCGTCGAGCCTTCCGTCGGGGAATATATAAAAAACGGGACCATACCCTGCACGGGAATGGATGTCGAACTCCCTCGACAAATTGTAGCTGAGGACAGATGTCCCTTCAATCACTGAAAACTCATCGTCCGGGCCTTGCGCCCCCGTAGACTGGGGCTGGGCGATTGCAGCCGTTCCGATCATAGCGAGGAGGACTGCAGAAAAGAATCGTTGTATTCTCATATCGTGTGTATAGAGTAAACGAACATAAATATATAAAAACTTCTTGAATCACTGGCCTTGTCCTGCGCGGCCATCCATCGTCATCAGCATCTCTACGACGCCGTAATAATCCCCGGCTCCCTGCGTCACTCCGTTGGACTTCAGGAAACGGTCCATCATCCATTGCTGGACCTTGTCTATGATGCCGACCCTACGCTCATTCCAATAGCGGCTGGAGCGGGCGGAGTCTTCAATCACCTTGCTGTCAATGCCTGCCTTCCACTCGTCATAGCGCTCAGCCGGCAGGTTGGCCCTGGCGCTGGCGGAGACGTAGGGCAGGAGGGCCAGATGTCCGCTGTAGCGGACGGCTGGGAGGTCTGAACGCCTGCAGTAGATGAACGCCCAGTAGTTGGCCTCAGCCTCCCTGGTCACACCGGCGAGGTGGGCGAGCTCGTGGGCCATAGTGAAGGGATACTGTTCTTCCAACAGCTCTTTGTTGAGCTGGGATTCGCAGAAGAACGGCCCCATAAATCCCAGCACACCCACTGCGGAGTAGAGACGGTTGATGAGCGGATCCTTCACGTGCTGCCACTTGTGGAATTTCGTATATCCGCTGGCAGATACTTCGTTGGTATAATAATCTTTTATGTCAGCTTCGAGGCTTTTTCTGTCCGGCGCTGCAGTGCTGACTGCAGCCTCGTTCAGGGCTTCGGTATAATCGGCAAGGAAGCCTTCGAAGGCCTGCTCGTCGTAGGACGCCTTCTCGATGCCCAGCCTGTCGTAAAGAGGCGTGCGGAAGTAGTTGCAGGCCCAGCCCAGATTGAGCCAGACCACAAGCCACATCGCCGCCCGGGCGGTCCTGCCCAGCCAGCTGAAGAACCCGGCTTTGCGGCGGATGGAGCGGACAAGGATGGCTATGAATGCGGCGACGAAGCCGAGGACGACTATTTCTTCGAGGGAAAATGGAACTGCAGCAGCGGCCAGCGAAAGCACCGTCGAGATGGCAGGGTAGCAGTGCGCGGCGTAGAAATCAGCGAGGGGAGTCAGCAGTCGGCATCCGACGGCGAATGCCAGCAGTACAAGCCCTATGATGTCGCTTTTCCGCATACACAACAAATTTAGTGATAAATTAATTCCTATTTTTGCGAAAATTTAAGAATATGAAAAAGATATCGATTCTAATGATGGCTGTCGCCGCAATGACGGTGGTCGCTTGTTCCTCGAACATCGCTAAATATGACGTGACTGGTGTTAACGCTCCGCAGGACGGGGCTGTGGTTTCTCTGGTGGACCGCATCCTGTCGGCTCCCATCGACAGTGCGGTCGTTGCCGGCGGCTCTTTCAATATGAAAGGAAATGCCGAAAAGGATGCGTTCCTGTCGGTCAGCTTTGATGACAGCTGGTATTTTCCGCTCTTCAATGACGGCAAGCCTGTCCGCATAGACCTCGCCGACAGCACTCTCACCGGTTCTCCCCTCAACACCAAACTCTCCGAGTGGGATAAAAAAGACACAGGCGCCTATGCAGAGTACCGCAGCTTTATCGACGATTATCTGTCTCTGCCGGAGGCCGAGCAGCAGGCCAGGGAAGAGGAGTTCATCGCCCAGTATGAAGACAGGCTGCAAAAATACGCCGACTCTTTTATGGACATCATTGAAGAGAATATGGACAACCTGATTCCCGTGGCATTCATCTCTCACGTGCCCTCACTTGCCGGCAAGGAGAAGTTCGACGAGTTGGTAGCTTCAGACGCTCCCTTCGCGCAGCATCCCTATGTGCAGGATCTCAAACGCAGGCTGGATCTTTCGGAAGCTCTGCAGAAAGCGACAGCAGACCGCCAGCAGTCAATCGTCGGCCAGAAGTTCCTTGACCTCGAAGAAGCAGCTCCGGACGGCAAGATGCACAAGCTGAGCGAGTATGTAGGACAGGGCAAGTGGGTACTTGTAGACTTCTGGGCAAGCTGGTGCGGCCCCTGCAAGGCTGAGATGCCGAACGTGGTGGCTGCCTATAAGAAATATCACAGCAAGGGCTTCGACATCGTCGGCCTGTCTTTCGACAAGGAGAAGGACCCCTGGATCCAGGCGATCAAAGACTGGGAAATGCCCTGGATCCATCTCTCAGACCTGAAATACTGGGACACCAAAGCCTCTGAAGTCTATTCGGTCAACGCAATCCCCGACAACCTGCTGATCGACCCCCAAGGCACTATCGTCGCCAGAGGGTTGCGCGGCGAGGCCCTCGCTGCCCGGTTGGCGGAGATATTCGAGTAGTCGGATGACTGATTTCGCAGCGATAGATTTCGAGACGGCGAATGAGCAGCCGTCGAGCGTGTGCAGCGTGGGGGTTGTGATTGTGCGGGGAGGGGAGATTGTGGATTCGTTCTACAGCCTCATCAGGCCGGAGCCGGAGTATTATCAGTGGTTTTGCCAGAGGGTTCACGGGATTTGTGCGGAGGATACTTATTGCGCGCCGGTGTTTCCGCGGGTGTGGGAGAAGGTGGCGCCGATGATCGAGGGCTTGCCGCTGGTGGCGCACAACAGCCGTTTTGACGAGGGGTGCCTGAAGGCTGTGCACCGGGTCTATCAGATGGATTATCCGGACTATGTGTTTTACGATACGCTTGCGGCTTCGAGGCGGTATTTCGGGCGGCGGCTTGCGGATCATCAGCTGCAGACGGTGGCTGCCGCCTGCGGGTACGAACTCGTCAATCATCATCACGCGCTGGCGGATGCAGAGGCCTGCGCACGCATCGCCCTGCTGATTTTGTAGAAAAAATGGTATTTTTGCGCTTCGGATATGAAGTCATTTTTCCTTTCACTGCTTGGGGTGACTGCCAGGATGAGTCCCTATCTGCTGTTGGGTTTCCTGATAGCGGGGGTGCTGCACGTGTATGTGCCCAGAAAGTTCTATACCCGCTTCCTGTCCAGGGACAACAAGTGGTCGGTGCTGTGGGCTGCGCTGCTCGGCATCCCGTTGCCGCTGTGCTCCTGCGGGGTGATTCCTACGGCCGTCGGCCTCAAGAATGAGAAGGCGTCCAACGGGGCTGTGGCTTCGTTCCTTATCGCCACTCCTCAGACCGGCATTGATTCCATACTTGCTACCTTTTCGATGATGGGGCTCGGCTTTGCGCTGTTGAGGCCGGCTGCTGCCTTGATTACGGGTGTCTGCGGCGGTTTCCTCGTCAACCGTCTGGTGCCTGAGAGTGATAGCGACGAGGCTTGCTGCCAGACGGCTGCGGCGCCACGGGGCAACAGGTTTTTCAGAGTGTTCCGCTATGCATATTTCGAGATGATGCAGGACATCGGCGCAAGACTTCTCGTCGGCCTGATTATCGCCGCCCTCATACAGGTGGCCGTGCCGGATTCATTCTTCCTGTCCGTGGGCAGCAACACGCTCCTGCAGATGGGGGTTATCCTGCTGGTGGCAGTCCCTATGTATATATGTTCTACAGGCAGCATACCTGTGGCGGCGGCTCTTATTATGAAAGGTCTGTCGCCTGGTGCGGCTATGGTTATGCTGATGGCCGGGCCGGCGGTGAACATCGCGTCTGTCCTGGTGGTGCGCAAATCAATGGGCGAGCGCTTCACTGCCGTCTATCTTCTCACCATCATCGGCTTCTCGGTCCTTTTCGGCCTGCTGGTCAATGCCATCGGGATCGGAGCGACGCTTCCGGAGTCTGCAGGGCACGCTCACGGCCATACGGCAGTGCCGGGTCCTTTCGGCATCGTATGCACCGTAGTGCTGCTGATTATGATTATTTATGCACTAGCTATGAAATTATTCGACCGTTTTAAAAAGGCGCCGGCCGCTGAAGGCACGATAGTATACGGCGTCGAAGGTATGCACTGCAACCACTGCAAGGCTGCCGTTGAGGAATCTGTCCATAAGGTGAAGGGTGTCAGCGAGGCTGTCGCCACACCTGCCGCAAACACACTTGTCGTGAAGGGCAATGCCAGGGAGGAGGATATCCGCAAGGCGGTGGAGAAGGCCGGGTTTACCTTTACCGGAGCGAAACAATAATCTTCCATCATTCTGCCGGAGGCCTGTCCAATGAAAACCGTCCGACTTGCGCGTGAAGCCGATCTGCCGGCAATTATGTCCGTCATCGAGGCAGCCAAGGGGATTATGCGTGCCTCAGGCAATATGTTCCAGTGGAACGACGGTTATCCGTCCGGGGAAGTAATCCTTTCGGATATTGCAGCAGCGAACGGCTTCGTCATCTGCGAAGACGGCGGGGTTGTGGCCTACTTCGCCCTGATCGCTTCTCCCGAGCCGACCTACAATGTGATATACGGCGGAAAGTGGCTTGACGACGAAAAGCCCTATCACGTAATCCACCGCATTGCCAGTACAGCGGAGTCACACGGCGTTTTCGCGGCCATAATGGATTATGCCTTCAGCGTCGACGGCAACATCCGCATCGATACCCACAGGGACAACAGCATTATGCAGCACAATATCCTCAAGCACGGATTCAGCTACTGCGGCATCATCTATCTGCTGTCCGGAGACGAGAGGCTTGCGTATCAGAGGATAGTGCAATGAAAGTAATCCTTGCCCCTGATTCCTATAAAGGCTGTATGACAGCAGCTCAGGTCGCTGCAGCAATGGCGTCGGCCCTGCGGGAGCTGCATCCCGACTGGGAGCTGGTGGAGCTGCCGCTGGCAGACGGAGGTGAGGGAACTGTCGAAGCTGTAATGTCAGCCCTGGGCGGCAAGCTGCTTCAGGCAAAAGTGTCCGATCCGCTGGGCAGGCAGGTTACTGCAAGCTATGGCCTCTGTGGCGATCTGGCTGTCGTTGAGGTGGCGGAAGCTTGCGGCCTGAAGCATCTGGCCCCTTCCGAGAGGAATCCGCTCATTGCCTCGAGCAGTGGAGTGGGGGAACTGCTGCTCGCTGCCCGCAGCCAAGGTGCGTCCCGCTTCCTCATCGGTCTCGGCGGAACTGCAACCTGCGACGGAGGTGCAGGGATGATGGTCGTTCCGGGATTGAAGGAAGCCCTCGAAGGCTGCAGTTTTGAATTGCTCTGCGACGTTGACAATCCTTTCACAGGACCGGAAGGAGCTGCGAGAATCTTCGCTCCGCAGAAAGGCGCTTCGCCGGCTGATGTGGAAACCCTCGAAGAGCGTCTGACCGCTCTTGCGAAAGTTATGCTGGCGGAAACGGGGATGGACATAAGCCGCCGCCCGGGAGCCGGAGCTGCCGGTGGACTTGGCGGGGCTTTTATGGCTTACTTCAATGCCGCTGGCGTATCCGGCATAGACAGGATTCTGACCCTTGCAGGCTTCGACTCCCTGGCAGAAGGGGCCGACCTTATCATCACCGGCGAAGGCAAGTCGGATTTACAGACTTTAAGCGGAAAAGTGCCTTTTGGAGTGCTCAGAAGGGCATATAACATTCCTGTTATCCTCATTTCAGGCCGCATAGAAGATGAAGATGCCCTCCACAAAGCCGGCTTTTCGAAGATAGTCGAGGTGTCGCCCAGGAGCCTTCCGCTTGAAAAAGCGACAACCCGTCCGGTTGCAGAAGCAAACCTGAGACGGGCTGTCGTAGAAGCAGTATGCAACTGACGCTACTTGACGTGGCTGTTGGTGGCAGCACCTGTAGAAACCCAGTTCTTGCGCTCAACGCTCCAGTCGGGATATTCTCGTTTGAGGGCTTCGTCCGTCAGGAAGAAAGCGGCATTCGAAGAGTCGCACTTGAGCTGCCAGTCGAGCCATTTGCGAACGGCAATGGCATAGGCTCCGCCGTGGCGCTCGTAGTAGGTTCCGAGATGGCCGTCGTGGGTGTTGATTCTCACGATGGGCAGATTCCCGATGCGCTGATAGTCTTTCGCTGAATTGGGATATGCCGAATCAGTCGGGCCTCCTATCAGGTAAAACATAGGCGTGTGCAGGCTTTCCAGCCCTTGTGCCGAAAAGCCCTGCATTGACATATCTCCGATGCCTGAATTCATTATGACGCAGGTCTTGATGCGGGGGTCGTGACCTACAGCCAGAGCCTGGACACCACCGCAAGATTGTCCGATGACAGCGACTTTGTCCAGGTCGAGTTTGTGATAGTATTCCGATGCGGGATCGATGCACTGTGCGGTGAGCCAGTCCATCGCATCCAGAAGCTGGCGGGCCTGCGTAGCATTGGCGAAGGTTGCGGCTGCAGACGAAGGATTGCGTTCGGTCTCGCGGTGGGCGTCGGCGAGGCTCTTTTTGTAGGCTTCGATGCGGGCCAGGGACTCGGCGGGAGCAAGAGGTTCAATCACCTTGCCGTTCGACAGGACGACCTTCTTTCCTTCAGGCCAGATATTGTACAGAACATCCACCCAGTGCTCGTTGGAGTCTTCATCGTCATAAGGGCCGATGCCGATGGCGAGGTATCCGTGGGAAGCCAGTTCGTTCAGGAAGAAGCGGATTTCCACGGTGCTGTTGGCGCAGCCGCCGTTGCCGTAGAGAATGATTGGCAGCCGTCCGTTCCTGGTGGCGGCATCGAGGTCTGCAGGACGATAGATGGTGAAGTCCGGGCAGGATGCGTCGCCGGCCATAATAGCCTTGTACGGGCCGGTTCCACCGTCTTCGACCGTGCGGGACTTTACGGTCTGCGCAGAACATATCGCGGACAAAGTTGCAAGAATGATTATGGGAAGCAGTCGTTTCATTTGATATAGTGTTTGTTAATATGTCTAAAAGTCGAACAGGCTCCGGTAGGCCTCGACTTTCCGGGCAAGGGGAAGAGGATATGCGCGGGAAGTGGAGGGCATACGCCAGAAAGACAGCTGACGGCCGTTTATGACAAGCGGGGTGTTGCCGCCCATCGGAGGCTCTGCGCAACCGAATGTACTGACAATGACATCAGTGGCTTTCTGGCCTGTTGTAACCAGCGCATCACATTGTGGTATCCTGTCCGCAAGGGCCGGGATGTCAGTGGGGGTGACAACCTCAAGGAACTTGTCGGAAGCGTTGTCTTTCAGACGACGGACTTCGCAGGCAGTGTCATACAGGGCAATGCGCTGCGTGCGGCAGAATTCCCTTACCTTGTCGATGTCAAAGCGTTTCTCTGAAGGAACTGCGAACCAGTCTTTGTCATCGTGGAACAGCAGTCCCATAACCCGCCAGAAATCGTTAGTCCAGTTGGGGTAGAAGAAAGGCATAGACCATCGTTTTTCCTGTGGCGGGAAACTGCCCAGGAAAAGAATCCTTGCATCATCGGGCAGGAAAGGCTCGAACGGATGCAGTTCAGTCATTATGAGACAGTCTTCTCAGATTATCTGACAACCCTTGTGAAATAGGGCTCCTTGCTGGCAGGGGCGACTACGTAGATCTTGATGCCGGGAGCGTTGGTGTCGAAGAGATATTCGGTGCCGCCGGGAATGGGACGGGATGCCACGTTCGTGGCTTTTTCCTGGATCATAGGGTAGGTGCCGACTGCGGCGTTGAAGATTGCGACTTCGGCTTCTGAGGCAGGATGCGCTGCGCCGAAGGCTTCATATTCTTCATAGTCGCCGTCGATGAATCCGCCTTCCTTGAGGAAACGGTCTACTTCGGCGGGGATGGCGTCGGTGCGGGCTGCCCTCACGCCATAGCCGTCAAGGATATTGGCCTTGGGCTGCGCAGCCTTGAGGTCCTTGATGCCGGCCTCGAGTCCGCCGCTGCCGAAAGTGCAGAACGGAACGACAGTCTTGCCGCTGAAGTCAAGGGTCTTCAGAGCACTCAATGCGGGAAGGGCGCAGGTGCCGAACCAGATGGGATATCCGAAGAAGATCACATCGTAGTCATCGAGATTTGCAGAGATAGGGTTGACTTCGGGGAGTTCTCCGGTTTCTCTTTCCCGCATACAGCGTGCGATTGTTTCTTCATAGGTTCCGTCGTAAGGATTGACGACGGTGATCTCTTCGATGTCGGCTCCAAGTTTCTTGCAGAGTTCCTCTGCCACGGCTTTGGTGGTGTTGGTCTGTGAATAATATAAAACAAGGTATTTAGGGCTCTTGTCCTGTGCGCACGAAACGGCCATAAGCGTTGCGGCAATCATCAGCAGTATCTTTTTCATAGTGACTGGAATTTGAATTATGTGCGAAATTACAAAATTTCAGGCCACTTTTTGTAAATATCGCTTGCGATATAAAATAATAGTCTTATATTTGCATCGTGAACGATATAAATACTAAAAGATATGGCAACGATTTATGATTTCAAGGCCCTGAGCAACAAGGGTGCAGAAGTAGATTTCTCTCAGTTCGAGGGCAAAGTCCTCCTTATTGTCAACACAGCTTCAAAATGCGGCTTCACTCCCCAGTGCGACGGACTGGAGGCTCTCTATCAGAAATACAAAGACCGCGGTCTGGTGATTCTCGGTTTCCCCTGCGACCAGTTCGCACACCAGGAGCCGGGCAGCGACGAGCAGATCGAGGAATTCTGCCGTCTCAACCACGGTGTGACCTTCCAGCTGATGAAAAAGACAGACGTGAACGGTCCGCAAGAGAGTCCGGTATTCACCTGGCTCAAGCAGGCAGCTCCCTCAGAAGAGTACAAGGGCCTCAAGGGCAAGGCTACCCAGAAGATGCTGAAGGCTCTCAGCAAGAGCGTGGAAAAAGACAGCGACATCCTCTGGAACTTCACCAAGTTCCTCATCAACAAGGACGGCAGTGTAGTAAAACGTTTCGCTCCGGTGGCTGAGCCCGCATCATTCGAGAAGGTTATTGAAGAAATGCTGTAATGGACGGACGCTTCAATCTTGACAACCAACTCTGCTTCAGGCTGTATACCGCCTCGAGACTGATAACTCAGGCGTATCATCCGCTGCTGTCCAGTCACGGCCTGACCTATCCCCAGTACCTTGTCCTTGTGGTGCTGTGGGAGAAGGACTCCCAGCCGGTGAACGACATAGCCAAGCGGCTGTTGCTGGAGACCAACACGGTAACCCCGCTTCTCAAGCGTATGGAAGCCGAAGGCATCCTGACCCGCACCCAGGGAAAGAAAGACGCCAGGCAGATGATTGTCAGCCTTACACGGAAAGGACAGGAGCTTCAGGAAAAACTGACGGACGTCCCCGAGACCGTCGGCAGGTCCGTGCTCTGCCAGAGCGTAACTCCTGAAACCGTACCGGGTCTATACCGTATGCTGGATGATATTATCGGACAATTGAGAAGGCATAGCGAATAGTCCTATTTAAGGCCCGTTTCGGACTATTGTTAACCATCGTGCCTGCATATATTTGCAGGCACGAATTGTTTTAGTATGAATCTGAGTGGAATAATAGTCGGAGCGGCCGTCTTCCTGAGCATAGGCATCTGCCACCCGGCTGTAATCAAAATGGAATATCACCTGGGCCGACGCAGCTGGTGGATATGGCTCGTCGCCGGGCTGGCTTTCTGCGCCGTATCGCTATTGATAGATAACATCATTGTGTCGACCATAATCGGAGGTTTCGCATTCTCTTGCCTCTGGGGCATCCACGAGATGTTCCTTCAGGAAAAACGCGTGCTGCGCGGCTGGTTTCCGGAAAATCCGAAGCGTCACGACTACTATGAAGCCCGCCGTGCACAGATGGCCGGCCAGTTGTAGTGCGGATCATTGCAACCCGGTTGCAAGTTTTCTTTTGCTATCTTTGCGGTGAACTTAAGGCAAAGAGATGAGTCCGGTTTTCACAGCATTGATGATTCCGTTCCTGGGCACGGCCCTGGGGTCGGCCTTCGTATTCTTTATGAAAAAGGAGATGCCTGCGCTGCTGCAGAAAATCCTGCTTGGCTTCGCCTCGGGAGTTATGGTTGCGGCCTCAGTGTGGTCACTGATCATTCCTTCCATAGAGATGGGAGAAGGGAAGGCCGCGATCGTGCCACCGACCATAGGCCTGCTGGCAGGCTTTGCCTTCCTGCTGCTCATCGACTACATTACTCCGCACATCCACCCTGTCGGCGGGGCTGAAGGGCCGCAGAGCCGCCTTTCCCGTACTGCCAAGCTGGCACTGGCAGTCACCATCCACAATTTTCCGGAAGGTATGGCAGTGGGCGTAGCCATCGCCGGCGCCCTGACTGCCGATTTCAATATGGCCGGGGCTTTCGCACTGTCCCTCGGTATAGCGATACAGAACGTTCCTGAAGGCGCCATCATTTCAATGCCGCTGCGTGCGGCCGGGAACTCCCGCTGGAGGGCCTTCGGCATCGGCGCCCTGAGCGGGATAGTGGAGCCGGCCGGCGGCGCGCTGGTGCTCCTGCTTGCGTCGTCCGTGCTGGGTATAATGCCCTATATGCTGGCTTTCGCCGCCGGCGCGATGCTCTATGTCGTCGTCGAGGAACTGGTTCCCGAGTACTCGCAGGGCGAACATTCAAATGTCGGAACAGTGGGGTTCGCGCTTGGATTCGCACTGATGATGATACTGGACGTGGTGCTCGGATAGGGGACTGCGGCGCATCCAGGCGTTTTTGGCTGACTTGCTGGATTTTTTGAAATAAATACAGTAACTTTGAAAGTTCATAATCCGGCAAATAACAAGACCATTTCTATATGAGACAAATTTCTACTTTTTTCGCGATGATTGCCATCCTGGTGGCAACTGCCTCGTGCGGGAGCTCAGAACCGAAACTTACTCCTTCGCAGGTGGGTTCCAAATGGGGATTCGTCAATTCCAAGGGCGAGGTTGCAATCGAACCTGTCTTCGACGCCGTTGAAAACTTCCATTGCCAGCTGGCGAAAGTCGTTATGAACGGCAAGGTGGGTTACATCGGCCCGGACGGCCTCTTCAGGATCACTGCAGACTATCTCGACGGAACTTCGTTCTTCGAGGACAAGGCTTATGTAGTCGGCCCCGGCGAGACTCCCCGCTGCATCGACAAGACCGGAAGGGTCCTCTTCACGCTGCCTGACGATATCCAGACCGCAAACGTTTTCTCCGGAGACATCTCAAAGGTGGAGTCTTACTCTTCTGCCGTCAGGTATGTAGACCAGGCCGGCAATGCCGTCACCACACCTGCAGTCTATCAGCCGGACGCAACTCCCGGCTTCACCACAAGCGTAAAGTCCGACGCCTATTATGCACCTGAGTTCAAGACCACTGTCCACGCGGCTTATGGTGAGGTTTATGATATGGGACTTTCAGCCAACAGCACTCTTGGAGACGTCAGAAACCGTTTCAACGCTTCCCAGGGATCGTCTAACAACAAGCTCGAGTACATTCCTGCCGTTTCAACCTCTCTCGACGGTGTTACCCTTGACAATATCCAGTTCACCTTTGACGGCCCTGTGATGGGTTCTTCAGGCGGCGGAAGGGATATGGGCTTCTTCGGCAGATACAAGACGACCGCTTCGCAGTCATACGTGACTTCCCGCAAACTGATGAACGCGGAATATCATTTCACCCTTGCAGATCCGGCCAAAGGCCCCGCCTTCGTCCGCACTCTGACCAAGGAAATTGCCGACAAGACTGCTACTCCCGGCTCAAGCCTCGGACTGAATTCAGCCATCGCACTGACGGCGTCTCATCCCGGATACAACATCTCCTGGACCGGGAATGAAGCTGTGCTCAAAGTGATATACGCCGAATAAACCAGTCGCAACGGCACAAAAAAAACTTCGGAAAGATTTCCGAAGTTTTTTTTTGTGGTCTTGGACCAGCTGCTAGAAGTGGTAGTAAACACCCATCTGGAAGTTCTGGTTGGTGTCGATGTTGATGCCGAAGGCACCGTTGTAATAACCGATGCGGGCGAGGTGACCGACAAATGAGAACTTGTTACCGGCCATAATGGCGATACCGGGAGCGATACCTACACCGAACTGGGTTGTTGTTGCTCCACCTGCGGTCCAGGCATTAAGCTGGAACTCACCGTCGACGAAGAAACTTACAGGACCGAAGGCCTTTACGCCATAACGGTAGTAAGGAGCGATGACGAACCTGTTGGCAGCAGTTGCGTTGCTCCAGCCAATCTGTGCACCGATAGCTGAAGTTTTGTTGATGTTGTAGCCAAGTTCAGGCAGGATGGTAACAGTGGCGTTGTTGCCGGCAGCCTGGAAACTGAGGGCGCCACCCAAATAGAGCTGTGCATTAGCGCTGATAGAAAGGATAGCCAATGCAATAACTACAAAAAGTTTTTTCATAGATTATTTGTTTAGGGTTAAAAAAACATATAAAACAAAGATAGACAATAATTTTCAAATAGCAAGGAACAAAGAAGCATAAAAGCCGATGTTATTTGGCCAAAAAGTGTTAATATTGTGCTAAACGAACCTAAATAATGTTTAACAATTAGACCTATGAAAAAAACTTTCAGTTCTCTTTGTGTCGTCATAGCTCTGATGCTCCTTGTTCCGGGTTTCACCTCAAGGGCCCAGGTCTATGCTGACTCTTCAACCGATCTCGACAAGTACATGGTCCCTGCCAGAACGCCCAACGCAATTCCGGACGCCCAAGGATTCCTCGGCCGCTGGCTCTTGCTCGAGCCTATCAGCAAACCCAACCGCTCCAACACAGTGTTCGTGGACAGCTACATCCGCGAGACCTTTGCGGTTCAGTACTTCCCGGGACAGCTCGGCGATGTCCTTCCCAAGGATGGTTCATCAGTTAAGGTGACCGTAGAGTATCAACCCCCTGTAAACCTGCAGGCAGGCCGTCCTATGATGCCTATGGCCGGGGCTCCCCAGTACGAGAAGAAACAGGTGCAGCTCAAGTGGCACGCCTTCGACAGCAAGCGTTTCAACGTGAAGCTTTTCCGCTTCGCCACCAACCTTACAGAGGACCGCTACGGCGTCATCTTCTGGGCTGCGACTGTAGTCAATTGCGAGCAGGATATTCCCAATGTCCGTCTCGCTGTCGGTTCGAACTCTGCCTCTATGTGGTGGGTTAACGGTGAAGAGGCCGTCATCCTGTCAGGCGACCGCCGTATGGTGATGGATGACTGCACATCAAAGCGTCTCACCCTCAAGAAGGGACGCAACGTCATCTGGGGCGCCGTCATCAACGGTCCCGGTATGAGCGACTTCTGCGCACGCTTCATCGACGAAGATGGAAACCCTGTTAAGAATATCACCCTCACTACGAAATAAGCTATGAAAAAGAATATATTATTCGCGATCATATTCGCTACTGTCTCCCTGGCGGCATCTGCCCAGGTTGGAGCTCCTTATATTCACGACCCCTCAACAATACAGTTCTGCGACGGTAAGTACTATACATTCGGAACCGGCGGCGGTGGCCTTATCTCTGCTGACGGATGGGTATGGGAAGGCGGCGCAGTACGCCCCGGCGGCGGTGCGGCTCCTGACGCCATCAAGATCGGCGACCGTTATCTGGTGGGTTACAGCACCACAGGCGGCGGACTCGGCGGCGGACACGCAGGCCGTATCGTGACAATGTGGAACAAGACTCTCGACCCGACAGATTCCTTGAACTTCGCATATACCGAACCGATTGAAGTTGCCAACTCCCTCATCGACGAGGACTGCGACGCTATCGACATCGGCCTTCTGATGGACGACAACGGCCGTCTGTTCTGCACCTACGGCACTTATTTCGGCAACATCCGTATGGTCGAGCTGGATCCTAAGACCGGAGCCCGCCTTGCTGGCAACCAGCCTGTGGACGTGGCCATCGACTGCGAGGCTTCAGTAATGATCTACCGCGACGGCTGGTATTATCTTCTCGGAACCCACGGAACCTGCTGTGACGGTGTGAACTCTACCTACAACATCGTAGTGGGCCGCTCACGCAATCCTTTCGGTCCGTTCATCGACAATGTCGGCCGTGATATGCTCCGTGGCGGCGGCAAGATGGTCGTTGCTGCTGAAGAGCGTCAGTTCGGTGCCGGCCACTTCGGACGTTACATCGAGGAGCCCGGCGTCGAGAAGATGTCTTTCCACTGGGAAGGTGACCTCGACCGCAGCGGCCGCAGCGTGCTTGCCATCCGCCCGATCATCTGGCGTGACGGCTGGCCTGAGGCCGGCGAAATCATCAAGGACGGCAATTACAAGATACTGTCGCGCCGTCGCGGTTATGCTCTCGAGCTTACCGTGGACTTCGTGCGTGCTGCCGGCGGAATGCGCGGTTTCGGCGCTCCTGCAGCTCCCGTAGCTCCTCTGAAGAATCAGAGTCTCGTGGACGTCATCCGCACTTGGCCGGAGGGTGTTATTCCCGTACGTGCCAACGACTATATGGCCCGTCCTCACCAGAAATGGACTATCGAGGCTGTTCCTGATGCAGGCGGCTATCTCGGAGGTCCTTATTCCAAGATCCTCATCGAGGGTACCGACCGTGCCCTTGCAGCTGCTGAAGGCTGCGAGGTTGTGACCGTTCCTGCTTTCACCGGCGCTGACGAACAGCTCTGGCGCATCGAGCAGCTCACCGACGGTACATACCGCATTATGCCGAAGGCCATCCCCGGCACTGACGCAAAACTCTGCCTCTATTCAGTGGGTGACAGCACCCCGACCCTGGCAAAATTCGACTTCAACAGCGACAATGCCAAGTGGGATATCAAGATGAGGTAACAGAATTATTTCAGACGTTTTCTGAGCTTAAGCCCTGCCACAATCGTGGCGGGGCTTAATTTAAACAGGCTGCACATCTCGCCGCCCATCGAGAATCCGCAGCGGTCGCAGACTCCGTGGGTGTAGCCCATACATTTCGGGCTGCGGCTGCCGTCGGAGAAGATGAAGTTGGTGACCCAGCAGCGCTTGTCGGTGCACACAGTGCGGCCGTCCTTCATCCGCATCGCCTTCAGGCCGGGCACGGTGTTCATTATCGGATAGCCTTCACGCTTGCGCCTGATGAGCATATCGATTATCTCATTGCGGCGCGCGGGGTCGAGGAACAGGCCTTCGGTTTCCTTGAAAGGCGTGTGGAAATTGATGGAGATGCTGTCGATGTAAGGGTTGTCCCGGACATAGTCAAGGGCGGCCTCTACGTTGCTTTCATTGAGGTTGTTTATCACCATATTGACGCAGACGGGAGGGAGGGTGCGGCCTTGCGGAGCATTGCGTTTGAAATCGGCTATGTTCTTCTCCAGCCGTGCGAAGGCTCCCTTGCCGCGTATCTCGTCGTGGTACTCTCCGATGCCGTCCATCGACACCCATACCTGGTCGGCGTGGCTGCCGTTGAAGGGCAGCTGTGCGTTCGTGGTTATGGTGACGCTCCAGAAACCGATTTCGTGGGCTGCGTCTATCACGTCGTCGATGGCCTTGCCGCCGTCCCTCCACAGGTACAGCTCGCCGCCTTCGAAGTCGACGTAGCGGCTGCCGGCCTTGTAGCAATATTCCAGCTCCGAGCGTATCTGCTTCAGAGTCTTGCTGCGGGGATTGCTGAGCTCGTACACCGAGCAGTGCTTGCAGCGCAGGTTGCAGCGGTCAAGTATGAATATTACGGACTGCAGCGGCGCTTTGCGGCCGAAGAGGGCCCGCAGGTACCACCATCCGAGATAGGGGAGTTGTCTTAGCATATACTGATGATGTAAAGGACTATCTTGACGGCCATCATAATCAGGCAGAAGCCCGTGTTGACGTTGCGCATCGCGAACCAGCGCATCAGGTAGTAGCGGTTCTCAGGTTCCACCTTGTCCCAGTTGTCCATCGGGCCGAGCCATTTGTGCGGATGCTCGTCGGGCACTTCCACCTTCTTTGCGAACATCACCATAGACCACATCACCCAGCAGGCCTGCGGCAGCATCAGCAGCACGAGGCAGTAGGCGGGATGGATGTAGCCGAGGATGGCGCAGACTACGACGAGGATGAACGGCACGAAGAGGAAGATGGCGTAGGCGGTGAGGCCGGCTGCATTGGTCTTAAGCAGCACTGCCAGAGTCTTCTTGTGGGACACGTCGTCGACGTGGCGCTCCACGAAGGAGTGGGTGTAGAGGATGTTGGTCACGAACATACCGATAGCGATGCCGAGGGCAAGGATGTGCCAGGCGAAGCCTGTCTCAGGGGTCCAGAGTGCGCCGCAGGCAGACTCATATACTCCGCAGACGAGGCAGGGACCGAAGCACAAGCCGATGGCCAGCTCGCCGAGGCCGTGGAATCCGAGTTTCAAGGGCGGGGCTGAGTAGAAGTAGCAGAGAAGTGCCGCAATGCCTGCGATGATGAGGAGTTTCCAGTCGAAGTCGCGGGCGATGAAGATGACCAGGCCGCCGAGGATAGCAAGGCCGAAGAAAACGGCGATGGCAACCTTGAGCTGCTTGACGGTGGTCGAGCCGTCTTTCAGGTAGGGATATTTATCGGTGAATACCTTTTCGCCCTGTTCCCTGAGGCCGAGGCGGTATTCCAGAAGTTCGTCCTGATAGTCGAAAAAGTCGTCCAGCAGGTTGCCGCCCAAATGCACCAGGCACACACAGATAACGGCCAGAAGGCCGAGGAAGATGTTGAAGCCACTGACGCCGAGTGCCATAACTACTGTCAGGATGCTGGGCATCAGATTTTGAGGGGCTGCGAATGAGCGGCTGTTGTACAGCCATTTCTTGATGATATTCATTTCTCTGTCTTTATTTGTTCAATTGTCTGAGGACTTCTGCCACGGCTGCGTCGAGCTGGGGGTCTTTGCCCTCGAGACGGTCTTTAAAGGTGTTCTTGACGTAGATGTCGGGTTTAACGCCGGTGTTCTCCAGGTCGGAGCCGTCGAGGACGCTGTAGCAGCCCCAGGCAGGCATACGGCAGGTAGAGCCGTCGATGAGCCTTACTGATGAAGTGAAGATGATCCAGCGGTAGGTCTCGGTGCCCACGAGTTTGGCTATTCCGAGGGTCTTGATGCCGTTGGAGGTGACTTCGGCGTCGGAGAGGCTGTGTTCGTTCACCAGCACGACGATGGGTTTGTCAGCGGGTGCTACGTTGGGGTGGGTTGTTCTCGGGAAGTCGCGGTAGGCCCATTCGAAGTGGCCTTGTCCGCGCAGGAAGTCGATGACCTCCTTGTGGACGTTTCCGCCGTTGTTGTAGCGAAGGTCGAGAATCAGCGCATCCTTGTCATATACTTCTGTGTGCATCTTGAGCAGGAAGTTGTTCAGGTCTTCGTCGCCCATTGCGCGCATATGGATGTAGCCGACTTTGCCGCCGGTCTTCTGTGATACCATATCGGAGCGCTGGTCTTCCCACTGCTTGTATTCGAGGGTCTTGACTGCAGAAGGTGTTGTGGTGTGGATCTTGGTGTCGAATTCCTTGCCGCCTCGCTTGAATGTAAGCCTGAGCTCGTCGGTGGCTACGGCTCCCGAGAAGTATTTCTCGCGGTTGACGGCCTTGTCGACTTTCTTGCCGTTGACGGCTGTGAGTTCGTCGCCGGGCTTGATGTCGATTTCGTATTTGTCTGCGGGAGAGTAGGGGATGATGCCTGCGACCTTGTAGGGCGATGCGTTGTCGAAGACGATGCCGGTGGCGTAGGTCCTTGTGACTGTCTCGAGCCTTTCTTCATTGCCGCTGGATGTGAAGCCGAGGTGGGATGAGTTGAGCTCTCCTAGCAGGTCGGCTATCAGGGTGCGCAGGTTGGCGCGGGTGCGGACGTAGGGGAGAAGGGCTGCGTAGCGGTCGCGTACTGCTGCCCAGTCTGCTCCGTGGAAGTTGACGTCGTAGTAGTTCTGCTCCAGGGTTGCCCATACTTCGTAGAACATCTGGCTGAATTCATTGCCGAGCACGACTTCGACGTCTTTCTTGACTTCGGTCTTGGCAGCGGTGCCGGCGGCGGGGTCTACTTTATAGATTGATCCCTGGCTGAGGCAGTAGAGGGCATCTTTGCTGCTGATGTAGGCGCCTCCGGTGAAATCCTTGATCTGCTTGGGTTTCGCGTCGGGGTCTGAAAGCTCGAGGCTGTAGACTCCGGGGGTGGTGTTGCCGGACACCCGATACAGCAGCCAGGTCTTTTCCTTGGCTGTGTGTATGTAGCTGTTGCTCTGGTATCCGTCGGTGACGACTCTTGACATCCTCTCGTGGACGTTGTCGAAGTCTATCACTACTGTCGAATCTTTCTTGGGGGCTTTCTTGGGGTCCTTGAACAGGTCGTCGACGGCTTTTGACTTGTAGGGGCTGTCATACTTGCGCAGCGGGAGCTTGAGCAGGTAGTACCTGGCGCCTCTGGGGTATGAGGTGGCCGTGGGGTTGCCGATGATGTACATATCTTTTCCGTCGGGGGTGAAGAGCGGCTGCTGCTCCACTGAGGCGGAGTGGGTGAGGTTTTTCAGACTGCCGTCGTTCAGGTTGAGTATGTAGATGTCCGGCTCGAATCTGTTCATTGCTTCGAACGCCAGGTAGTTGTCGTCGAATGAGAATGTGAGGGTGTAGCCTTCGAACGACCAGAACTCGGCTTCAGCGACTTTTGTGGTGGTGCCGGCCTTGATGTTGTGGAGCATTACTGAGTGGCTGCCGTCGATGAAGGCGATCAGTTCGTGCTTGTGGCTTACGACCATATCTGTCACGTTGTTCTGTGAGAGATAGACCGGAGTTTCTGCCGAGCTGCCGTCGGCGGCTATCTTGAAGAGGTCGGTCCAGCCTTTGTCGGTCCTTATGTAGTACAGTGTGCTGTCGTCGGCCCAGGCTACGTCTTCGACTCTTTCATCAGCGGGGGTCTCGAGTTTCTGCAGGTATTTGCACTTGATGTCTGAGATATAGAGGCCGCCGCGGATGGAGAAGGCGAATTTCTTGCCGTCGGGAGAGACGTCGGCCGCACTGGGGGTCTGCCCGCTGAATGAGCGGCGCACTTCGACGCTACCTGAAGCTACTGCTATCTGCGGCACGGTGACTTTGCCGCTGGCAGGCTCGAGGACGTTGATCTCATAGTCTTTGAGGAACACTATGGCCGAGCCGCCGGCTGCTATGGAAGGGTACTGCACTGAACGGTCGAAGCTCGTGAGCTGCTGCGGCTTGCCGCCCTTGACGTATTTCACGATGTTGGACTCTTTGTTCAGCTCGTCGCTGACATAGTAGATGTTGCCTGCCTTGTCGGCCATAGGCCACTGG
>JAFXPV010000047.1 GCA_017527625.1 Bacteroidales bacterium | reverse complement strand
GTCGGTCGACGCGGTTGTCGGCGGGACTGCAGGGCACTATGAGGCGGTTTCGAAGATGGAGCAGCCCGGCTTCAGGGTGGACGCCGTGGACTATATGTATGCCGGCAATGCGACGATGAAGCTCGACAGCCTCTGGACTATCGCAGTCTGGGGCCAAGACGCTCCGGGTCCGAACTACTATTATGTCAGCGCCACCCTCAACGACGCTGTCTTCCCGATAGAGATGTCGCTGGCTATGGACGACAAATATTTCGACGGGCAGCGGGTCATCTGCTTCCCGATAACGACTCTCTATCAGACTGAGGAGATGCGCCGCCAGTACGGCGACTGCGCCAAGTATCTGGAGACGGGCGACGTCTTCAAGCTCAATGTCTACTCTGTCCCCAAGGAGTATTACGATTTCTATATGGGCTTCGTCTCCAGCTCCGTCGGCTCGGCCGTGCCGATGCTGCAGAGCCAGCCCGCCAATTGCCCCACCAATGTCACCGGCGGCGATGCCGTGGGCTTCTTCGTCGCCTGCCCCGCCTCCTCAGCCAGCGTCACCATCGAAGATCCCTTCCGTCCCTACTACAAAAAGCTCTTCGAGATGTTTCCGAGGTAGGTTGAAAAAAGTTCAGTATATTCGTATATACACCAAAACCTATATTCAATGAATCGCAGGGATTTTCTCAAGAGGACGGCGGCGCTGGCGGCTGCGGCGGCACTGACCGATGTTGCAAAGGCCGACGAGGCGCTCCAGGCTCTGGAGGAGGCTTCCGGACAGGCGCGTTTCGAGTCTGAAGCTGCGGCTGCGGACGGCCCTGCTGCCGGCAAGCTGATTGTTTCCGCTCCGATGCTGCAGAACTACGCCGCCACGTCGATGGGCGTCGCTTTCGCCGTGTCGGATATGGCGAACGGCTATGTCCGTTACAGCACCCGGCCGGATATGGACGGCGCCGTGACTGTCAAATGCGGCGGCTTCCGTGTCACCGATATGAACGAGCACGTGATGCAGATCCGCCTGACTGGGCTGAAGCCGGCCACGAAATACTGGTACACCATCGGCGCAGACCGCATTTCATACAAGGGCGGCTACGATATGAAAATCACCGGCAGCGAGGAGGATCCGCGCATCTACAGCTTCACTACGGCGGGACAGGCCTCAAATGCCCATTTCTGCGTCATAAACGACACGCACGTGCATTGGGATACAATCTCTGCCGCCACCGATAAAATCGCAAATTTGGCCCCTTCCTGCGTCATTTGGAACGGGGATGCATCCAATACGGAAGAAACGGTGGAAAGCCAGATAAAAATCTTCCTGGCGCCGGATATGGAGCGCAAGGATTATGCGGCAGAAATACCGTACCTGTTCTGCACCGGCAACCACGATTTCCGCGGACTCGCCAACCGCCATCTGGAGCGCGTGTGGATGTACCGCCAGCCCGAAGAGCGCTCTTCCCGCGACTGGGATCTCGGACGCAATTTCACAGTGCGGATGGGAGAAATCGCATTGATAGGCCTGGACACGGGCGAGGACAAGCTCGACAGCAATCCGATTTTCGCCGGACTGTTCAACAGCGCTGCGTACCGCGAAGCACAGACCGCGTGGCTGCGGGACGCCCTCAAGCGCAAGGAAATCGCTTCCGCACCGTATATCGTCGCCTTCTGCCACATCCCCCTCTTCGACCCGAGGCCCGACGAGAATCCCGGCGACATAGCTCCGGCCGACTACGACCCGCGCTACCGCACCGACTATGCCAGCTGGCAGCGCACCTGCGCAAACCTGTGGGGCCCGCTGCTCGCCAAGGCCGGTTGCCAGCTGGTCATCACCGCCCACCAGCATCGCTACCGCTATGACGCTCCCGACAAGACCCGTCCCTGGGCGCAGATTGTCGGCGGAGGTCCGAACCTGCGAGGCAGCAGCCACGCCACCGTCATCGAAGGTCTGGTTGCAAACAAGCGCCTGGTCATCAATGTCCACAGCCTGGAAGACGGCAGCATCCAGGCCAGCCACGTCTTCACCCCCCGCAAGAAGCGCTAGCCCCTATTTCAGATTCAGATTGCTCCGCCTGCGCATTTTTTTTTCCGGGTGTCTGGGTGGCGAAGGGTTTTCCTCGGACGGCAGCAGGAGCCCCTCCAGAGCTCCTGCTGTCGGACGGGAGGAAACCCGTTCTCCGCCGATTCTCCCAGCCCCATCTCCCGCCACCGACAAAAAAAGAATTTATAGGTTATTCTCAGCTTTGCTGGGAAATAACCGGTCCCCAAAAAGAAGTTTTCCTAGTGCAGCCTCAGCTGCGCTGGAGGAAACTTCGCCATCACGCAGCCCCTTCTGCCCAAAAACCGGCCTTGTCTTTTTTCCAAATCTGTCTTTGTTGTCTCAGAATGTACAAAGTGGCTGGTTTTCCATTTTGAGGCAGGTTTTTCCGTGAAATTGTGGATTTCCCTGCCTCAGGATGAAAGAATGGGCAGTATATTTCATTCTACGGCAGGGAAGACGTAGTTTTCTCCCGACGAGGCGATGAAAACACCTGCTAGCTCATTTTTCTCGCATAAAATGAAGAAATGCGCAAGAGATTCATTTTGTGCGTTTGGGCATTGGGATCGAGGTTATTTCCCGGCAGAGCAGAGAATAACCTCTAAAAGTTCTTGATGCCGGCGGCGGAAAAGCAGGCGCGGAAGATGGGCTGGGAACGGGTTTCCTCCCGTCCGACAGCAGGAGCTCTGGGAGGCTCCTGCTGCCGTCCGAGGAAAACCCTTCCGCTCCGGCGTGGACCCAAACAGTGCGAGAACACACCCACATCAAAATCTGTACATCAGCACCGGCCTCTCCGTGGACAGATAAGGGAAAACTATGCATCCGTCCATCGGAACTGGGCTTTGGGTGGACGCACCGCCGAAAACAGATGGTCTGTCCACCAAAACCGGGCTCCGGGTGGACGGACGGGTGCCGGGAGAGGGAGGAAGGGATGCGGGTGGGGTGCAGAAACAAAAAAGGCTCCGCGGAGGAGCTTTTTCGTACCCGGAGCCGGGGTCGAACCGGCACAGCCATTACAGCCACTGGTGTTTGAGACCAGCGCGTCTACCGATTCCGCCATCCGGGCGATGTGGCGACAGGTATGCGCTGTCAACGAGTTGCAAAAGTAGCAATAACTTTGATAATTCAAAAGTGTTATATTTGTGTTTACTATCATTCCCGCTATGAAAAAGATTTCTATCCTGATTGCTGCAGTAGCGCTGGTGGCGCTGGCATCGTGCACTCCCAAACCCGTAGAAGTTCAACAATTCGGCGATTTCCGCGACTGGAGTCCCACCCCTCCGATGGGATGGAACAGCTGGGACTGCTACGGTCCGACAGTAGTCGAGAGCGAGGTCAAGGCCAATGCGGACTATATGGCTGAAAAGCTGGCCAAATATGGCTGGGAATATATCGTGGTGGATATCCGCTGGTTCGTGGAGAACGACAAGGCCGGCGGCTACAACCAGACAGACCCCCGTTATGTCATTGACGAGTGGGGACGCTATCAGCCGGCCGTGAACCGTTTCCCTTCGGCAGCCGGCGGCAAGGGCTTCAAGGAGCTTGCTGACTATGTCCACGGCAAGGGCCTGAAGTTCGGTATCCACATTATGCGCGGCATCCCCCGCATCGCAGTGGACGGCAAGATGCCCGTCAAGGGCACCGACGGCATCACCGCCGACCAGATCTACAACACCGACCATCTGTGCACGTGGCTGCGTGACAACTACACCGTCGACGCCACCAAGCCCGGCGCCCAGGAATATTACAACTCCATCTTCGATATGTATGCCGAATGGGGCGTGGACTACATCAAGATCGACGACCTTTCGGCTCCGTTCTACCACGAGGACGAGATCGACCTCATCCGCAAGGCCATCGACCAGTGCGGCAGGCCCATCGTGCTCAGCACTTCGCCCGGAGCGACACCCATCGCGGCAGCCGACCACGTCAGTACCCACGCCAACCTCTGGCGTATGGTCAATGACGTATGGGACATCTGGAGGGACGTCACCCACCTGATGAACGTGGCCAAGAGATGGTATCCCTACATCGGCGACGGCACCTGGCCGGACTGCGATATGATCCCCCTGGGCCACATCTCCATCCGCGGAGAGCGGGGCGCCGAGCGTGACACCCGCCTGACGAAAGACGAGCAGTACAGCCTGATGACCTTCTTCACCATCTTCCGCAGCCCGCTGATGTTCGGCGGCGACCTCCCGAGCAACGACGACTTCACGCTGTCGCTGCTGACCAACGAAGAAGTGCTGCGTATGCACCGCGAAGGCTCCCAGGTGCGCGAGCTGTCAGATATGAACGGCATCCTGGCCGTGACATCGGTCAACAGCCGCAGCGGCGACATCTATCTCGCCGTCTTCAACCGCAACAACGAGGAGGCTGCTTACAGTTACAATCTGGAAGAAGCCCTGGCCCTCAAGGGCGCCCACAAGGTCGTGACGATGTGGGACGGCGGCAAGGTCGGCAAGGTGCGCGAACTGGCAGGCACGCTGGCTCCCCACGCCTGCGCACTCTACAAGATCAGCAAGTAACGACTGTCAATGGCAAAAGACTATTCATATCTCGGACCGGCGTACCGGAATTTCAAGGTCAGGGATGATGTCTACGTCCCTGAGCCCGTCGACGAATTCTCCGGAGACAACCCCTTCACGAGGATGGCTCCCATCCGCGGCCAGCTCAAGGACATCAAATTCGACGAAAGCTACACCTATCTCGACAAGTCCCTGAAGTACAAGATCGTTCGCGGCCTCACGTACTTCGCCACCTGGGTTGTGGCCTTCCCCCTGAACCGCATCCGCTTCGGACTCAGGATAGAAGGCCGGGATAAAATCCGCCGCAACCGCAAGCTCATCGCGAACGGCGTTATGACCGTGTGCAACCACGTCCACCGCTGGGATATGATCTGCGTGATGCAGGCGATGCGCTTCCGCAAAGCCTGGATACCGATGTACTCCCAGCCTTTCCGGGGCAAGGACGGCGGCATAATGAAAGCCGTCGGCGGCATAGCGATCCCCGAGGACCGCGGCGGAATGAGGAAGTTCGACGAAGCGCTGGACGAGCTGCGCAAGCGCGGCCAGTGGATACATCTCTTCCCCGAGAGCTGCAGCTGGAAGTTCTACGCCCCGCTGCGCCCCTTCAAGATGGGCACCTTCAATATGGCCTACAGGTATTCCCTCCCCATAATCCCGATGATCATCACGTTCAGGCCCCGCACCGGATGGCGCAAGCTCTTCGGCAAGGGAGAGCCGCTGCTCACCATCCACGTCGGCGACCCGATCGTCCCGGACACTGCAGTCCCCAGAAAGGAAGAGACCGCCAGGATGCGCTCCCTCGCCCACAAGACAATGCTCGATATGGCCGGAATAGTCTCCAACCCCTGGCCTGCAGGTATCGATTGAAACCCTCAACCCTATGAAAAAGATAATAGATCCAGTACCAGTCGAACTGCTCAAGGCAGAGCTTACCAAATCCAAGAAGCTGGAAGACACCAACAAGGGGCATAACGAGCTTTACATCGTTACCTGGCACGACTCTCCCAACGTCGTCACAGAAATAGGCCGCCTTCGTGAAATCACCTTCCGCGAGGCCGGCGGCTCCACGGGCAACGAGATCGACCTTGACGAGTACGACAAGATGGAAAAGCCCTACAAGCAGCTGATCGTCTGGGACCCGGACAACGAGGCCATCATCGGTGGCTACCGCTTCCTCTTCGGCTCCGACGCCGTGCTGGACAGCAAGGGACAGCCTATGCTCGCAAGCTCCCACCAGTTCCGCTTCTCGCAGAAGTTCATAGATGAGTACCTGCCTTATTCCATCGAGCTCGGCCGCAACTTCGTGGCCCCGGAGTACCAGAGTTCAAAGCTCGGCTCGAAGTCCATTTTCGCGATGGACAACCTCTGGGACGGCCTCATCGCCGTCATAATGAAGAATCCCGGACTGCTCTATTATTTCGGAAAAGTCACCATATACCCTTCGTACGACCATATCTCCAGGGACCTGATATACCATTACCTCTGGAGGCATTTCGGCGACAAGGAAGAGCTTGTGCGCCCCTGGGACGACCAGGCCGTGATGCCTGACTCAGACCCAGCCCTGATGGACCTCATATTGCACAAGGAAGACCAGGTGGAGGACTACAAGCTGCTGCGCGCGGCCGTGAGGATGAGGGGAGTGAACATCCCGCCCAACGTGAGCGCATACGTCTCTGCCACATCCCAGATGCTGATGTTCGGCACGGCAGTGACCCGCCTGATGCACAATATCGAGGACACGGGCATCCTGATACCCTTCGACGCCATCTATCACGAGAAGAAGAGACGCCACGTCGGCGCATACCTGCGCTTCTTCCGCCGCCGTCGCCGCAAGAACAAGGAAGTGGTGATGGACGAGGCGGAGATAGAGAACGAGATGATCGAGCACTGGCTGACGATGCGCAACCGCAAGGTGAAGCGTATGCTCAAGAAAGCCGGAAGGCAATTCTAGCTGTTACTGATACTGGCGGATACGGACGTCGGTGCCGGGGAGGAGTCCCGGGAGCACGCTGACGTCTGTGCTGCTGTAGTGGTAGGGGAACACAGTTTTCGGCTTGACAATCTTAACCGCATTCACAAGCTGGTCGGGAGTCATCGTATAAGGCTGGTTGCACGGCAAAAAGGCCACGTCGATGTCCTTGATGTCGGCCATCTCGGGAACATCCTCGGTGTCGCCGGCGATGTAGATGCGCAGCCCGTCGAGAGTCAGGATGAAGCCGTTGTCACGACCCTTGGGATGGAACTGGGTGCGGCCCTCGGTGCAGTTGTAGGCAGGCACGGCCTCGACCTTGATGTCGTCGCGCAGCTGCAGCGCGTCGCCGTTGGCCATCACGGTGCCGTAGCCGGTCATCTCGGCGCAGCGGGCGTTGGTCACAAGCTGGGCGTTAGTCATCACGGCGAGGGCATTGCGGTCGAAGTGGTCGCCGTGCTCGTGGGTCAGGAGCACATAATTGGCCCTGGGGAACATCAGGTAGTTGAACTCCTTGCGGCCGGACCTGGTGACAGGGTCCACATAGATGTTCAGCTCGTCATAGACTATATAGAAGCTTGCGTGGGCGAGGGCGTGGAAATACACTTCCTTGCCCGAAGGGGTGGTGAAGATGTCAACCTCATTGTTGTCGATGTCGGTCAGTCCTTTGCCGGCGGCAGACCAGGCGAGCACTCCGCCGTCAAGGTCGAACACCTGATAGCCGGCTTTGGCCAGCGTCTTGGCAGCCTCGGCGCTGCGCCTTCCGCTGCGGCAGTATACAGCCACCGGCACTGCAGGGTCCAAAGAGGTCTTGACCAGGTCGGGGAAGATGGTCAGGCGGCTGTCGATATTGATGGCGCCGGGAATGTAGCCGGCATAATATTCTTCTCTGGTACGCACATCGACAAGCTGCGCCTTGCCGTCAGCGATGCGTGCTTCAAACTCGTCAGCGGGAACAGTTTCGAACCCTTTGCAGCTGCTAAGGCCAACCACGGCCAGCAGGCATAGTAACAGATAACGTTTCATAAGAGTCGCTTTCAAAGTATTGCAAATATAATCAATTACAACTATTTCCTATCTTTGTGACACTATGCAAGATGTAATAGAGATAAGGGAAGAGGGCCGTTTGCTGAGCCGGGTGCTTTCCGGCGCAGGCGTCGGGGATGTAGCCGCTGCAGCAGCGCCTTACGGCCGCATCTGGATGGTCTATGACGCCAATGCAGCCGTCCACGCCCGCAAGGTCGCCCGGGCCCTTGAAGCCACCGGCCGTCTGGCCGCAGTCCGCCAGATAAGCGTCAGCGAGGAGAGCAAGACCATACAGACCGTGATGGACATCGAAGACTGGCTGCTGGAAAGCGGCGCCGACAGGGACGCCCTTCTGCTGGCGGTCGGCGGCGGCATCACCACCGATATGGCCGGGTTCGCCGCTTCGATCTACAAGCGCGGCATCCGCTTCGCCTTCATCCCCACCACCTTGCTGGCCCAGGTCGACGCTGCCATCGGCGGCAAGACCGGGGTGAACTTCAAATCCCTGAAGAATATGGTCGGCGTGATCCGCCAGCCTGAATTCACGCTTATCTGCCCCGACGTGCTGGAGACCCTGCCGGCGAGGGATTTCCGCTCCGGCGCCGCAGAGCTGCTCAAGACCTTCATCATCGAAGACGGCGGCAACTACGAAAAGGCCGTCGCGCTGCTGGGCGACATAGCCGCGGGCGCGAGCATCGCCAGCCGCGCTGCAGAGCTGCGAGGGCTGATATTCGCAGCCGCTGCGGTGAAGGCCGGCGTGGTGAGCCGCGACCAGTTCGAAAACGGCGAGCGCCGCAAGCTCAACCTCGGCCATACCTTCGCCCACGCCATCGAGTGGCTCGCCCGCGAGCAGCAGCGCGACATAACCCACGGCGAGGCGGTGGCCATCGGCATCATCGCTGCAGCCCGTCTCACCGACAGCAGCCTTGCCAACAAGCTGCGCAGCGACTTCGAAGCTGCAGGCCTGCCCACGGCGCTGCCCTTCCCCGCGAAGAGCCTTGAAGCCGCTATGCTCAAAGACAAGAAGGCCGAGGGCGGCAAGGTACATTTTGTCCTTATTAGAAGCATCGGCGACGTCTGCATCGAAGATATGACGGTCGCTGAAGCGATTGCAAAGCTATGATTTGTGTCAGCATACAAGGCCGCAACCTGGCCGGCATCAGGCAGGCTCTGGCCGAAGGGCTGGAGATGGCCGAGATTCGTCTCGACCGCTGCCCCCTGAGTCTCGAAGACATCGAGACCCTGTTCAGTGAAACCGACATTCCGCTGGTGGCGACCTGCAGGGCTGCAGAATGCGGCGGCGAGCAGGAGGCCGGAAAGCGTCTGGAAGCTGCCATCCGCGCCGGCGCCCGATATGTCGACCTTGAGATTGAAGCCTCCGCAGCCCTTGCCGAGAAGATAGGCTCGATAGCCGAAGAGGCCGGCGCCAGATATATCCGCTCGTTCCACGATTTCGGGGGAACGCCTGCCGCCAGCGAGCTGAAAGCCGTAATGGAGCGCTGCTTCGACGAGGGTGCAGACCTTGCCAAGATAGTCACGACGGCCACCGACGACGCTTGCTGCGACAGGGTGATGGAGCTTTATGAGACCGCCACGCCCGGCAGCCTGCTGGCTTTCTGTATGGGAGAGGCCGGTCGCGCCACGCGGCTCGCCTGCCTTGTCAAAGGAGCGCCCTACACCTACTGTGCATTGACAGAAGAAGAGGCCGCCGCCCCGGGCCAATGGGCCTGGAAAGATATGGCCGAAGCAGTCTACGGTGGCAGGACCTTTCCGGGGCACAGAACGCCACAGGAAGCATCGCACGGCCGGGAAATCAGCCCTTTTTCCGGCCCCGGAAGCTGCGGCGTGGCTTCCGCCAGCCGTACCATCGCCATTCCCTGCTCGAAGAGCTATGCCCAGCGGGCCATCCTGGCTGCAGCGCTGGCCGACGGAGTGTCGCATCTCGAGGGCTATTCTCCCTGCGGAGACAACGAGAGCGCGATTGCGCTGGTGAAGTCGCTGGGAGCTGGCGTGGAGCGTGACGGCAGCCGCCTGACAGTAAAAGGCATAGCGGCACGCCCCGGCACCCTCGCCGTCGACAGCGTGCACGTGGGAGAATCCGGCTTCCTGACAAGGATGACCGTCCCGCTGATGGCCGTACTCAACGGCAAGGCGCTGAAAGTAACTGGCGAGAAGACGCTGGTGGGCCGCCCGCTGAAAGGCGCCGCACAGGCTATGGCAGCCTTCGGTTCGCAGCTGCGCAATGCAGATCCCGGGGCAGACGCCCCCCTCACCGTCCCGCTGACCATCGAAAGCCCCCTGGCCCCCGGCGAAGCCACCGTTTCCGGCCGCGACGGCTCCCAGATCATATCCGGCCTGATGGCCGCCCTCCCGCTGCTGGACAAGGACTCCATAATACACGTGAAGGACCCCCGCAGCGTGCCTTATCTGCTTGTGACGCTGGACGTACTGAACAGCTTCGGCATAGAGGTGGACAGCATCACGGCCGACGGCGACATAGATTTCGAGATGAAAGGCGGCCAGAGATACCACGCGGCTGACTTCCGCATCGAAGGAGACTGGAGCTCCGCCGCCAATTTCCTTGTGGCGGGCGCAATCTTCGGCAGCGCGGATGTCTCGGGCCTGGAGCTCGGCTCGCTGCAGGCCGACAGCGCCATCCTCGAAATACTCGCTGAGGCCGGCGCCATCGTATATCAGACCGAAGAAGGCACGGTCCACGTGCAGAAAGCCCCTCTGACGGCCTTCGAGACCGACGCCAACGACTGCCCCGACATCTTCCCGATAGTGGCTCTGCTGGCTGCCTTCAGCGAAGGCGTCTCAGCCATCAACGGCACCGGCCGCCTGGCCGGCAAGGAAAGCGACCGTGCGGCAGCCATCCTGACGATGCTGCAGCAGATGGGCGTAAAAGCAGCGATAGAGAGGGACACGATGTACATAGAAGGCCACTCCCTGCAGTCAAGGCTGCTCAGCGGAAACCTGCTGAAGGGCGGCAGCTACACCTCCGGCCACGACCACCGTATGGTGATGGCCCTTAAGGTCGCATCCCTCGGCGCCGATGGCCCCATTATTATAGATGATACAGATTGTGTCTCAAAGTCATTTCCTACATTTCTGAAACTATTTGAATCATTTTTGTACTTTTAAAGTGCATCACGATAACGAACAATAATAGACTTGCGAAACTTGTGGTATGAACTCATTCGGCAGAATTTTCAGGGTATCGATATTCGGAGAGTCTCACGGCGAAGCCATCGGAGCGGTGATGGACGGAGTGACTCCCGGCATCAAGCTGTCTCAGGAAGATTTTATGGCAGACATAGCCCGCCGCAAGAGCGGAGCTCCCGGCACCACCCCCCGCATCGAGGCTGACCTCCCGGAGATACTCAGCGGAGTCTACGAGGGTTTCACCACAGGAGCCCCGCTGGCCGTCATCTTCCGTAACGGCAACACCCGCAGCGCTGACTACAGCCAGTTCAAGGATGTGCCCCGCCCCGGCCACGCAGACCGCACGGCCGCTGTCAAATGGGGCGGTTTCAACGACCCCCGCGGCGGCGGACATTTTTCAGGCCGCCTGACCCTCCCGATCGTGGCTGCCGGCGTCGTAGCCAAGAAGATGGCCGGCGTCGACATCGAAGCGCGCCTGGTGGAAGTAGGCGGAGTGGCTGCTGCAGACGCTCCCGACGGCTGGAAATCAGTCCTTGAGAATGCTGTCAGGGAACACGATTCTGTCGGAGGCATCGTAGAGTGCCGCACAGGCATCCTTCCCGCAGGTCTCGGCGAGCCGTTCTTCGATTCTGTGGAGTCGCTGATATCGCACGCAATCTTCGCGATACCCGGCGTGCGCGGCATTGAGTTCGGCGACGGCTTCAAGGCTGCCCGTATGAAAGGTTCAGAGCACAACGACCCCTTCGGCAACCCTGCGGCTGCGGCCCTCAAGAACGGCAGCGGCGGAGTGAACGGCGGCATCACCAACGGAGCCCCGTTAGTGTTCCGAGTGGCTTTCAAGCCCACTTCCAGCATAGGGAAAGCTCAGCAGACCTGGGACTTCGCTGCAGGCGGGATGACGCAGCTGACCGTGCCCGGCCGCCACGACACCTGCTTCGCGCTGCGCACCCCGGTCATCGTCGAAGCAATGACCGCGATCGTCCTTGCGGACCTTGTCAGATGCGCGTAAGAAACAGCTATTCGCTTTCCAGGATTTCGTTCTGAGCCTGTACTGAGGCAGTGTGGATGGCATTGTAGACTGCTGCCACGAACTCTTCCGGCAGGCCGTGGGCAGCACCTTCCTTCACCATCTCTCCCAAGATTTCGTCCCAGCGCTGAGCCTGGACGATGGCCACGTTGTGCGCCTTCTTGTACTCACCGATCTGGCGGCTGATTTCCATACGGGACTGGAGCAGCTTCAGCAGCTCCTCGTCGATAACGTCGATGTTGGCACGCAGCTGCTGCAGATTCTCGGTGAAATCCTTGTCGTCGCTCTGTTTCTCGCGGACCCTGATCTCTCCCAGCAAGTCGTGGAGCTGAGCCGGGGTAAGCTGCTGGGAAGCGTCGCTGAGCGCACATTCGGGATTGCAGTGGCTTTCGATCATAAGACCGTCAAGACCGAGGTCCAGAGCCCTCTGCGACAGCTCGAGGATGTAGCCGCGGGCGCCGCCCATATGGCTGGGATCTGCGAAGAACGGCAGTTCGGGATAGCGGGTGCGCAGCTCGACGGCAATCTTCCAGCCCGGGTCGTTGCGGTATTTCAGCTTGCGGAACGAAGTGAAGCCGCGGTGTATCACGCCGAGCTTCTTGATGCCGGCCATATTGAGACGCTCGAGAGCTCCTATCCAGAGGTCGAGGTCGGGATTGACGGGATTCTTGACCAGCACCGGCATATCAGTGTCGCGCAGGGCGTTGGCAATCTCCTGCACCATAAACGGGTTGGCGGTCGTACGTGCGCCCACCCAGACCATATCGATGCCGTATTTGAGACATTCGTAGACGTGCTTCTCGTTCGCAACCTCGGTGCAGACCTTCAGGCCTGTCTCCTGTTTCACGCGCTGGAGCCACCTCAGGCCCTGGGTGCCTATGCCTTCGAAGCATCCCGGGTGGGTGCGGGGTTTCCAGATACCTGCGCGGAACATATTGATGCCGAGGGCGCGCAGTCCGCGGGCGGTTTCCAACACTTGTTCTTCAGTCTCGGCGCTGCACGGGCCGGCGATAACCATCGGTTTGGGGAGAGTGAAGAAGCCCCAGTCTTCTACGGGAATTATGTCCAGTTGTCTTGCCATTTTCTTATTTGATGATTCGTTTGATACGGTTCGCTTCGTCGATGAAGCTGCGGATGGCGGCTTCGTCCATATTTTCGATGTTGTCCCTGAACTCCTGCACTTTCTGGATGAAGGCGTCGGTCACCTTCACCAGATTCTCCTTGTTCTGGATGAAGATCGGGGTCCACATATCGGCGTTGCTCTTCGCCAGCCTGACAGTCGAAGAGAAACCTCCCGAAGCGAGGTCGAATATGTGTTTTTCGTCCTTTTCCTTGTCGAGGACGGTGTTCGCGAGCGCGAACGAGATTACGTGTGACAGATGGGATACATAGGCGGTGTGGACGTCGTGTGACGCCGAGCTCATAAAGCTGATGCGCATATTCAGCGCGTCATAGAGCCTTGACACAGTCTCCACAGCCTTGGGCGACGACTCTTCCTGGTCGGCGAAGATGCACACCTTCGAGTCGAACAGGTTGGGCAGGGCTGACCACGGGCCTGAGTATTCGGTGCCGGCCATAGGGTGGGTCGCTACATACTGGCTGCGGCAGGCGTGGTACATCGTAGCCTTGGCGATCGGCTCCTTGGTAGAGCACACGTCTATCACGATCTTATCGGTCCAGCCTTCCTTCTGGAAGCGGTCCAGCACCCGGCATACCACCTTCATCGCGGCGCTCACCGGCACGGCGACAATGATGATGTCGCTCTTTTCCACACATTCGTCTTCGCTGACCAGCTCGTCCACCAGGCCTATGCGCAGGGCGGCCGAAGCGTTGATCATATCGGCGTCCATACCTACTATGCTGTCGGCGAACTTGCGGCGGCGCAGGTCAATCGCCATTGAACCGCCTATCAGACCGAGACCGATAATTCCTATGTTCATCTTTCTTGCTTTAAAGTTAGATAGCGGCTTTGTATTCGCCGAGGATCTTGAGGTCCTCGATGAGCGGGCGTACCGCCGTGAGGGCCTGCTGATAATGTTCCCTGTTGTCGAATTTTATGTCGATATAGAAGAAATACTGCCACTTCTTGCCCGGGATGGGCAGCGACTGTATCCTTGTGAGGTTCATCTCGTAGAACGACATAATGGCCAGGATGTGTGCCAGCGAGCCCGGTTTGTGGGGTAGCGTGAAGCATATCGAAGCCTTGTCGATCTCGTCGTCCGAGAGCTCCAGGGAGTCGTCGAGCACGAGGAACCTCGTGAAATTCTCCTTGTAGGTCTCGATGCCGGCCGCGAGGATTTCCAGGTTGTTCTGCTGGGCAGCCACTGTCGATGCGACTGCGCCTATGCCCTTGAGCTGTTTGGCAGCAATCTCGATGGCGCTGGCAGCAGTGTCCTCCGACTCCACCAGCTGCATCCAGGGGCAGTTCTTCTCGAAGAAGTCGCGGGTCTGGTTGATGGCCATATAGTGGGTGCGGATCTCGTGGATGTCCTCGAGCTTCTGGCCGGGCAGGGCCATCAGGTTCTGGTGTATGGGCAGGTATATCTCTCCCTTGATGCGCTGGTCGTGCAGGCGCAGCAGTTCGAAGTTGGGAAGCAGTCCGCCGGAGATGGTGTTCTCGATGGCCATTATGGCGGCGTCGGCCTTCCCGCTTTCCATCGCGGGGTAGAGCGAAGCGAAATTGGGGCACTCGATGATCTGCGGCACATAGCCCAGCCTGTTGAGGTAGAAGGTCTGGGCCGCCTGGTCGTGGAAACTGCCGAAATGTCCCTGTATGGCTACTCGCTTCATTTTATACAAGTTTGGCCACCCACTCGTCACGCTCGCCCGGAAGCATATCCACGGGCGCAAGTTCGATCATCGTGTAGCAGCCGGGGGCCTGCCTTGTGGCGGCACGGGCGGCGGCGACGAGGATCTGTCCTGTCAGGGCGGGGTTGTTGATGTGCATATTGAACTCGAAGAGCTGGTCGTGGGTCTTTCCGCTGACACCCTTGCGCACGAGGTTCACTCCGTGGCCCATATCCTTGAGGGCGTCTACCGACGGCACTTCGTTGACATAGGTCTCGTCGTTCACGAAATAAGGGTCGGCCTTGATGGCGGCTGCCACCTTTGCGAAGTCAGCGCCGGGGAGCAGCTCCACATACACCATACGGCGGTGTACGCCGGTACCCATAGGGATTGTCATTGAAAGGGCGTCCTTCACTCCTTCGATGGCTTTGCAGGCCACTGAATGGCCCATACTCATACCGGGGCCGAAGTTGGTGTAGGTGATGCCCTTCGGAGCGGCGGCCTGGAGGATGGCGCGAACCATCGAGTCTGAACCCGGGTCCCAGCCTGCCGAGATGACGGACACCTTGCCGGCCTTGCGGGCTGCTTCGCCGAGAGTGGCGCGCAGAGCAGGCACCTTGGTGTGGATGTCGAAGCTGTCGACAGTGTTGATGCCGAGGGAGAGAGCCTCGAGGGCATATTGTTCTACCTTGCGGGTCGGGGTTGCGAGGATGGCCACCTCAACGTCTTTGAGTTCTTTGAGAGAAGCCACGACCGGGATGCCGGCGAGGGAGGCCGGCACGTCTGAGGCATTGCGGCGCACTACGCCGGCGATTTCAAAATCTTCTGTTGCCTGCAGGGCCTGGAGTGCATATTGTCCTATATTGCCGTAGCCGACAATTGCTGCACGGATCTTTTTCATAACAGGTTCAAGTCTTTCAATGTTTTATGCATAAGCTCAGCGGTAGCTTCCGTAGCTTTGGTCAGCGGGAGCCTGAGCTCGTTGTGGATGAGTCCCATCTGCGCGAGGGCTTCCTTTACGGGGATGGGATTGCTCTCTGCAAAGCAGTTCTTGCAGAGGGGGAGCAGGGTACGGTACAACTCTCTGGCTGTCGTGTAGTCACCCGCCATAATGGCGTTGCAAAGCGCGGCCATCTTGTCGGGAACGACGTTCGACACTACGCTGATGACGCCGGAAGCTCCGGTGGCCATCAGTGACAGCGTCTCGTCGTCATTGCCGCTGAACACCTGGAAACCCTCGGGGGCCGAGGTGAGGATCCGGGAGATCTGGGCGTAGTTGCTGCTGGCTTCTTTGATGGCGGCAACCTTGCTGTCGGCGGCTATCTTGAGGGTGGTGACGTCGCTGATGTTCACACCTGTGCGTCCGGGCACGTTGTAGATCACGACCGGCTTGGGTGAATGGGCTGCCACCGCCTTGAAATACTCATAAAGGCCGTTCTGGGTGGGCTTGTTGTAATAGGGAGTCACGATCAGGAAGGCGTCGGCTCCGTAAGGGGCGAGCAGGTCGATGTTGCGCAGGGTTCCGGTGAGGGAGTTGGTGCCTGCACCGACGAGCAGCGTCAACTGCGGGGCGTGCGCGCGGCACAGCTTGAGGATTTCGACCTTCTCTTCGTCGCTGAGGCACGGCGTCTCGGCAGTGGTGCCGAGCGGGACGAGGAAATGGATGCCTGCGGCTACCTGGCGGTCCACCAGCGCTGCCAGAGCATCGTAATCCACGGCACCGTTCTTAAACGGAGTAACCAGAGCCGTTCCGCAGCCTTTTATGTCAAGTCTTTTCATATCTTGTTTGAGAACATAAGTTCTTTGAATTCATAGACGCCTTTGACCTTCTGGGCCATAAGGGCGGCTTCGATGGCGCCTGCGGCCAGTCCTTCGCGGGAGAAAGCCTCGTGGCTGAGGGTGATCTTGTCGCAGGGGCCCTCCAGCGTGAGGGTGTGGATGCCGGGCACTTCGCCGATGCGTTTGGACTCGATGGGGGTCGTGCCGCCCATCGCAGCGTCGACGATGGTCGCGAGTCTCTTGGCAGTGCCGCTCGGAGCGTCGAGCTTGTGGATATGGTGGATCTCCTCGATGGAAGTCTTGTAGCCGCCGAAGCGGGCAGCCATCTTCGCCAGGTTGTCAGCCGCGGCGAAAAGGATGTTCACTCCGATGGAGAAGTTCGAAGAGTAAATGAGCGTGGTGCCCTGCACTGCGAAATACTGCTTCACTTCCGACTCGATGTCGTTCCATCCGGTGGTGCCGATCACAGCCGCGCCGAAATTCTCGGCGATGAAGCGGTAGTTGGCCCTGATGGCGTCGGGGGTCGTGAAATCGATGCAGACGCATCTCTTGGCAACTTCGGCAGGAGTCTCGGTCACAGCTTCGCTCCAGCCGGCGTAGGGCAGGCCTCTTTCCAGCACCATCTTCTCGATGATGTGGCCCATCTTTCCGTATCCGCTAACTAAAATATCCATTTTCGAAAATGTTCTGGTGAAGTTTCTTCAGCACGTCCGCCATCTCCGGCCTGTCCACGACGATGCTGAGGTTGAGGTATGTGGTGTCCTGTGAAATCATATAGATCTTGCTGTCGATCACGGCGTTGAAGACGGTGGCCAGCAGGCCGCGCACTCCGATGATATTCTTGCCGATGATGGAGATCTGGGCCTTGTCGCGGTCGACCGTCACGTCGGCGAAGTTCGAAAGGCCTCTGACAGCTCCCTCTACATTCTGGTTGGCGTCCACGGTGACGGTGATGCTGGCCTCCGAAGAGCTCAGCAGGTCTACCGAGACGTTATGTCTTGCGAAAGTCTTGAACACCTTCTCCATAAATCCGACCGTGTTGATCATCTTCATAGAGTAGATGTTTATGACGCGGATGTTTTCCTTGTACGAAAGGGTCTTGATGCCGTCGAACACGCAGGCGCGGCTCAGCACGGCGGTTCCCTCGTTGCCGGGGTTCATCGAGTTGAGGACGTACACCGGGATGTTCTTCTTCTGCGCCGGCTCGAGTGTCAGCGGGTGGAGCACCTTGGCGCCGAAGCGGGCCATTTCGGTGGCCTCTTCGTAAGAGAGCTTGTGAAGGCCCTTGGTGTTGCTGACGATGCGGGGGTCGGCAGTCCTCACTCCGTCCACGTCAGTCCAGATCTCGATGCGGTCGGCGTCGATGGCCATACCTATCAGGGATGCGGTGTAATCGCTTCCTCCGCGGCCCAGAAGGGTGGGTTTGCCGTCTTCGGTGGCGCCGATGAAACCCTGGGTGATGATGGTCGAATACTTGGCGTAAGCTTCCTTGACGACCCTCGGGGCGCTCTCCTCAAGCAGCTCCATCAGCGGGTTGGCCTTGAGGTAGTCGTCGTCGGTGATGATCATCCGTCGCGCGTCGACCCAGTTGGTCCTGGTGCCGCGCATATTCATCGCATAGGCTATGATGGTCGAAGACAAGTATTCTCCTGAAGATATGATCATCGCCTTGTCGCATTCGCTCATATTCCCCTCGCCGAGGTGCTCTTCCAGGGTGGAGAATATGCGGTTGATCTTGCCGCGCACGTCGCGGTCCTTGCGCTCGTTCACTGCCGGCAGGGTGGCGTTGATGTCGTCCACGATGCCGAAGTGGCGGGTCTTGAGAGCGGCTATTGCATCTGCCGCCTCTTCCTGCTTGCAGGCCTCGGCCAGGTTGATGACGTTGTAGAGGGCGTCAGTGACCTTTGCGCAGGCAGAAACCACCATCACAGGCTTCTGTGCGAGCTTGGATTCGACTATCGATATTGTCCTGAGCATTGCGGTCGCATCAGCTACGGATGTGCCGCCGAATTTCATTATGATCATAGAAGGGCGAAAGCAATTCTTACAGCGTTAGTAGCGGCGCCGATGCGCAGGTTGTCGGCAGCGATCCACATATTGAGGCAGTTCTCGGCTGAGAAATCCCTGCGGAGCCTTCCCACCAGCACGTCGTTGGTGCCGAAAGCGTCGATAGGCATCGGGTATACGTTGTTGGCGGGGTCGTCGCACAGCACGCAGCTCGGAGCCTTGCCCTCAGCGTAGATGGCCTTGACGTCGGCCAGGTCGTAGTCCTTCTCGAACTGTACGTTGATGGACTCGCTGTGACCGCCGGTGACGGGCACGCGGACTGTGGTGGCAGTCACCTTGATGCTGTCGTCCCCGAATATCTTGCAGGTCTCGTTGACCATCTTCATCTCTTCCTTGGTGTATCCGTTGTCGAGGAATACGTCGATGTGGGGAAGGATGTTGCGGTCGATTTGGTGGGGATATGCGTTGGGGAGGTCCAGGGCCTGCTCGCCGCGCTCGCGGAGCATCTGGTGGATGCCTTTCATACCGCTGCCGGTGACGGACTGGTAGGTGGAAACCACTATCCTCTTGATCTTATAGCGCTCGTGCAGGGGGGCGAGGGCCAGCACCATCTGGATGGTAGAGCAGTTGGGGTTGGCGATTATCATATCCTTCGGGCCGATGGCCGAGGCGTTGATCTCGGGCACTACCAGCGGCACTGAAGGGTCCATCCTCCAGCAGGACGAGTTGTCGATTACGCGGCAGCCCGCTGCGGCGAATTTCGGAGCCCATTCCTTGGAAACGGAAGCACCTGCGGAGAACAGCGCGATGTCGGGTTTGGCAGCGACTCCGTCCTCCAGGCTTACCACGGTGTATTCCTTGCCCTGGAAGGTTACTTTCTTGCCTACTGATTTCTCTGATGCACACGGTACGAGTTCGCTTACCGGGAAGTTCAGCTCCTCGAGCACTTCCCTCATTTTTGTCCCTACAAGACCTGTCGCTCCAACGACGGCTACTTTGACTTTTTTCATAATATGATGTTGTGTTTCTTGTGTTATCGTTCAGTTAACGGCATTCGCAGATGTTGCCATAGACGCCCTCGGCTGTGATGCGGGCTCCGGCTCCGGCACCCTTGATGAAGATGGGGGTCGGGTAGAGCTTGGTGCTGAGGGATACGGCGGCGTCCGTGCCTTCGCAGTTGTAGAAGGGGTGGGCGGCGTCGATCTGCATAAGGCCGATGACCACGTCGTTGCCTTCTATCTTGGCTACATATCTCAGTTTGGCTCCAGCGTCGAACGCTTTGCGGCGCAGGCCGCTGAAATAGTCTTCATTTCTCTTGAGAGCCTCGAAGAAGCTTTCCACATCGCCCGACAGGCATTCTTCGGGCAGGAAGCCTTCGATCTTTATGTCGCTCTCCTCGATCTCGGCTCCGGCTTCGCGGGCCATAATGATGGCCTTGCGCAGCACGTCCGTGCCCTGCAGGTCGGTGCGGGGGTCAGGCTCGGCGTAGCCCAGCTCCTTGGAGCGGCGTACGATGGCCTCGAAGCTGTCCTTGCAGCCTTCCTTGCAGTACTCGCTGAAGATATAGTTCAGGGTGCCGGACACTATGGCTTCGATCTTCTCCACCTTGTCGCCGGATGACTGCAGCAGGCTTATGGTCTTGAGGATGGGCAGGGCCGCACCCACGTTGGTATCGTAGTAGAACGGAACCTTGCCGCCGCGTGCCGCCGCGCGGATGCGGTGGTAGAGGGCCATATCCTGGGAGTTTGCGATCTTGTTGCAGGTGACAACGCCGATGCCGCTCGACAGGATGCCGGGGTAGAAGTTGGCGAGCGCCTTGTCGGAGGTGCAGTCCACCAGCACTGAGTTGGGGAGGCGCATCTCGATGGCGTCGTTGATGAAGTCGTTGATGTTGGTGCGGCGGTCTGACGCTGCGCCGAGAACTTCGGCGATCTTCGACACATCCACTCCCTTCTTGCACATATAGCGGTTGCGGGTGTTGCAGATGCCGGCGATGTTGATGGCCTTGCCGTTCTGGGTTATCACGTCGATGAGCTGGCGGCCCACATTGCCGTAGCCGATGATGAACAGGTTGAGAGGCTTCTGGCTCTCGTAGAAGAATTCGTCGTGGATGGCGATGAGGCTCTTCTCCACATCGTCGGTGGCCACGATTGCCGAAACGTTCCTCTCCGAAGAGCCTTGGGCGATGGCGCGGATGTTTATGCCCTCGCGGCCGAGAGCCTCGAACATCTTGCCGCTGGCTCCGGCGTGGTTCTTCATATCGTCGCCCACCAGGCTGATGATCGAATAGCCGGTCTCGACCTTCAGGGGCTCCAGCTTGCCGAGGCTGATCTCGTAGGCGAAGCGCTCGTCGACGGCCTTCTTGGCCACTTCGGCGTCTTTCTCGGAGATCACCACGAGCATCGTGTGGACCGAAGAGGCCTGGGTGATGAGGATGATGTTGATGGAGTTGGCGCTGAGCACTTCGAAAAGCTTGCTGGAATAGCCGGGTACGCCGACCATACCGCTGCCTTCCATCGACAGCAGGGCCAGGTTGTCGCTGTTCGAGATGCCTTTTATGAAGTTCGACCCCTCGGGCGGGTTGCGCTCGATGCGGGTTGCCTTGCCGTGCGGGTCGAAGGTGTTCTTCACTATGATGGGAATACCCTTGCTTACTACAGGCTGGATGGTCGGAGGGAAGATGACCTTCGCTCCGAAATGCGACAGCTCGAGAGCCTCACGGTAGGAGATGTTCTCGATGGTCATCGCTCCGGGCACGATGCGCGGGTCGGCGGTCATCATTCCGTTGACGTCGGTCCATATCTCGAGTTTGCGGGCGGAGATGGCGGCTGCCACGATTGCAGCGGTATAGTCTCCGCCGCCGCGGCTCAGGGTGGTGACACGGCCTTCCTTGTCGCTGGCCACGAAGCCGGGGACGATCACCAGCTTCGAGCGGCAGCCTTTGAAGGCGTCGGATATCAAAGCTTCAGTCATCTCCTGGTCCACGACGTTCTTGCCGCCTTCATAGTCGGTCTTGACCACGCTGCGGGCGTCCAGCCACTTGCAGTTGATGCCGACGGAGGTGAACTTGGCGGCCAGGATCTTGGTGGAGAGGAGTTCTCCGAAGCTCATTATCCAGTCGAGGGTGCAATGGCTGATCTCGCGGATGTGGAACACGCTGTCGCAGATGCCGCGCAGTTCGTCGAACAGCTCGCCGAGCTCTGCGTTCAGGGCGCTGCTGAAGCCTTCCATATTGAGGTCTTCGACTATCTTGTAATGGGTTTTCTCCAGCTCTTCGAGCTTTTGCTTGTAGCTGACGTCCGCCGCTGCGGCTTTGTTTCCGATTTCGATGAGGGAGTCGGTGGCGCCGTGGATGGCCGATGAAACCAGGACAGTCTTGTCGTTCTCGAGCTCGCTCAGCACGATGTCGACGACTTTCTTAATGTTTTCAGCATTGGCGACCGAAGTTCCGCCGAATTTCAAAACCTGCATATATGTCTCAATTAAATAGTTCGTAATGATTCTTTATGGCTTCGCTGATCTGAGAGTATTCCAGCAGGAAGCCGTCGTGTCCGAAGGCGGAGGAAATGACCTCGAGCCTTCCGTCGCGGACTCCGTCGGCTATGCGGGCGCTCTCTTCCACGGGGAAGAGGATGTCGCTGTCGATGCCGATGCACAGGGTTTTCGCGCTGACTCTCTTCAGGGCGGCTTCGATGCCGCCGCGGCCGCGCCCGATGTTGTGGGTGTCGACGCCGAGGGTCAGCGAGTAATATGAATACGCGTCGAAACGGTTCACGAGCTTCTGTCCCTGGTATTGCTGGTAGGTCACCGCACGGTGGGCCAGCAGGAAGTCGGGGTCGGTCTCGAACTGTGTCGCGGTATAGCCTTCGTAGTTGCGGTAGGTGGTAAGCGCCATACTGCGGGCTGCGGAAAGGCCGGCGGCGCCGCCTGTGAGGTCCTTTTGGGCGTCGAAGCTCGCATCGGCCCGAATGGCCATACGCTGGGCCTCGAGGGTGGCTGTGCACCAGGGGCTGACTATTGCGCTGGTGGCCAGCAGGCAGAGGTTGTCGATGATGCCGGGGTTGCTCACCGCCCATTCTATCGACTGGAAGCCGCCGTTGCTGCCTCCCACCAGGAAGTCGATCTTTTCGATGCCGAGATGCCTGCGGAGCACTTCGTGGGCCGCCACAAGGTCGCGGATGGTCACCAGCGGGAACCGGCGCATAGGGGCCTTGGCGTAGTTTGAAGGGCCGGTGGTGCCGTAGCAGGAGCCGAGGATGTTGGCGCAGATGACGAAATACCAGTCAGTGTCGAACAGCAGGCCCGCACCGCAAAGGGTGTCCCACCACTCCGACGGGTCGGAATTGGCGGTCAGGGCGTGGCATATCCATATAACCTTCTTGCCGGCAGGGCTCTCGCAGCTGGTGTGGTAGCGGATGTTGATGTCCTCAAGCACTCCTCCCGCTTCGAGTTCGAATTTGCCTTTATGGATATAATTGTGTTCTAACATTTGAATATTTCAGGTTGGTAAAAGATTGTGGAATTGGTCTGGGATGATTCCGGGGGCAATTCCGACCCCGCAAGGTAATGGTATGAGGGAAGCGAAAGCATCATTACTGATGCATTCGCACGGGCTTTATGAAGACTGAAATATTCATAGCGATTTTACCAGCCGCAAAGATAGAAGAAAATCCTGATATGATGCAATATTGACACGTTTTTTTACCTTTGCGGAAACCGTTTATAACCTGTCGATGAAAAAGGAAAACAAAATGTTCAGTCCTGACACACTGTGTCTGAAGGCCGGTTGGGAGCCCGCAACAGGCGAAGCCCGCCAGATGCCCATCTACCAGACGACAACGTTCAAATACGATACTACAGCCCAGATGGCCGACCTCTTCGACCTCAAGACCAGCGGCTATTTCTATACGAGACTCCAGAATCCCACCAACGACTTCGTGGCGGCCAAGATCGCGGCCCTCGAAGGCGGTGTGGCGGCTATGCTGACCTCATCGGGCCAGGCAGCCTCGTTCTACGCCATCTTCAACATCTGCGAGGCCGGCGACCATTTCGTCAGCGCCTCCACCATCTATGGCGGCACCTTCAACCTTTTCGCCGTCACGATGAAGAAAATGGGCATCGAAGTCACTTTCGTGGATGCCGACGCCTCCGAGGAGGAGATTGCTGCGGCCTTCCGCCCCAACACCAAGCTGCTCTTCGGCGAGACCATCACCAACCCGTCCGTAAATGTGCTTGACATCAGCAAGTTCGCCCGCATAGCCCACAGCCACGGCGTTCCGCTCATCATAGACAACACCTTCCCGACGCCCATCAACTGCCGGCCCTTCGATTTCGGCGCCGACATCGTGACCCACGCCACCACCAAATATATGGACGGCCACTCATCGTCAGTGGGCGGCGCAATCGTCGACAGCGGCAACTTCGACTGGATGGCCCACGCCGACAAGTTCCCCGGCCTGACGCAGCCCGATCCGTCGTACCACGGCCTGACCTACGCCACAGCCTTCGGCAAAGGGGCGTACATCACCAAAGCCACGACCCAGCTGATGCGCGATTTCGGCAGCATCCCGTCGCCTTTCAACTCATACATCCTCAACCTCGGCCTCGAGTCGCTGTCGGCCCGTATGGAGCGCCACTGCAAGAACGCCCTCAAGGTGGCTGAATACCTGCAGAGCCGCGAAGAAGTGGCCTGGATCAAGTTCCCCGGCCTGCCAGGCGACAAATATCACGAACTGGCAATGAAACAGAGCCGCAACGGCTACACCACCGGCGTGATGTGCTTCGGCATCAAAGGCGGCCGCGAGCGCTCCATCAAATTTATGGACAGCCTGCAGCTCATCAATATGGAGACCCACGTGGCCGACTCCTGCTCGTGCGTGCTGCACCCCGCCAGCCATACCCACCGCCAGCTCACCGACGAGCAGCTGATCGCCGCCGGCGTCCAGCCCGACCTCATCCGCTTCTCCGTCGGCCTCGAGGACCCCGCCGACATCATCGCCGACCTCGACCAGGCCTTCGCCGCCATCCGCTAAGGCGCCTGCCGCTCAGCACGTGATCTGTAAAGTGCGGGATATCAGTTGATACTAAAGGGTGAATTCCGGACAGAAGCTGATGCCGAAGCGGATGTAGTGCTGGGGCAGGAGGTCATTGCCGGCTGGCAGGTACTGCTGCATCTGCTCCAGGCCGTAACCGTACTGGATCATAAAATAGACGTTGTCAAGTATGCTGTAGTACGGGCGGTAATACATATTCACCTCAACGCCGCAGCGGCGTAAGTGGTCGTAGGGAGTCGCAGTGACGCGGATCTTGAAGTTGGAGTCGGGAGTCTGGTACCACGCGCCGGCAGTGAAATAGCCTTTGTACAGGTAGAGATTCTCCAGGCTTCTGTTTTCACCGACAAATCCTGCGCCGAGATAAGTCTGGAAGCCCATCGAGAAGAAGGACTCGTCCCGCAGAGGGAAGTAGCGGTACAGCGATAAGCGCGCGAAGTTCATCTTCCTCAGATAATCGCCGTCCCCGCCGTTCGTCCTGGACTCATAGCCTATGACTAACTTCAAATCCGGATTCGGCCGGAAGAAGAGTTCTACGCCCGGAGCATATACCGACTCTGATATGGGATAACCGCCTTGATAGCTCTCCCAGAAAGTATTCTGTTCATATTTGACGAGGAATCCGAAATCATCGTCTTCGTAGAAAGAATATTTGATGCCGAGGTGGAATTTGTCGTTGAAATTTGTCTGGCGCGAAGTCCCGGTCTTGTTGCTGTAGCCGGTCATATAGTAATGCCCGCCGTACACTCCCAGCCCGTGGCGGTACTCGGGGTTCTCATAGTCCCAGTCTTCATCTTCTTCATCGTACTCATCCTCCGGCCCGTCATAAAACTCTTCCTCGCCGGAATCGTCGCGGCCATCGTAAAATACCTCACCGTCGGGACCGAAAATCACCCCGTCTTTGTAGTAGTATCCAGAATCTCCGACATAGTAGTAACCATCCTCGCCTTCTTGGTAGATGACCACCTTGAGGCTGTCTTCGGCCGCACGGCGGGCCTCTCGTTCGGCCCGGCGCTTGAGCCTCCTCTCTCTCGCCTTTTCAAAAACTCCGTCGAAAGCGTCGTCCAGCGCCTCGGAAACGACGTCGTTCAAGACATCGTTGATTATCTCGCCGACCACGTTCTGGGCCGGTGCGCTGCAGCAGGCCATAAGAAGCACGCTGATGGTCAGCAATAATCTTTTCATAACAACAGATTGGTTAGCTCGATGAACTGCTCCACGCTGAGTTGTTCGGGGCGGAGCTGCGAGAACTGCTCCGGGACATTTTCGGTGAGCGGCCGCAGCGAATTGCGCAGCGTCTTGCGGCGCTGGTTGAAGGCCGTCTTTACCACTGCCTTGAACTTGGCGGGGTCGCAGCCCAGGTCCGTGCGGCTGTTGCGGCGCAGGCGGATTACCGCGGATTTCACCTTGGGCGGCGGCACGAAGGCCCCTTCTCCGACGGTGAAGAGATATTCGATGTCGTACCAGGCCTGCAGCAGCACCGACAGGATGCCGTAGGTCTTGCTTCCGGCGGGGGAGGCGATGCGCTCGGCCACCTCCTTCTGCACCATACCCACTACCTGCGGGATGTTGTCGACATTGTCCAGCACCTTGAAGAAAATCTGCGAGGAGATGTTGTAGGGAAAGTTGCCGATGATGCACAGCGGCTTGCCGCCGTAGAGCTTGGCAAGGTTCAGCGCCAGGAAGTCTTCCTGATAGAGGGACTGGGTGAAGCCGGGAAAATGCTCGCGCAGGTAGTCCACCGACTCCTCGTCGATCTCCACGGCGCGCAGGCTGATGTCGCTGCGCTGCAGCAGGTACTGCGTCAGCACGCCCATACCGGGGCCGACCTCCAGCACTTCGACAGGCAGGACTGCGCCGGCGGCCCGGGGCATCATCCTGGCCGCATCTTCCGCGAAGGCGGCAGTGTCCAGCGAGGCCACGATACGCTGCGCCACCTCCTGGTCCGTCAGGAAGTGCTGTCCCAGATATTTCTTTGCTCTAACCTGCATCTCTTCATACATTCCGTCCACCCAAATGGTGCTTTCCGTGGACGGTCTTGTAAAGATACGCGTTTTTCTGTATTTTTGTGCGTATGGCTACTCCCAAATCCAACCTTTCGCCGCTGATGCAGCAATATTACCAGATCAAGGCCCAGCACCCTGACTGCATAATGTTTTTCCGCGTCGGCGACTTCTACGAGACCTTCGGGGAGGACGCCGTCATCACCAGCAAGGTACTCGGCCTGGTGCTGACCCGCAAAGCCAGCGGCGGCGGAGCCTTCACCGAGCTGGCCGGAGTGCCCCACCACGCCATCGACGTCTATCTGCCCAAGATGGTCAAGGCGGGCTACAAAGTGGCCGTCTGCGACCAGCTGGAAGACCCGAAGCTCACCAAGACCCTCGTCAAGCGCGGCATCACCGAGCTCGTGACTCCCGGCGTGAGCTTCAACGACGGGCTGCTCACCGGCGGCGAGAACAACTGGCTCGCGGCCTGCTACTTCGAGCAGCACAAGGCCGGAGTGGCTTTCCTCGACATCTCCACCGGCACTTTCAAGGTTGCTGAGGGCGACCGCCAGTACATCGACATACTCATCTCCGACTTTGCGCCGAAGGAAGTCCTCCTTCAGCAAGATATAATCCGCAATTCCGACAGCGAATTCGCGCCTCTGGTGGAGCACATCCGCCACAGCCGCGCCTGCATAACGCCGATGCAGGAATGGGCCTTCAGCTACTCCAGCGCCCGTGCCCGCCTGCTCGCCCAGTTCAAGACCAGCAGCCTCAAGGGCTTCGGCATAGAGCAGCTGCAGTTCGCCACCGTGGCCGCCTCGGCCATACTCTCCTATCTGGAGATGACCGAGCACACCAGCCTCGACCATATCCGCAGCATCTCCCGCATCGACCGCGACGAGTTCGTGTGGATCGACCGCTTCACCTTCCGCAACCTGGAGATATTCGCCCCGCTGGTGCAGGAAGGCACGTCGCTGCTGCAGGTGATGGACCGCTGCTGCTGTCCGATGGGCTCCCGCCTGCTCAGGGAGTGGGTCGCTATGCCTCTCAAGGACCCTGCAGCCATAGCCGGCAGGCAGGATGTGGTGGAAAGCCTGCACGACAATCCCGACATCCTGACGGCAGTCCGCACCGCCCTCGCCGACGTAGGCGACCTCGAAAGGATGATTTCGAAGGCTGCGGTGGGCCGCATCAGCCCCCGCGAAGTGCTTGCCCTGGCCAACGGACTGCGTCGCATCTCAGAAATCGTCAGCCTCACGGCGCAGCTCGAGAAGGTGGCGGCCCTGAGCTCCGGGATGGACGGCTGCGGCGCCCTGTGCGACCTTATAGAGCACACCGTCACTCCGCAGGCTGCGGCTCAGCTGGGCAAGGGCGACGTCATCGCCGAAGGGGTGGACAGCGAGCTCGACAATTTCCGCAACACGCTGTCGCACAGCAAGGAGATACTGCTGGACATCCAGCAGACCGAACGCGAACGCACCGGCATCAGCAGCCTCAAGATAAGTTACAACAACGTCTTCGGCTATTACCTCGAAGTGCGCAACACCCACGCCGACAAGGTGCCTGAGGACTGGATCCGCAAGCAGACCCTCGTCAATGCCGAGCGCTACATCACCCCTCAGCTGAAGGAATACGAGCAGACCATAATGGGTGCCGAGGAACGCATCCTGGCCATCGAGACCCGCATCTACGGCGAGCTGGTGGCACAGATACAGCAGAATGTGGCGGCCATCCAGCGCGACGCGCAACTCGTGGCCCGCATCGACTGCCTGGCGAGCTTCGCATTCCTCGCCGGCGAGAACAACTACTGCCGTCCCACGGTCGACAACTCCCTCGACATCGACATCAAGGCCGGCCGCCATCCCGTCATCGAGACTATGATGGAGCCCGGCAGCGAATATGTGGCCAACGACCTGTCGATGAGCAACGACGGCCGCCAGATAATCATCCTCACCGGCCCGAATATGTCCGGAAAGTCGGCCCTGCTGCGCCAGACCGCCCTGATAATGCTGATGGCCCAGGTCGGCAGCTTTGTGCCGGCCGCCAGCGCCCGTATGGGAGTCATCGACAAGCTCTTCACCCGCGTGGGTGCCTCAGACAACATCTCCCGCGGCGAATCGACCTTTATGGTGGAGATGAGCGAGACGGCCACCATCCTCAACAATCTGTCGCAGCGCTCGCTGGTGCTGCTCGACGAGATCGGCCGCGGCACGAGCACCTACGACGGTATGTCCATCGCCTGGGCCATCGTCAGCTACCTGCACGAATACCCCGGAGCCCCGAAGACCCTCTTCGCAACCCACTATCACGAGCTGAACGAGCTCGAGAACATCTATGACCGCGTGGAGGACTTCCACATCGCCACCCGCGAGGCGGCCGGGCAGGTAATCTTCCTGCGCAAGCTCACCCCCGGCGGAGTGGCCTCCAGCTTCGGTATCCACGTAGCCAAGATGGCGGGAGTGCCCGCCGCAGTAGTGGCGGCCGCCGAGAAGAAGCTCCGCACTCTGGAGAGCGAGGAGAAAGAACGCAGCCGGGCTGAAGGCCTCAACGGCGGCGGCTCAGTCTCCGCCCCGGCCGAAGAACCCGCCGCCGCCCCCGTCCAGCTGTCGCTCTACCAGCTCGACGACCCGCTGCTGGCCGAGATCCGCGACATCCTTCAGAAGCTGGACCTCAACAATATGTCACCCCTCGACGCCTTCGACACCATCAGGGCCATCAAGGAGAAACTCAAAGCAAACGCCTGAACACAACAATAATATGAAGAAACTGTTTTTCGCAGCCATAGTCCTGCTGCTGGCCACTGCTGCCTATTCAAGAGAAGTCATCGACATCCGTAAATGGGATTTCCGGCTTGACGCCGAAAAAACCTGGAGGAGCGTCACTATACCCCACGATTTCCAGATGGAACTGCCGTGGGAAGAGGAAGCCGGGGGCGCGAGAGGATTCAAACGGATGGAGACGGGCTGGTACCGCACCACCTTCGTCGCCGGCAAGGACTGTGAGGGAGAGTGCGTGCTGCTCGACTTCGAGGGCGTGGGAATGCAGGCCGACATCTGGGTCAACGGACAGCAGGCCGGAGAGATTGATTACGGGTACATCGGCGGATGTTTCGACATCCGGGCGCTGCTGAAATACGGCTCCGAGAATGAAATACTCGTCAAGACCTTCACGGGCGAGGCGGAAGGCTCGCGCTGGTACACCGGCGGCGGTCTGTTCCGGCCGGTGCACCTGATAGTGAAGAGCCCCATCTCGATAGCCGAAAAGGGTATTTACATAACTACCCCGATGATTTCCGAGCAGAAGGCCGAAGTCAACCTGCAGATAACGATGGACGGCTACAGGGCCAGCGTGGTGCCCGTCGATGCCACCGTGGAAATCTTCGACCCTGACGGCAAGCTGGTGGCCGAGACGAGCCACGCAGCCCCGATGCGCAACAACCTGATGCACGTCGAATTCAACATCTATCCGATATTCGTCGAAAACCCGAAGCTGTGGAGCTGCGAGGAGCCCTGGCTCTACACCGCGAAAGTCACCCTTCGCAACGGAACGCGGGAGCTGGACTGCGTCAGCGAGCATTTCGGCTTCCGCACGATAGAATTCGGCCAGCCCTACGGCTTCAAGCTCAACGGCAAGAAGGTCTTTCTGAAGGGTATCGCCAACCACCACGACCTCGGCGCGCTGGGAGCCGCCGTATATGACGGAGCTCTGGAGCGTATGATCATCCGCCTCAAGGAATTCGGCTTCAACCATATCCGCACTTCCCACAATCCCTACTCGAAGTCCCTGCTGGACCTTGCCGACAAATACGGCATACTGGTGGTGGACGAACTCTACGACAAGTGGATGACGCAGCCCGGGCAGTGGTGGATCGGCCGCTATCCTTTCACCGCGAGCTGGTTCAACCACGAGCGCGAATGGATCAAGAGAGACCGCAACCATCCCTGTGTGATAGCGTGGAGCCTTGGCAACGAGACGCAGAACGAGGAGCGCCGCACCGGCTTTCCCGAAACTTCCGACTGGGGAGTGACCACCTGGAGGGTGATGAAGACCTTCGGACAGCGCTATGACGACACCCGTCCATACACCGCTGCGATGCATCCCACACGCCGCGGCGGCATCTACAAGAACGATGACCGCTTCGACGTGGAGGTCTACGCACCGGAACTGGCCTGCGCCACAGACTTCGCATCGTTCAACTACCGCCATATGAATTACCGGCAATATCTGGAGCACGACCCTTACCTGAACATATATCAGAGCGAGGCCACCACCAGCGAGCTTGCGGTGCCGTTCTTCAATATGGACTACGACCAGATGATAGGCCTGGCCTACTGGGGAGCCATCGAGTACTGGGGCGAATCTGACGGCTGGCCCAAGAAGGGATGGAACTACTCGTTCTTCAACAGCGCTCTCGAGCCGTATCCGCAGGCCTATCTGATCAAGAGCGCCTTCGACGACACCCCGCTGGTGCACATCGCGGTAGTCGACGGCACGAAGAGCCAGATCGAATGGAACGACGTGCTGTCCGGCAAGACCCCGATGAGCGAATCGTGGAACCGCGAGAAGGGCAGCCTGCAGCAGATATATACTTTCACCAATGCCGACGAGGTGGAACTGTTCGTCAACGGGAAATCCCTCGGCAGACAGAGCAACGACCGCAGCAGCATCGAGCGCCGCAATGTCATCTTCTGGAAGGATGTCCCCTATGGCAACGGCGGTAGCGTAGTGGCCGTCGCCCGTACTGCCGGCCGCGAGGTGGCACGCCACCGCATCGAGACCACCGGCAAGGCTGTCGCTCTCAAGGCAGTCCGTGAGAATCTGGACGGGGAACTCGAATACGTCAGGGTCTATGCAGTTGATTCAAAGGGCAGGAACGTGCGCGATTCCCAGGCCGAAGTGCTGTTCTCCCTGGAGGGCGGCGCACAGATCGTGGCCGTCGACAACCAGGACCATTACACCGACGAGCTGTTCGACGTGAACCCGAAGGCTATGCACAACGGCTTCGTGATGGCCATAGTGCGCAAAGGCTCAGGCCCTTCGACACTCAAGGCCTCCGCCAAAGGACTCAAGTCCGCGGCTGTCGTCATTTCAGAATAAGGAGATACTGGCTAGACCAGTTCCAGGGCGATGCGTGCCATATGCATAAAGCCGCTCTGGCGCTCTTCCACGGGGAGTTCTTCCTTCGTGATGATGTTGTTGGAGATAGTGCAGATGGTCAGGGCCTTCTTGCTGCAGCGCTGTGCGTTGAGGTAGAGGGCGGCGGCTTCCATCTCGATGCCGAGCAGGCCCAGGCGGTTGCAGATGGCCACCTCGTCGATGTCGGCGTAGTAGGTGTCGCTGCTCATTATGTCACCGCAGTTGTAGGTGTAGCCTCCGGCCTCGGCTACGGCCACGGCCCTGTCGGTCAGCTCTTCGTCGGCTGCGACATAACCAGGGGCGTTGCCGTTCTTTATGTAGAAATTCAGGAAGTTCGTGTTGGAGTAGGCCCTGCGGCCGATGACGATGCTGCGCAGGGGAGTCGCGTCGCTCACGGCGCCCATAGTCCCGACCCTGATGATCTGGTCCACGTCATAATAGTCGAACAGCTCGAAGGAGTAGATGCCGATGGACGGCTGACCCATACCGCTAGCCATAATGGTCACAGGCTTGCCCTTGTAGGTGCCGGTGTAGCCCTGCGCTCCGCGGATGTTGTTGACCAGGACGGGATTCTCGAGGAATACGTCGGTGATGGCCTTGCTGCGGAAAGGGTCTCCGGGCATAAGCACTGTCTTTGCGATGAGGTCTTTGGTGGCGGCGATGTGCGGGGTGGGTATCATAGCTGTCAGTTTTATTGCTGTTGCGAAATATGGACGTCCATCTGGGGGAACGGGAAGTTGATGCCCTTCTTGGGCAGTTCAGTGTATATCTTGTTGTTGATGTCGAAGAATACGGCCCAGTAGTCCTCGGTCTTGACCCAGGCCCTTACCGTGAACTCCAGGCTGCTGTCCTTCATAGCCGAAAGCCCTACGAAGGGGTCGTCGGCGTGCTCGGCCTTCGAGTCGACGATACGGCCGTCGGCCTTCAGTATGCTCATAAGCTCGTTCATCACCTGGGTGCTGTCGCTGCCGTAGGGCACGTTCACAGTCCATTCCACGCGCCTGACGAGCTGGGCGGAGGAGTTGGTGATGTTGCCGTTGGCGAGAGTTCCGTGGGGGAGGATGACCGTGCGGTTGTCGCGGGTCAGTATGGTAGTGGCCACGATGTTCATCGACTTGACGGTGCCTGAATGGCCCTGCGCCTCGATGAAGTCACCGGCCTTGAAAGGCTTGAAGACAAGGAGCATAATGCCGCCGGCGAAGTTCTGCAGCGTGCCGCTGAGAGCCATACCGATGGCCATACCTCCAGCAGCCAGGAGGGCTGCGATGCTGGTGGTGTTGATGCCCAGGGCGCCGATGGATATGGCGATGAGCAGTATCCACAGGAGCATTCCGACGAAGCTGTCGATGAATGTGACGAGGGTGGTGTCTTGTCCTTTGCGCTGCAGCAGGCTCTTGTGGACCCTCTTGCGGATGGTCTTGATGAGCCAGGCGCCTATTATGAAGATGGCAAGTGCGGCAAGCAGTTTCAGCCCGAAGCGGATGGCTGCCTCCATCAGAGTGTGCAGAATCTCGTCGGGAGACTTGCCGTCGAGGGCCGACTTGGCTGCGTCGGCTTTTGCCAGCAGGTCGTCAGCCGCCGCTCTGGCAGCCTCGGAACTCTGCAGAAATATGCAATTGTAGAGTCTCATAATTGCAAAAGTAGGCATTTTTATTATCTTTACAGACGATTCTAAGCTAAATGAAATGCAGATCAGAAAAATCCTCGTTGCGGCTATAGCTGTCGTGCTTGCAGTTCTGACAGCAGACGCCCAGAAAAATCACAATCCCGAATACGAAGCTCTCCTGCGTGAAAACCCTTTCCGCTCCGGCATAAACACAGACGGATATGAGGGCGGCCCCTATGCAGACACTCCTGCCCCCAAGGGCTACAAACCTTTCTACATCAGCCACTACGGCCGTCACGGTTCCCGTTCCAACTGGGATGAGGCCAATTACAGGGCCCTCATCATATCCCTCGAGAGAGCCGCTGCCGCCGGAATCCTGAAAGAAGACGGAAAGACCGTGCTCGAGAGGGCCAAACAGTGTCTGGCTGCCCATAACGGAATGGACGGCCGCCTGACCCCTCCCGGTGCGCGCGAGCACCGCGGCATAGCCGAGAGGATGTACAAGCGCTTCCCCGACGTCTTCAAGAAAGGCAGCAAGAATATCCGCGCCATCTCCAGCACCGTGCCGCGCGTCCTTATCAGTATGACCGCCTTCACCGACCGTCTCACGGAGCTCGACCCCAAGTTTGAGATTTCCTGGGACGCAGGCGAGACCTACCAGAAATACATCGACCCCGAGGTTCCGAGCTTCAGCAGGGAGATGTACGAGGAGATTGCCAAACTGGATATGGACCGCACCGACTCTGTCGCCTTCCTGTCGCGGTTCTTCACCGACACAAAAAAGGCTTCGGAGATAGTAGGCCGCTTCTCGCGCTTCGAGAGCCAGGTGTACGCAGTGGCGAGAATCACCGCTTCTTTCGAACTCGAGGACATCTTCCCCCTGCTTCCCGAAGAGAGCATCTACAACAACTGGGCGCGCAACAACATCTCCCTCTATCTCGGCCAGGCCAACTCCAAAGCCTTCGGCCATATCCGTATGCTGCCGGCGCTGCTCACGGTGAAAGACATCGTTGACAAGGCCGACGAGGTCCTTGCCGACACTTCGAAGGACGCCCTCTGCGCCGACCTGCGCTTCGGCCACGACTATCCCTTCATCGCAATGTGCTCCGCAATGGGCCTGGAAGGCATAGGACAGAACCTGGCTACGGAAGAGGTCAACCTGAAATGGTTCGGTCCCTGGATGACTCCTTTCGCCGCCAACCTCCAGATGATATTCTACAAGAACAAGAAAGGCGGCGATGTCCTGGTCAAGTTCCTTGTCAATGAGCGCGAGACCGCCCTTATGGGAGTCGAGCCCGTCAGCGGCCCTTACTACCGCTGGAGCGACGTCCGCAAAAAATTCACAACACTCAGATACTGATGAAAAAATCTGCCCGCATTGCCGGAATCATCTTCCTTGCAATAGCATTTGTCGACGTGCTGCTGCTCGCCATCGGGAACGAGACGGCGCCCGTGTACATCAAACCTTTCCTCATCCCTGCCCTTGCGGTTGCCGCGCTATGCGCGCTGCTTCCCGAGCATAAGGGCAAACTCACAACCCTGCTCGTCACAGGTATGGCATTCCACTGGGCGGGAGACGTGTTTCTGGAGTTCAGCGACGACGGCTTCCTCTTCTTTGCGCTTGGACTGGGCGCCTTCCTGGTCGGGCACCTGTTCTACCTCTCAGTCATAATGAACAACGTCGGAGACATCAAGGGTTGGAAAGAATCAATTGTGTGGTCGCTGCCGCTTGTGATCGGCCCAGTGGCTGCCGCTGCCTTCAACATCGGATTCCCGATGACGGCCGCCCTGATCATCTACGCCATCGTGCTGCCCTTCGTGCCTGCTTTCGGCGGCATCTGGGCGCTGCGCCGCCGCCCTCTGGCCTGGCGCATCATCATCGGAGGTCTGCTGTTCATCTTCTCTGACACCCTCGTGGCCGTCAATGTATTTTACGACACTGACTTCTTTTTGCGCCACGCAATCGTCATTGCCACTTATCTTGCGGCCGAGCTGCTGCTCGTCAGCACGATGGCGCGCTGGATTGCTGAGAAGTAATATCAGCACGAGGATATGCAAAAAACAAGGGTCGGCTGAAACCAGCCGACCCTTGTTTTTACCAGGCAAAGGAAGCTTAGCGGACCTTTGCGAACTCAACGTCGTTGGCGATGCGGGCGGCAAGCTCGCGGTCAACGCCGGCAGCTCTCAGGGCGCTCTGTGCGGCAGCGGCGTCACCACGGCGGGCAGCGATGATAGCGCGCTCGTAAGCGGCACGTGCGTCATCACCCTTGACAGCGGCGGCAGCCTTGTCGAGCTGGCCTGTGAGAATGTAAGCGAGAGCCTCGTTCGGAGAACCGGTGCCGGCGAGCTTCTGGGCTGCAGCGGCATAGTTACCGTTGAGGATGTCGATGGTGCCTGCATTGATCTTGGCGTTCGGGCACTCAGTGCTTGCGAACAGGCGGGCAGCCTCGGCGAGGTTGCCTTCGCGCATTGCTACGACACCCTTGAGGTTGGTTACGCAGCCCTCAGTGCTCTTGACGCCTGAAAGTGCGCTCTTGGCTGATGCAAGGTCGCCTGCGTTGAGGTATTCAACAGCTGAGTTGAAACGGGCGCGGTCGCTTCCGAACTTCTGGATGGCCTGACGGTAGATGTTCTGTTTTGCGGCAGGGTCCTTCACGAGGGTGGCGGCACGCAGGAGGGCTTCCTCGTCGAGAACGTCGATGTTGCTTCTTACCAGGGCGGTCAACTCCTCGGGAGTGTAGTTCTTGAACTCAACGTTGGTGATGAAGCGTGCGCGGCGCAGTTCAGGAAGGATGTTGTCGGCGAGTGACTTGTAGACTGAAGACATATTCTTGATCTCACGCTCGCGGACGTTCGGATCGCTGTACATTGAAAGCACGCGGAGGATGAGGTCCTTGTCCTGCATATTGGAAGCGCCTACGAGCTCCTTGAAGCCTTCCCAGTCCTCACCGATGCTCTTTGCGTTGACAGCTCCGGTCTCAAGATTCTTGGATACGGTCTTGAAAGCCCTCTCGGCTGAAGACTCGCGCTGTGAAGAAAGGACGTTGTTCTTGGCCTCGGGACCATCCGGAGAAGCGTAGGCAACGATGTCGGTGCCTTTGATGGTGCGGCGCTCGTCGTTCATCACGTCGGCAACCTGGGCCTTGTAGTCCTTGATGTCAGAAGTGGTGAGCTGGCTGGGACGTACGGTGGCGCTGTTGATGAGATAGAGGATCTGGGCCTCGACTTCCTCGGGGATTACTTCCTGGTAGTTGTCGGCCATCAGATGGAACACGCCGTTCTTGTCAGCGAGCATATAGGTGGTGTTGGCACCGTCAGCAATCTTGATGTCGCCGGGATATTCGTAAGTTTTGCCTTTATAGCGTACTTTGGCGCGGGCTACGAGCTCTGATTTCTCCATACCGGGCACATATTTGAAGTTTACGTGCTCCTTGATGGCGGCGCCGTCTTTAGACACCATCTTGTAGTTCTCGGTAACCTTCTGGCCCTGATACTCGAACGGAGTGCCTGCGACCTCGCCACCCTGATATTTGAGGACGGGGGTAACGGTCAGGCGGGCCTTCGGGAGGAAATAGTCAGCGGGGAAGTTGACGGTAACATCGGCGTCGATGTTGCCTGCTACAACTTCCAGAACTTCAGGATTACAAGTAATCTTCACCTGGTCGGCAAGCTCTGCCATCTTTGCGGCATTGTTGCAGGAAACGAGAGTGAATGCAGCTATTGCAAATGCCAAAATGCTTCTAAGATTTCTTTTCATGTCGGATGTTGTTTGTATTTTTTATGGTTATTAATTGCAGTGCATAGGTCTTACAAAAATAACATTAATAAGCAAATAATTCAAATTTTCTTAACTTTGCAAAGTATGGATTTGACGCAGATAAAACAGCGTTTCAGCATCATAGGAAACAATCCTGAGCTGAACAGGGCGATCGAAGTGGCGTGCCAGGTGGCGGCCACCGACCTTTCTGTGCTCGTAACCGGAGAAAGCGGCGTCGGCAAGGAGTTCATCCCCCAGATCATCCACGACCGCAGCCCCCGCAGGCACGGCGTCTACATCGCCGTCAACTGCGGCGCCATCCCGGACGGCACCATAGACTCCGAGCTTTTCGGACACGAGAAGGGCGCATTCACCGGGGCTACCGAGTCCCGCAAAGGATATTTCGAAGAGGCCAACGGCGGCACGCTCTTCCTCGACGAGGTGGCGGAGCTGCCTCTTTCCACCCAGGTGCGCCTGCTGCGCGTGCTGCAGACCGGCGAGTTCATCAGGGTGGGCTCCTCAAAGGTTCTGAAGACCGACGTGATGGTGGTTGCGGCCACCAACATCAACCTGCGCAACGCAGTGGCCGCCGGCCGCTTCCGCGAAGACCTCTTCTACCGTCTGAACACAGTGCCCATCAAGGTTCCGGCCCTGCGCGAGCGCAAGGAGGACATCCACCTGCTGTTCCGCAAGTTCGCCCTCGACTATGCCGACAAATACAACGTGCCGGCCGTGCGGCTCGACGAAGGAGCTGTGCAGATGCTCCAGAAATACCGCTGGCCCGGCAACGTGCGCCAGCTCAAGAGCGTAGCCGAGCAAATCTCCATCCTCGAGAAGGACCGTCACATCCACGCCGAAGTGCTCCAGAAATATCTGCCGGTCGACAGCGAAGACAACGTGCCCGCGCTGACAGGGGCCCACAGCGCCGATTACCTCAGCGACCGCGACATTATCTTCAAGATCCTCTTCCAGCTGCGCCAGGAGATATCGGAACTCAAGCAGCGCGTCGACGAGATGCAGCAGCCCACGGCCCTGCCCGCCCAGAGCCGTCACGCTACCGACGGTCTTTTGATCGACGACATCTACAACATCGAGGAGCAGCACTACGGACAGCCTGCCGACAAGACCGAGGAAGTGCAGCATGAAGACCTGTCTGCCCGCCCGGCGGCTCCCGTATCCCTGCAGGACGCCACCCGCGAACTGATAATAAAGGCTCTGGAGCGCAACGGAGGCCGCCGCAAGGCCACCGCCGAGGAGCTCGGCTTTTCTGAAAGGACACTCTACCGTAAAATAAAGGAGCTAGGACTGGAATGAGAAAGACAGCCTGCATACTGACTATGGTCCTCTGCCTTGCAGCCCTCAGCAGCTGCGGCATCTATTCGTTCTCCGGCACGTCCATCAAGCCGGACGTACAGACCATAACCATAGAACCCGTGGTCAACAACGCCCTGAAGGTCAACCCGACCCTCGCAAACACCTTCACCGAGTCGCTGAAAGACAAATTCAAGAAGCTGACCAGCCTCAAGGATGTCGAAGAGGACGGCGACCTGCAGTTGACGGTGACCATCGAGTCCTACGACGTGAGGGCCCAGGCCGTGACAGCCAATGAGGTGGCAGCCCAGAACAGGCTCACCATTACGGCCAAGGCCACCTTCATCAACGTCCTCCACCCCGAGGAGAATTTCGAGAACAAGCAGTTCGCCGCTTTCCAGGACTACAACTCCGAGCTGTCGCTGGATGCGGTCGAGGCCTCTCTCTGCGACGATATAGTAGAAACGCTGGTCGAAGACATCTTCAACGCTTCGGTAGCTCAATGGTAGACGCCTATGCCACAACCTCGCGACATAAGGACTCTCGACATCCACGGCCTTGAAGAAACTATGGAGAAATACCCGTGGTTCGCCGTGGCGCGTGCGGAGTATTTCGCGAAGATGGCTGCCCTGGACCGGGAGTACATACGTCCTGCCGCCCGCAAGGTGGGCCTTTATGTGCCGGACCGCGTCAGGCTGTATGACAGCGTGGTGCTGGGCCGCATCCCGATGCGGGCCGACGTGCGTCCCGAAGAGGACCACCGCGACGACGCCCCCGTGGAGATCCCCCGCGAAGCGCCCGTAGAGGTGCCTGCAGAGCCGGCCCCGCAGCCGGAGCGCCGCAGGGTGCCCGGAGGCGATTACTTCTCGAGACAGGACTTCGAGGAGCTGGCCGCAGCCGGCGAATCCTACTCCGACCTGCACTTCACCCCAAAGAGCAACCTGGCCAGCTCGCTCGACCGCGCCGCCGTCATCCTGACCAGCGAAAAGCCGCAGCAGATCCCGGACACCGGCGAGGTCTGCACCGAAACTCTTGCCGGCATCTACTACAGTCAGGGCTTTTATCGAAGAGCCATAGATATTTACAAAAAACTTATTTTGTTTTATCCGGAAAAAAACACTTACTTTGCAGCCCTCATTGAGAGATGTAAAGAAAAAACAAAAAAATAACGATATGCAAGCAGCTTATATAACCGTATCAGTCATTATTATGGTGATAAGTGTCCTTCTGACACTCGTAGTTCTGGTGCAGAATTCAAAAGGCGGTGGACTGGCAGCCAACTTCGCTTCCGGCAACACTACCTTCGGCGTACGTCAGACAGCCGACTTCCTCGAGAAGACCACCTGGGTTCTGGCAGCAGCCGTTATGGTTCTCTGCATCGCAGCCACCTTCCTCATTCCCAACAGGAGGGCAGCCAAAGACAACGTCCGTGAGATGATCGAGCAGACTATCCCTGCTGAAGGCCAGCCTTCACTCCCTGCAAACACGCTTCCTCTGGAAACACCCGCAGAATAACAGCCCGCTGGCATAAAGGTTCACGGCTTCGCGCTTCGCGAGGCCGTTTTTTTGTACAATATTTTGCATATCTTTGCAGGATTGTAATAAATATAGGACTATGTCTCTGAAATGCGGAATAGTAGGGCTTCCCAACGTAGGAAAATCGACCCTGTTCAACTGTATCAGCTCATCCAAGGCGCAGAGTGCGAACTTCCCGTTCTGCACCATCGAGCCTAACATCGGCTCGACCAACGTGCCCGACCACAGGCTTGAGGAGCTCGAGAAGCTGGTGCACCCGAAGAGAGTCGTCCCCGCCACGGTCGAGATAGTCGACATCGCCGGCCTGGTCAAAGGCGCCAGCAAGGGTGAGGGTCTCGGCAACCAGTTTCTGGCCAACATCCGCGAGACCGACGCGATCCTCCACGTGCTCCGCTGCTTCGACGACGGCAACATCGTGCACGTCGACGGCAGCGTGGACCCTGTCCGCGACAAGGAAGTGGTGGATATGGAGCTCCAGATCAAGGACCTCGAGACAGTCACCAACCGCATCGAGAAAGTGCGCAAGCAGGCTACGACCGGAGGCGACAAGAACGCCAAGAAGGCCTGGGAGATGCTCGAGCGCTACAAAGCCGTCCTGGAGCAGGGCCGCAACGCCCGCGAGGTGGTGCCCCAGAACCCCGACGAGGAGCGTCTTGCCAAGGAGTTCTGCCTGCTCACCTGCAAGCCCGTGCTCTATGTCTGCAACGTCGACGAGAACTCCGCAGCCAAAGGCAACAAATACACCGAGGCGGTGGCAGAAGCCATCAAGGCCGAAGACGCCAAGATGATGGTGATCGCCGCCCGCATCGAGAGCGAGATCGCCGAACTCGAGAGCTACGACGAGCGCCAGATGTTCCTCGAGGAGATAGGCCTCGAACACTCCGGAGTGGAACGCCTCATCCGCGAAGCCTACTCGCTGCTCAACCTCCAGACCTATTTCACCGCGGGAGAGCCTGAAGTCCGCGCCTGGACCATCAACAAGGGCGACAAGGCCCCCAAGGCCGCCGGCGTCATCCACACCGACTTCGAGAAAGGCTTCATCCGCGCCGAGGTCATTAAATACGAAGACTTCATCAACTACGGCAGCGAGGCAGCCTGCAGGGCCGCCGGCAAACTTGCCAGCGAAGGCAAGGACTACGTCGTAGGCGATGGCGACATAATGCATTTCCTTTTCAATGTCTGATAATAAATTAATCTACGATATGAAACGCAGTATCACACTCTTTACCCTGGCCGCTTTCGCCGCCGTCCTTCTGACCGGCAGCTGCCAGAACAAAAGGCTCGACAAAGTAGCGGAGCCCACCTGGACAGACTACAAAGACTATTATATCGAGAAGACCGGAGTATTCGCCGACCTTCCCATATATCCTGACAACATCGTTATGCTCGGCGACGAAATCATCGACTTCGGCGAGTGGACCGATTTCTTCCAGGACACCACCTTCGTCAACCGCGGCATTATGTACTCAGGCACGCCCCACGCCCTGTGCCTCATCGACGACGTCGCCAAGGCCAAGCCCCGCAAGATTTTCGTGAGCGCCGGCCTGCAGGACATCAAGAGGGCTCCAGACGGCCAGGCCGCAGCAGCCGCTGACACCGTCATCGCCAACGTCAAGGAGATTTTCCGCCGTGCCCACCTCATCTCTCCCGCCACAGAGCTCTACTATCTGGGCATCCTCGCCGACCTCCAGGTCAAGGACGAAGGAGTCAAGGCTATCGGCAAGGCCAACAAGGGCATCAAGGACGCAGCAGAGGCAGGCGATGTCTTCACCTTCCTCGACCTCAGCAATATGACTGACGCCACCGGCCGCATCGCCGAGGAGTACACCTACGACGGCCGCAGCCTCAACGGCCTGGGCTATGAGATGGTAGCCAACAAAGTCTACAGCAGGCTGTCGGAAGATGCCGTAAAGGCCATCAAGGCCAACGACCACGAGTATCCCGAGATCAGCCCCGCACATCACAACCGCGTGTCTATCTTCAACGCTCTGCCCGGGAATACCCACAGCGTAATGTTCCTCGGCAACAGCATCACCCGCCGCGGACCGTGGGAGGAACTTTTCCCGATAGTCCACACTACCAACAGGGGTGTCGGCGGAGATGTGGTCAAAGGCATCTACAACCGTCTTGACGACGTGATCGCCGACCAGCCCGTAGCCATCTACCTGATGGCGGGCATCAACGACCTCAACAACCCCAACCGCAGCGCCGACCAGGTGTGGAAGGAATATGACCAGCTCATCGCAAAGATCAAGAAAGAGCTTCCGACGACCTATCTGTACGTCCAGTCAACCCTGCCTATGGCAGCCAAGAACGCCCGCAGCGGCGAGGTCAACCCCAAGGTATACGAGCTCAACAAATACCTCCAGGCAGCAGCCGACAAATACAAATACTACTATGTCGACATAGCCGCCGTCCTCAGCGACGAGGATGGATACCTCAAGGATGAGTACTCGATCGACGGCCTGCACCTGAATGCGGACGCCTACTTTATGTGGGCTGCAGAGATCATCGACCGCACTCACCTGGTGTATATGAGCGGAAGGCAGCTGCAGATGAAGATGGAAGAACTGGTAGAGGAAACAGAAGAAATAAAATAACTAGCTATTATGTACAGGACACATACTTGTGGTGAATTGCGCCTTGCGAATGCAGGGCAGACCGTGACTCTCGCCGGATGGGTGCAGAGGGTCCGGAAGATGGGAGGAATGACATTCGTTGACCTTCGCGACCGCTACGGCATAACCCAGCTCGTGGCTGACGCGAACAGCGACGAAGCTGTTGCGGCGGCAGTCGCAGGCCTGGGCCGTGAATACGTGATCCAGGTCACCGGCCGCGTCGCCGAACGCCAGAGCAAGAACCCGAAGATGGACACCGGAGACATCGAGATCCTCCTCGACAATGTCAACGTCCTCAATCCTTCGGAGATACCTCCCTTCACCATCGAGGATGTCAGCGACGGAGGAGAAGAGCTGCGCGCCCGCTACCGCTACCTGGACCTGCGCCGCAACCCCCTCAAGAACGCCCTGACTCTCCGTCACCGTATGGCGCACGAGGTCCGCAACTATCTCGACGCCCACGGCTTTATGGAGATCGAGACCCCGTGCCTGATCAAGTCCACCCCTGAAGGCGCCCGCGACTTCGTGGTGCCCAGCCGTATGAACCCCGGCGAATTCTACGCCCTGCCGCAGAGCCCCCAGACCTTCAAGCAACTGCTGATGGTGGCCGGCTACGACCGATATTTCCAGATCGTGCGCTGCTTCCGCGACGAAGACCTGCGCGCAGACCGCCAGCCCGAATTCACCCAGATCGACTGCGAGATGAGCTTCGTGGAGCAGGAAGACGTGCTGAACCTCTTCGAAGGAATGATGCGCCACCTCTTCAAAGCCGTCATCGACGTTGAGGTAGCCCCGCAGATCCCCCGTATGAGCTGGTACGACGCAATGGACCGCTACGGCAGCGACAAGCCCGACATCCGCTTCGGGATGGAGATCCACGAAGTGACGAAGCTCGTGCAGGGCTGCGGCTTTGCGGTGTTCGACAGCGTGGAGTATGTAGGAGCCATCGCAGTCCCCGGCGCAGCCGGCTATACCCGCAAGCAGACCGACGAGCTCACCGAGTGGGTGAAACGTCCGCAGGTGGGAGCCAAGGGCTTGGTATACATCAAGATGAATGAAGACGGCAGCGTCAAGTCGTCCGTTGACAAATTCTATACTGAAGACCAGCTGAAGGCCGTAGCAGCCGAAGCCGGAGCAAAACAGGGCGACCTCGTCCTCGTAATGTGCGGAGCTAAGCGCAAGGCCCAGACGATGCTCGGCGTGCTGCGCATCGAGATGGGCAACCGCCTCGGCCTGCGCAACCCCAAGGTCTTCGCCCCGCTGTGGGTCGTTGATTTCCCGCTGCTCGAGTGGGACGACGAGACCCAGCGTTTCTACGCTATGCACCACCCCTTCACCGCCCCGAAGCCGGAGCATATGGAGTGGTTCAACTCCAATAAGAAGGAAGACCTCGAGAGAGTGTGCGCCAATGCCTACGACTTCGTGCTCAACGGCACCGAGCTCGGCGGCGGCAGCATCCGCATCCACCAGGCCGACGTGCAGAAGAGGATGTTCGAGGTGCTCGGCATCAGCTCCGAAGAGGCCGACTACAAGTTCGGATTCATCATCAACGCCTTCAAGTTCGGCGCCCCGCCTCACGGAGGACTCGCATTCGGCTTCGACCGTGTCTGCGCGCTGTTCGGAGGCCAGGAAACCATCCGTGACTACATCGCATTCCCCAAGAACAATATGGGCCGCGACGTGATGCTTGACGCCCCCAGCGCCATCGACGACACCCAGATGGAAGAGCTGTTCCTCAAGAGCGTGGCTCCCGAAAAGAAATAAAATGCAAGAGCAGATTATCGACGTTCTGAAGAGCGTCATACATCCCGCCTATCAGCAGGACATCGTCCGTCTCGGACTGGTGGAAAACCTCAAGGCGGACGACAGTCGTATATCCTTCCAGCTGGTATTCACCCGCAGGGACCCCCTCGCCGGCAGCATCAAGGAAGCCTGCACCCAGGCCCTGAAGGAAGCCTTCCCCGGCCGCGAAGTGCAGATCCTCGAGCTGGTGCGCGAGAAGAAAGCCAAGAACACCAACCCCTCCGAACTCGGGATGGAGCAGCTGGAACACATCGGCAAGATAATAGTCATAGCCTCCGGCAAAGGCGGCGTAGGCAAAAGCACCGTGGCCGTCAACCTGGCCGTGTCGCTGGCCCGCCGTGGCTACAAGGTCGGCCTGGCCGATGCGGATGTCTACGGCCCCTCGGTGCCCAAGATGACCGGCACTGAAGGCCAGATGCCCCAGGCCCTCGAGGACGAGGAGGGCGGCCAGCTCATCCTCCCGCTCGAGAAATACGGCGTCAAATGGATGTCCATCGGCTACTTCGCCAGCCCTGAGCAGGCCCTGATATGGCGCGGCCCGATGGCCTGCAATGCCCTCAAGCAGATAATCCTGCAGGTGCAGTGGGGTGAGCTCGACTACCTGCTCATCGACCTTCCTCCGGGAACCGGCGACATCCACATCACGCTGGTGAACGACATCCCCGTGGACGGAGCCATCATCGTCACGACACCGCAGGCCGTGGCCCTGGCAGACGTGGAGAAGGGCATCAATATGTTCCGCAACCCGAAAATCGACAAACATATATATGGTATCATAGAGAATATGGCCTGGTTCACTCCGGCCGAGCTTCCCGACAACCGCTATTACATCTTCGGACGCGACGGGAGCAAGGCCATAGCAGCCAAATATGGCATCGAAATTCTCGCCCAGATACCCCTTGTCCAAAGTATCTGCGAAAAAGGCGACGAAGGAGCTCCCGAGGCCCTCGACGCCAACAGCGTGATTTCCAAGGCATTAGATAACATAGTACTCTAAGACCAAAAATATTTTTAAAATTTTTGGTACTTTGTCTTGCAAGGTATTGAGTTTTTTCTATATCTTTGCATCGTAAACATCAATGCAAAGAATAGTACTAATAAAAACTCAATACCGCTATGAAAAAAACTATCAACGCCGGAATCGGAAAACGCAGCTTCGTCATCGACGAGGATGCTTACGCAAGACTCGACAGCTTTCTCAACCACTTCCGCGCCCGCATCAATTCAACGGACAAGAAGGAAGTAATGGAAGACCTCGAAGAGAGGATCGCTGAACTTTTCACAGCCGAGACCTCAGGCGGGGCAACCGTAGTAGATCTCAATCTCGTCAACAAGGTCATCGCCGAAATCGGAATGCCCGACGGCACTGACGAGTTCGCTTCATCTGCCGCCGCTTCTTCATCGGCCGAAGAGACCAAAGGCCCCAAGAAACTCTTCCGCAACCCGGACGACAAAGTGCTCGGCGGCGTGTGCAGCGGCATCGCAGCCTATTTCGACACCGACGTGGTCCTCATCCGCGTGCTCTTCGTAGCCCTGCTCATCTGCGCTTCAGCAGGTTTCTGGGCATACCTCATCTTCTGGATCGTCACCCCGCTCGCCAAGACTGCAGCCGACAGATGCACGATGCGCGGCCTGGCTCCGACGATGGAGAACCTCTCAAAGTATTCTAACCTTTCAAAATAATGCGCGCTATGGAAAAAAATGTCAACACAGAAAACGTCCGCGCACAGATGCGGAAAGGAGTGCTGGAGTATTGCATCCTGCTGCTCCTAGCCAAAGAAGACGCCTACGCGTCATCAATCATCAGTAAGCTCAAGGAATCCAATATGATAGTGGTAGAAGGCACGCTCTACCCCCTGCTCATCAGGCAGAAGAACCAGGGCCTGCTCCAGTACCGCTGGGAAGAGTCGCCGCAGGGGCCTCCCCGCAAATACTACGCGATCACAGACAAAGGCCGCGAACAGCTCGAAGAGATGAACAACGCCTGGAAGGAAATTGTCACCACCATCGAAAACATCAAGAACTAAGCAGCAATGAACAAGGTAGAAAAAGTAAGCATAGGCAAATGCGCATTCTCGCTCGACGAGAACGCCTATGCCACCGTCAAGAAATATCTCGACACGCTGACCGCCTACTACTCCAAGATGGAGGGCGGCCGCGAAATAATGGAGGGAATAGAGGAGAGGATGGCCGAGCTGCTGATGGAAAAGACAGCCGGCGGAGTGGAAGTGGTAACAAAGGAGTATATCGACGAGGTCATCGAGATCCTCGGCAAACCCGAGGCGATCGAAGAGGACGACGCAGCGGGCGATGCTCCCAGATACAAGTTCGAAGGCAAGAAGAGGCTCTACCGCGACCCTACCAACAAGGTCCTCGGCGGCGTGTGCAGCGGTCTGGCGGCATACTTCAACACCGACACGGCGCTCATCAGGGTGCTCTTCCTGATTGTCGCCATCCTGCCCGGAGCCTTCTCCTGGGGCCACGTTTCAGGCATTGTCACGATGTTCTACATCATCGCGTGGATCGCGATGCCCAAGGCTGACACAGTGCGCAAGCAGTGCGAACTGAGAGGGGAGAGCCTCAATGTCGCCGACATCGAGCAGAAATACAAGGATGGAGCCACTCCCGTCAAGGAGAACTCCGACTTCGGCCGCGTGTTCGGCCGCGTGATCTGCATCTTCGTGGGCCTCATCCTGCTGATGATGGGCATCAGCGGCCTGCTGGCAGGCGGCCTTGCAGCCTTCGGCTATACGGCAGTCCTCCACTTCGACATCAGCTTCTTCACTGAGATGATGGAAGAGCTCTTCGAGACCTTCGGAGCCACCTACTACGGCTTTTTCGCCGGTATACCTGTGGTCCACAAGGTGCTGCTGATAATCTTCGGTTCGCTGACCTACTTTTTGCCGTGCATCGGTATGATATATGGCGGCATCCACCTGATCTTCAACCTCAAGTCCCCTTCGTGGAGACCCGGTCTGGTGATCTTCATCCTCTGGCTCATCAGCATCATCGCATTCTTCGTGATGCTTATCGTAGCGACGGCCACAAGCGGTCTCTGGCACTCGACAATTACTGCATTTCTTTAAACAATAATCGGATCAGGACGGGCAGATGGTCGCTCACCCCGCCGTTGTAGCGCGGTCCGACGAAGGTGCGCTTCGGCTTCAGCCCCAAAAAAGCTGAGTCATACTCCTGGAGGAACGAGGCGTCGAAAATGCTGAAGGACGCTCCTTCGTCAGCCAGCTGCCCCGAGACAACAGCCTGGTCAATCAATTCCCACTTGCCTTTGTAGCGGATAGATCCCTTCCCCTGCCGCCACAAAGGCAAGGCTATGTTATGCAGGCCGCAGTCCTCGCAAAGGGCTCTCAAAGCCTCGCTGTCAGGCGTGTCGTTGAAGTCGCCCACCAGCAGTATGCGGGCCGCCGGGTCTTCGGCCAGCAGAGCGGCGATCCTGCCGGAGAGCAGCTGCGAAACGGCGATGCGGCGGCTGTCGGACGAAGCCGCCCCGCCGCGCTTCGACGGCCAGTGGTTCACGAACAGATGCAGCGGCGCTAGTGTAGAATCAGCCGCCGCAGCCAGCCTGCAGTAGAGTATCTCGCGGGTGAGGAAGCCCTCCACCGTCAGGAATTCGCACGACAGCAGAGTGAGCCTCGCCGGGTCGTAGAGCAGCGCCACGTCGATGCCGCGGGCGTCCGGGCTGTCGCGGTGCACGATGCGGTAGCCGGTCTTGGCGAGAGGAGTGCCGTCCACAAGGTCGTCCAGCACCCGCCGGTTCTCCACCTCAGCCAGAGCTATGGCGGCTGGAAGCGCGCCGAGACTGTCCGCAGTCGCGATCAGCGCCTTGGCTATGAAGTTGCGCTTGGCCAGATATCGCTTCTTGTTCCAATGGTAATCCCCGCCCGGCGTGAAATCGTCATCCTCCTTATCGGCCTCGTTGCGGGTGTCGAAGTAGTTCTCGACGTTCCAAAAAACAACCTGTGCGCTGCTCTCGGGGGCCGCGCACAGGAGTAGAATCGCTATCACCACTATCTCCCGCCTCATCCCAGTTGCTTTTCAGGATCAATCGAGAGTCATCTCGTCGAGCAGGTAGCCTGCCCCTCCGAATTTGTCGATGATGAACAGCACGTAACGGATGTCGACGCAGATGCAGCGCTGCAGGTCGGGCTCGAAGATGATGTCGCCGGACATCGCCTCCCAGTTGCCGTCGAAGGCCAGGCCGGTGAGCTCACCCTTGCCGTTGAAGACAGGGCTGCCGGAGTTTCCGCCTGTGATGTCGCCGGTCATAATGAAGCAGTTAGGCATACTGCCGTCAGGATTGGCGTAGCGGCCGAAATCCTTGGCTGCATAGAGGTCCTTGAGCCTCTGCGGCACGACGAACTCCCAGTTGTCGGGGTCTTCCTTCTCCATCACGCCCTTGAGGGTAGTGTAGTATTTGTAGATGACGCCGTCCTTCGGCTCGTAGGCTTTCACCTGGCCGTAGGTCAGACGCATCGTAGAGTTGGCGTCGGGGTAGATGGCCTTGCCGGCATTCATCTCCAGCTGGCCGGCGATGTACTGCTTGCGGGCCTTGGCGAGCTTCTCGGCCAGGGCGCTGTAGGTCACCTGCTCGGCCAGACCGACGGTGCGGTAATCCTGTACGAAATGGTATGCCGGGTCGTCCACGAAGCTGATGCGGCCCGTAGCGGCCTTGGCGGCTATGACAGCGGCAGCCTTTTCCTTCGAAGAGAAGGCAGTCGTGGCGAAGAGGTCGTCCACATAAGCGTCGATGTCGCCTGCGAACTCACTGTCGATGACCTCGAAGAACTCGGGAAGGAGGTTGGCGGGCAGCTTGTCCTTGGCCACGCGGATCATCTCCTTGGTGACCTTGACGTCGGTGGGCATATTGTAGTTCTTGTAGAAAGAGTCCATCAGCGCGTCGACGGTAGCCAGCAGGTTCCTGCGGGTGCCCTCGTCGGCAGTGTCGTAGTTGCGCAGACGGTTGGCCACGTTGTTGGCTATGGTGGCGATTTCAACCCTTCCGAGCGACTCGGTCAGGTAGGTCATATTGACGTCGTGCTGGGTCATCTGCTCCACTATAGAGTAGATTTCATCGAGTACGCCCGCATATTTCTTGTTGCGGCCGGGCTTTGCGGCGATCCAGTTGCGGAAGGCGTTGTCGTTCTCGTAGCGACGCTCCTCCACGTTGAGGTTGGCGATCTGCTCGTTCATTCCGATCCAGTTCTTCCAGTAGTTCGAAGAGCTGCTGTATTTGCTGGCGTATTTCAGCTTGACCTCGGGGTCGGCCAGCATATCGGCCATCAGCACGTCCTGACGGTGGCCGCGGCAATAGATTCCGGCCTCGTTGCCGGCCCTTGTCATAGCGATCTCAGGGCCTGTGAGGTAGCGGTTGGTGCTGCCGGGGAAGCCGATGATCATAGAGAAGTCGCCCTCCTGGATGCCCTTCAGCGACACGGTCAGATGGGTGACGGGGTTGTAGGGCACATTGTCCGCAGAGTATTCGGCCGGGTTGCCGTCCTTGTCGGAATAGATGCGGAACATAGAGAAGTCGCAGGTATGGCGGGGCCACATCCAGTTGTCGGTGTCGGCACCGAACTTGCCGATGGAGCTCGGCGGAGCGCCCACGAAGCGGACGTCGCGGTAGGTCTTGTAAACTATAAGGTAGTAATAGTTGCCGCCGTAGAGGGCTGAAACCGTGGCGGTGAGGAACTTGTTGCCGCCGGTGGCGTCAGAGATCATCTTCTGGGCTGCTGCGCTCATCAGGCTGTCGCGCTGATGGTCGTCCTTGGCCCTGCGGGCAGCTTTCTCGAGATGCTTGGTGACGTCGGTCATACTCTCCATAAAGGTCACGGTCAGACCCGGGGCGGGAAGCTCCTGGCTGTAGTCCATAGCCCAGTAACCGTCGGTGAGGTAGTCGTGCTCGATGGTGCTGAGGCTCTGGATGACGCTGTAGCCGCAGTGGTGGTTGGTCAGCAGAAGTCCTCTGGATGAGACCACCTCGCCGGTGCAGCCGCCGCCGAAATGCACGACGGCATCCTTCAGGGACGAATGGTTGATATTGTAGATGTCAGAAGCAGAGAGCTGGCAGCCCATCTGCTGCATTGTCTTGATGTTCATCTTCTCGAGCAGGGGGAGCAGCCACATTCCCTCGTCGGCCGAAGCCGGGAGGAAAAGCAGGGCAGCTGCCAGTGCGATGACGGTACGCTTGAGTGTTTTCATATTGTTTTTGATAGTTTTCACAAAAGTAACAAAATCCCTTTATAATAGGTGTTTGGTTTTGTGTTATTAATTCCCTATATTTGTCGGCTCCAGAAAAAGCGATAAATAATAAATAATCAAATATTTAACCGAATAATGAAAAATTACACTACTGACAAGATTCGCAACGTCGTACTCATAGGTGGCACCCGCAGCGGTAAGACCACCCTTGCGGAAGCGATGTTGTATGAAGGCAAGGTCATCGACCGCCGCGGTACCGTAGAGGGCAAGACTACGGTTTCCGACAACACCGAAGTTGAACAGCTTTATCAGCGCTCAATCTATTCAACTCCACTTTACGCAGAGTACAAAGACCACAAGATCAACTTTATCGACACTCCGGGTGCCGATGACTATATCGGTGGTGTGATTTCAGCCCTGAACGTTTGCGACTCGGCAATTATGACCATCAATGCAGGTCAGGGCGTCGAGGTGGGCACCGAGATTATGGGCCGCTATGCCGAAGAGCACAAGATGCCGATGATCATCGCAGTCAACCAGCTCGATACCGACAAGTCAAACTGGGACAACACTATCGACAGCCTGCACCAGGCTTTCGGCAGCAAGCCCACCATCTTCCAGTTCCCCGTCAATGCAGGCGTTGAGTTCAACAGCTTCGTGGACGTGCTCAAGATGAAGATGTACAAATTCAGCGGTGACGACGGCAAGTGCGAGATCGTAGACGTTCCCGCCGACCTTATGTCAAAGGCCGAGGATATGCGCGCCGAGCTGATGGAAATGGCAGCTGAGAGCGACGAGGCCCTGATGGAGAAATTCTTCGACGCAGGCGAGCTCACCGAGGAAGAGATGCACAAAGGTCTCAACATCGGTTTCGTGAACGGCACCCTCTATCCTGTCTTCTGCGTATGCGGCAAGAAGGACATCGGCGTGCAGCGTCTTATGGAATTCCTCACCGAGGTGGCTCCCGCCCCGAAGGAGGACCCCACAGGCAAGACCTCTCTGTTCGTCTACAAGACTGCTCTCGAGCAGCACCTCGGCGACGTCGTATACTTCAAGGTTCTTTCAGGCAAGGTTGGTGAAGGTGAAGACTTCATCAATATGGCCAACGACTCAAAGGAGCGCATCACCACTCTCTACGCCGTAGCCGGCAAGAAGAAAGAGAGAGTTACCGAGCTCGCAGCCGGTGACCTGGGTTGCACCGTGAAGCTGAAAGCTGTCAAGAACAACCAGACCCTCAACACTCCGGGTTACGACAAAGTATTCCCGCCCATCGAGTATCCGCAGAGCAAGTACCGTTGCGCCATCAAGGCTGTCGACGAGAAAGACGAGGAGAAACTCGGCGAGGCCCTCAACCGCGCAGGCGCAGAGGATCCTACAATGCGCATCGAGTATTCTAAGGAACTCCGCCAGACCATCATCAACGGTATGGGTGAGCAGCACATCAACATCCTCAAATGGCATATCAACAACGACTATAAGATCGACGTCGAGCTCTTCGCTCCGAAGATCCCTTACCGCGAGACCATCACCAAGGTCGCTACCGCCGAGTACACCCACAAGAAACAGTCAGGTGGTGCAGGTCAGTACGGCCGCGTAGTTCTCCTCGTGGAGCCTATCGTTGAAGGTGTAGAGCCTACAGGCCGCTTCAAGATCGACGGCAAGGACACTCAGCTCACCATCAAGGGTAAGGAAGAAACTACTCTCGACTGGGGCGGCAAGTTCGAGTTCGTGAACTGCGTCGTCGGTGGTGCCATCGACGCCGGCTTTATGCCCGCCATCAAGAAAGGTATTATGCAGAAGATGGAGGAAGGCCCTCTGACCGGTTCTTACGCACGCGACATCCGCGTCTACATCTACGATGGTAAGATGCACCCGGTTGACTCTAAGGAAATCGCCTTCATCATCGCCGGCCGCAACGCCTTCAAGGACGCCTTCAAGCAGGCTGGTCCGAAGCTTCTGGAGCCCATCTACCTCGTTGAGGTTATGGTTCCCGGCGACTGCATGGGTGATGTTATGAGCGATATCCAGAACCGTCGCGGTATCATCGAGGGTATGGGCAGCGAGAAAGGCTTCCAGATCCTCAAGGCCCGCGTTCCTCTGGCAGAGCTCTACAAATATTCTACTACCCTGAGCTCCCTCACTTCAGGCCGCGCTACCTTCACAATGAGCTTCATCGAGTACCAGCAGGTTCCGATGGATGTTCAGGAGAAGCTCCTCAAGGCTTACGAAGAGGAAGAGAAAGACGAGTAGCAGTGCGCTTCAAGCAGTTCTCAGTGGACGACGCGCGGTGCGCGATGAAAGTCGGCACCGACGGAATCCTCCTGGGAGCCTGGGTTTCCTGCGAAGGAGCCGGCAAGCTGCTTGACATAGGCACAGGATCGGGACTGATCGCCCTTATGGCAGCACAGAGATGTGCAGCCGGGGGCGATCGCCGTTTTTATATAACTGCCATCGACATCGACGGGGAAGCTGCGGCGCAGGCTGCGGACAATTTCGCGGCATCGCCCTGGGCGGGGCAGATGAAAGCCCTGCCGACGAGTCTTGACGCTTTCGTAGCAGAAGGACACGACGGCGAGTTCGACGTCATCGTGTCGAATCCTCCTTATTATATCGCTGGGAAGAGCATCGTGCCTGCCGGGGAACAGCGTCCAGCGGCCCGCAGGGATGCCGACCTTACGCTTGACGACATCCTGCAGGCTGCCTCGCACCTTTTGTCTCCAAATGGAAGACTGTCGCTTATCCTGCCGTCGGCCCGTGAGTCTGATTTGCTGGCGTCAATGGAGAAGTACGGAGTTTCCGCAACCCGTATTTGCCGCGTAAAAACCACCGAGCGCAAGGAACCCTCAAGGATTCTCGTAGAGATTGGCCGTATTTCCTGCAGCCCTCCTTGGGGCTCAGGGGCTGCTGCTAGGGGACTAGAAAAAATAGTCCCTTGCGCAGCACCCCTGTCGCCACTGGCGGAGGGCCTGACGATTGGCAGCGAAGAATTCAGG
>JAFXPV010000046.1 GCA_017527625.1 Bacteroidales bacterium | reverse complement strand
TGAAGCCCCTATCCTTTCGTCATACATCGCCTCGCAGATAGTTGACGGACGGTAGAAGCGGCCCTTGTATGTCGCAGTCAGGCGAGTGGTGACTGTCACGCTTGTCCCCCTCCTGATATTGAGGTAAGAGTACACGCGGTCGTCGCGGAAGTCCTGATACATATCGTCGGTGCGGTTGACGTGGATCTCCCAGCCTGAAGGGAAGATCTGGGTCAACGCCACGTTAGTATAGTCGGTCGTGGCACTGGTGTTGGTCGCTGTTGCCGTAACTATGAAATCAGTACCCTGAGGCAGAGATGAAGGATCTACCCTTGTGCCGTCAGGCAGAGAGTAAGTAACCGTCAGCTGCATTCCGTCAGCGCGGGCCATTTCCTCGCCTTTCTCAGGGATGCCCGTAGAACTCAGGACAATATAGGCGGGAGCCTTGGAGTTGTTGGTCACCTCGACGTCGAGAGACCTTCCTACACCGGCGTCAAGTGAGCCCTGGGCGATTGCCTTGGCGCTCTTCAGGGTAGTTCCGCCATAGGCCGTGCGGAAGTTTACATTGATGCCGTCCACTGAATTGTTCTTCATATAGTCAGCCACAGCCCTCAATGACCAGGCAGTGCTCTGGGTGCTCATAAAATGGTTGCGGTCGTTGAGCCAGCCTGAGAGCTTCTCGATGCATTGGAATGCAGCGGCTTTGTCGCCGAGTGCAGTATAGACCATCGCGGCGATGGCCTGCTCACGCTCCTCGCTGTCGTAATTGTCTGAGAACAGGTTGTTGACCTCAGTGCCGACCTTGGTATCCTGCAGTATCTTGCGCGCCACATCCTTCTTTCCGTCAAGGGCATAAGCACCGGCAAGCAGCATCTTGCAGGATTCCGGCAACTTGGCCAGATCCTCGCGGAGCCTGTTCATATCGCCACGGTCAGCCGATCCCGCAAGTGAGAGTACGTACAGCGCATAAGCGCGGGATTCCGCATTATAGCTGCTGCCGGACGCCACGCTGCGAAGGAATGACAGGTTCGACTTGCGCAGAACAGCAGGAACGGCGTATCCCGCCTTCTGAGCCTCGACCATAAAATGTGTGGCATAAACAGTAGCCCATACATTGGCTCCTGCATAAGAAGACGTGCCGGGCCAGGTCGTCATACCGCCGGCAGGGATTGCGAATGAGCTGAGCCTGTTCAGGGCTGACTTCACGTGATCTGCAGTCTTGTTGACATCCCTGCTTTCAAGATCCACCAGGTCTCCCAGATAGAGCTGCGGGAACGCTGAAGAAACAGTCTGCTCCAGGCAGCCGTGAGGATATGTCGTGAGATATGAAAGGCGGAAGTCGAGGTCTACCGGAGGTATGGTAGATGCTTCAACCGACACGAAACTCGTCCCGGGGCGACCGGCTAGGGTGAAAGGAACCTTCACGCTCTTGCCGCCCTCTACCAGCTTGACCTGTGAGTTGGTGGTTACAGGGTTGGGATCGCGAACGTCTATTTCAAGATCTTCCGATGAGCTGTCACCCGCCCCTTTGGCCACGGTGTGGATAGTACCGATGCCGGTAGCTGCGTCAGCCTTCAGGGTGAAGTATGCAAGCGCTTCGCCGGCCTTGGGCAGATTGACCGTAGCAGTATTGCTGCCGGCGACAGAAAGCGCACCGTCAGCCTTGAGTTCGACTGTCACTGCACCGACACCGTCCTTGTTGGCGAAGACTGTCACGGGGAGTATAACCTCCTCTTCCGTGCCGAGCACCCTGGGCAGCGTAGCCTTGACCATCACGGGTTTGGTCACCAGCACGCTCTTGTCGGCAGATCCCATAGCGGATCCGTCAGTGGCCACGACCATAACACGCATATTGCCGATATACTGGGGTATTTTAACCGTATGTTTGTCGGAACCTTTGGCTTTGACCGTGAAAGGTCCAAGGAACATAGAAACCGGTTTGAAGCGGTCAGCCTTGCTGTTGGGCGTGACGACACCGTCGCCCTCTGCGTCACCGCCGATGGCGAAGAGCTGTTCCATCCGGGCGCCATAGGCTCCGAGTATCAGATCGTAGAGGTCCCAGGTGCGGACTCCGAGCGCTTCCGTAGCATAGAAGCTCTTCCAAGGATCGGGAGTCTTGAAGCGCGTGAGGCTCAGAAGACCCTCGTCGACAAGAGCCACGACGTAGCTCATCTGCCTGCCATCCTGCTCTTTCACGGTGAAGGTGACTTCCTTCTCGGGCTGGACTTCGGCAGCTATGTCGATGACGGGATGCAGATGGGTGGCCGGTTCCTCCACGAGGATGCGCTGCACGCCGAACAGGCGTATCGGAGCGTCATTCTCCGTATTGTTGTACGGCTGTATCAAAGTGACGGCGGCATATACGTTTGGAGCCATTCCCGCCTCTATGGGTACTGAAATGTCGGTCTTGTCGCCTTTGCATTCAACCCAGAAACTCTTCAGCACGCGCTGGCCTTTCTCTATGGACACGAGTGCGCGGGCGCCGCTGGCTGAAGGGATGCTGATCTGTGCAGTCTCTCCGACATTGAAACGCTCTTTGTTGATGGACATAGCCAGTCGTATCGCCGCGTCGGAGCTGCCGGCTCCTGCTGACTCATAGCTGTTGCGGACCATAGTCACGGCCGATGTCGCGTGACCTCCCTTGGGGTCTGTCACCCTGATGAACCAGAATCCGCTGTCCTCAGACGAGAAGTCCATCTTGAACTCTCCGGAGCCTCCGGTCAGATTGACTGAGAATTCATTGCTGGGCTCGTTGTATGAATCCTTGGCGTATGAAGCCAGGCCGTCGGATGATGAACTCCACCACCAGCTCCAGCCCATCTTGTAGATTTCCACATCGACTTTGACATTTCCTTTGACAGGATTGCCTTTGCCGTCAACTGCTACGAGGCGGAAGGTATGGCTGCGGGCCTTGTCGAGGTAGCTCTCGCCCCATTCGTCTTCCTGCTCTGGAACATCCAGTCCTATATATGTGTCGAAAGGAGAGAGAGTCGTGGTGTAGCGGTCAATGCTGAAATCGCCGCTCTTTTCAAACACGCGGGAGGTGAATGTGGCAGAAATCATACCGGGCACGTCAGTGCCTTCGGCGGTGAGTGACGTGCGGAATGAAGTATGGCCGCTTTCGTTCGTCTTACCTTTGAAGAGCTCCATATCCTGGGATGAGAAGCTGCGTGAGCGGTCTTCGAACACATAATCCTTGTAGCTGTCGAAAGCAGTCTTGCCGCGCGACAGGGCAACCTCCACTCGGGTTTCCAGATCTGCTGCCGGATTACCGACCAGCCAGCGGGCATCTATGTCGCCGCGGATGTCCCTGCCTTCGAGGACAGGCTTGTCGTTAAGCTTCAAGTCTATGACGATATTGTTGGGCTTGACGGTCTCGATCTTGACAGTCTTGTGCCAGACTATGCCTCCTGCTATCACTACCGCCTCCCAGTTGCCGGTAGGCGCATCTTCGGGAGTCGTGAATGTGAAACTGTACATTCCGTTCTGTCCGGAATTGTTTACCAGGGTGCTGATCACCTGGCCCTGGGGATTGTTGAGAGTGGCTGTCACGGGGTGGCCGGCCGGCAGCACGCCGTCGTCCAGCATTGAGATGAACGTCAGATGGATGTCATCGCCGGGACGCCATACGCCGCGGTCTCCGAATATGTAGCCTTTCTGTCCCTTGCGTGAAGCATTACCGTCGACTTCGAAGCCGCTCATCGAAATAGAACTGCCGGATGCCATCGTCAGATAGCTCTTATCCTCACCCTTGGTGATGACAGCCGTCTGCACCTGGTCGTCCTTCACAGAGCAGGTAAAACGGCCGCCGGAGGCAGTCGTGCCCTCTCCTATCACCTGGTTCACAGAGTTGTACAGGGTCACCTTGGCGCCGGAAACAGGCTGTGCTGTGAGTATGTCCGTCACGAAGACGGTATACTCTCCCTTGTCCGAACCTTTGCCGATGACAGAAAGGTCTGACACCAGCAGGTTGCGCACGCGGTTTTCATAGTCGTAGTAGCTGCCGAAATAATAATCGCTCTCATAGCGGTCTTCGCTGAACTCCTTGAGCGGGTCCACACCCCTTATCTCAAGCCTGTAGATGGCCCCGCGCTGGACTTTCACAAGGTCCGCCACGTGAAGTCCGTAGGTGTTCAGGTTGCGCAGCTTCGCCGAATTGGTCTCGCCGAGCACCAGGGTGGTATCCAGGATCACGCGTGCCACATTGTCGGTGTAGCACCAGGTGTCGCCTAGCTTGCTGTCCTGCAGGAACTGCAGCACGTTGTTCTCGTATATCTGTTTTACGCGGACTCTCACCTTGCCATAATTGATGGCCTGGAAAGGAATGTTCATATCGCCTGACGAAGGAATCACCACGCCGCGGGAAATGAATTTCACCATAGGTTCGCCGCTCGGGATGTCGAGCCAGCGCTCGAAGTCAGCTTCCAGCTTGCTTCCCTTTTCGCTGCGGATGCCTTTGCTCACAGAGATGAACTGACGGTCTTCAGCCTGAAGGGCGGGAACTATCCTCAGTACATTCTCAACTGCAATGAAGGAAAGACGGCCGGCACCCGGCATAGACACCAGGCTGCTGAAATCTTGCTTGGTGTCGAGAGATGCGGAGAAAGCTATCTCCACACCGTAGGGATCCGAGCTGACTTCACTGTCCACTACTTCGAAGACGCCTTTGGCCGGCACCACGAAACTGCGGGAACCCTCGGCTGCATATTTCGGCCAGTTGTGGACCAGTTCCACCTTGCCTTTCTTATCCGCGGCCTGAATGCTTCCAACTGTCACTGTGTGGGCGCGTCCGTCTTCAGAATGCACCCAAGCCAGCTGGGCTGCCGCTCCTTTTACTGAAAACCCATTTTCCAGATACTTGCTGTCAAGGGCTTCGGGAGAAGTTATCTCAAGGTCGATATGATAGCGGTCTTCGATGCCTGAATAGCAGGACAGCTTGCTGTAATCGAACAGCAGCACCGGTGCCAGGGTCTTGATTTCGAAAGTCTGCTTGCCGCCGGGGTTGCCTGCCACGGCACCGAAGTCGGCTGTAACTTTGTAAGTCGTATTATACTCCAGAGGCTGGACAGGAACGATACAAAGGGTCTGATTGTCCACCACCTGGACGTTGAAATCAACCTTGGGCGTGATAGATATCGCCTTTTGGGCTGCCTGTAAGGTCTGGTCGTTGTCCTTCAGGACATAGGAATCAAACAGACGGACGGTAACAGGATCGTCTACACGGATTTCTTTAGAGATGTCGGCGACACAATCAGCTCCGCTGCCGCAAGACACAAGAAATACTGATGTCAGTACAAGACTCAATGCAACGAAAATCTTTTTCATATCGACTATATTATTTTGCCTAATTTTGTTTGAGAATACTAATGTAGGCAAAATTTCATTGTCATTGCGCAAGAATATCTACATACTCATCGGCATTGTGGCGGTCGCAGGACTGCTGGCGCTGGCGCTGCGTCCGCGACAGCTTTTTGACGACCCGGTCAGCGCAGTGCTGGAAAGCAGCGACGGCCGTCTGCTGAGCGCCCGCATCGCAGCTGACGGGCAGTGGAGGTTTCCCGCATCTGACGACGTTCCGGAAAAATTCGCCAGCGCGATCGTCCGTTTTGAAGACAAGCGTTTCTGGCATCACCCCGGTGTTGACCCGCTGGCGCTGGCAAGGGCGCTGCGGCTCAATCTGAGCAGCGGCGAGATCCGCAGCGGTGCAAGCACGATCACTATGCAGACCATCCGCCTGAGCCGTGGCAATCCGCCCCGCACCATAAGTGAGAAAATTTGGGAGATGGTCCTCGCGCTGAGGCTGGAGCTTTACAAGAGCAAGAAGGAAATCCTCGCGATGTACGCATCCAACGCCCCGTTCGGCGGCAATGTCGTAGGACTCGAAGCTGCTGCCTGGAGATATTTCGGTATGCCTGCCGAACAACTGTCGTGGGCTGAAAGCGCCACGCTGGCCGTCCTCCCCAACTCTCCGGCAATGATACATCCCGGCAGAAGCCGCGAAGCACTGCTTGCCAAGCGCAACTTCCTTCTCGACCAGCTCTGTGCCGCCGGGGACATAGATTCCCTCTCGTGCGCCCTTGCCAAAGACGAACCCCTGCCCGACAAGCCGCACCAACTTCCGGAGTTTGCCTACCATTATCTCGAGACACAACGCAAGGTGCAGGGCGACACCCGCATCGGGAGCAGCATAGACTTCACTCTGCAACAGCGTGCAGAGGAAGTGCTGCAACGCCACGGGGAAGTGTTCGCCACCAATGAGGTGTTCAATGCGGCAACGGTCATCCTCGATGTGCACAGCGGCCGGCCCCTGGCCTACTGCGGCAACATCAGCCACGACTCCGGAGCCCACGGAGACAACGTGGACGTGGTGCAGGCTCCGCGCAGCAGCGGCAGCACCCTCAAGCCCCTGCTTTATGCCGCTATGCTGGACGAGGGGCTGATCCTGCCGCAGATGCTGGTTTCGGACATTCCTTTCCACTACAAAGATTTCTCCCCGAGCAACTACAACCATACATTCGACGGAGCCGTGCCGGCATCGGACGTCATCAGGCGTTCACTGAACGTGCCTTCCGTGCGTATGCTGCACGAATACGGCGTCGAGAAATTCATCCTGCTGCTGCAGCAGGCCGGCTTCACCACCATAACCCGCGGAGCCGACACATACGGTCTTTCGCTGATCCTGGGTGGTGCTGAAATCAAGCTCTGGGACTTGGCGCAGGCATATGCGACGATGGCTAATTCGCTGCAGGACATCAAGTCCTCCAAGAGCAGCCCCCTCTCACGCGGTGCCGTCTGGTGCACCTTCGACGCCCTGACCGAGGTCAACCGCCCGGAAGAGGAAGGCGACTGGCACACCTTCCACGCGAGCCGTCAGATAGCCTGGAAGACAGGCACGAGCTACGGCAATCGCGATGCCTGGGCCGTCGGAGCCACCCCCGACTATGTAGTGGCAGTCTGGGTTGGCAACTGCAACGGCGAAGGCCGCCCCCTGCTCACCGGAGTCGGCTATGCAGCCCCTCTGATGTTCGACCTTTTCGGCCTGCTGCCTTCGACCGGATGGTTCGCACAGCCCGACGATTCGCTGGAAGAAATAGAATGCTGCAGCCTGAGCGGCCATCCGGCGACTGAACTGTGCGAGGCCGACGGCACAATCCCGGTCCTTGTGCCCAACGCTCCACGCCGACCGGAGCTTTGTCCCTATCACAAACTTGTGCACATCAGCCCTGACGGGAAATATCAGGTCGACAGCGACTGCTGGCCGGTGGCCGAAATCCAGAACGTCTCCCGCTTCGTCCTCTCCCCCGCCCAGGAATGGTATTATATGAAAAGCCACAGCGACTACCGCCCGCTGCCTCCCTACCATCCGAACTACACCGGTTCCAGAGCCTCAGGCGTCATTGAAATCATCTATCCCCAGCAAGGAATGCAGGTCGCAGCTCCGGTCGCACTCGACGCCCGCAGCCAGGGCATAATATGCTCCGCAGCCCACAGCGACCCGCAGGCCACAATCTACTGGCACCTTGACGGCAGCTACCTCGGCGAAACCTCCCACGGCGAACACAAACTCAAGATCATTCCCGAGCACGGCCCCCACACCCTGACCCTCATCGATGCCAACGGCCACTCCGCCGCCGTCCGCTTCACAGCGATGTAGACTATTTCAGTTCCTCGATGTAGGGATCGTCGGCTGTTGAATTCTTCCAGGGACCTGCGACTCCGTTGCCGTTGGGATTACCGAACTTAACGAAGTTGGTCCAGTAATCCATCATTTTGTCGCTGAGTTCGTAATCGTGCTCAGTCATAGGACGCCAGCTGCGGCCAAGAGTATGGAACATATACCATAATTCGGCAGAATGGAAAGCGCCCGAATCGTCACCCGGAAGTTTGCGGTCGAAGAAATAGTGATAGACGGGTTCCTTGCTCTGAGTTGAGCGCAGCGCGCAGAATGCGCTGATGGCGCCACGCATATCGCCCATATCATCACCGTTGCTGCCTATCATATATGGAATGTCGAGAAGCTGGCCTGCATAGGCTGCCTCGTCGAAACTCTTGGGAATCAAATATCCGTCGGGATGGGTTCCGCCCATACCTGAACGCACTTTAGCGAGATCCTCAAGAGAAGCCTTGCGCATATCTGCAAGAGTATACAGGCCTGCATCATCCATCATCTTCTTGCCACGCTCGTCATAGGTGCTCAGGGGAGTGCTGGAATTGCCTCCGCTGAGGAATTCTCCGAGACCGCCGCCACTCTGGATTATTGCCTTGCTTACAAGGCCTTTTGTGAGAGGCGAAGCTGCAAGGGTCTTGACGCTGCCGGCGCCTGCGCTCTGTCCCATAATTGTAATCTGTTTCGGATCGCCGCCAAATGCTTCAATATTGTTGTATATCCACTTTATTGCAGCCAGCTGGTCATAGATGCCCTGGTTTCCCGATCCACCATAGCCGTTCTCAGCAGTCAGTTCGGGATGTGAGAAAAAGCCGAGCAGTCCAAGCCTGTAGTTGATGGTCACCAGGATGACGCCGCGGGTGGCCCAGGCCTCTCCGTCAAAAGCGACATCGTTGCCGCAACCGCCGGAATATGCGCCGCCGTGTATCCACATCGCTACGGGAAGCTTGGCTTCAGGATGGCCGACTGTTTTTGCAGGAGCCCATACGTTCAGAAACAGGCAATCCTCGCTTGTCTCAGGCAGGGGCTCGGGTTGAAATTCCTTATAGTAAAAAGAGCCTGCCTGACGGCCGCGCTGCACTGAAGGAGCGCCGAAAGTATCGGCGACCTTTACACCTTCCCAGGGAATTACGGGCTTGGGAAGAGCCCATCGAAGGTCACCCACAGGTGCGGCTGCATACGGCACGCCTTTGAAAACAATTACTTCAGGATTTTCCGTCAGCACACCGCGAAGCATTCCGCCTTCAACCGTTACAGTATCCGTCAATTTAGGAGCACAGGCCATCATCATCGAGGCCACGACACACAAAAGAACTAACTTGGTATTTTTCATCTTGATTGTTTTAATAGTACTTGAACAAAGGTATAAATAAATTGTCTCACTTAGTGTTTCTTTATGCCAGCGGGCAAGGTGTGCGAAATGTCGAAGACATTGAGCCACGAAGGGGTGCGGAAACTCCACAAAAAAAGACGCACCGCTGAAAGCGAAAAGGGCGCTTCAGCGCCGTGGCGGAGTGTGGGATGTGTCCGAAGGACACGAGCCACGGAGCCACCCGGGTTCTGGCTGAGCGACAGCGAAGACAGGTTCCGGCATATTCCCCTTGAGGGGGATGTCGCGAAGCGACAGGGGGTGAGGTATTCCCACAAAAAAAGAGGGCGCTGAATCAGCGTCCTCTTTTTTTGTGGAGAATAAGGGAGTCGAACCCTTGACCCCCTGCTTGCAAGGCAGGTGCTCTAGCCAACTGAGCTAATCCCCCATTGTGCTTGAGAGTAGGACCGCGCGGAGTTGAACCGCGGACCTCTACATTATCAGTGTAGCGCTCTAACCAACTGAGCTACGATCCTATATAATAAATGGAAGACAAGAGCTGC
>JAFXPV010000045.1 GCA_017527625.1 Bacteroidales bacterium | reverse complement strand
GCTGGAGAAAGTTCTTCAAGATTTTCTCGCCCACCTTGCCGCTCTTCTCGGGGTGGAACTGGCAGGTGTAGAAGTTATCCTTGTGCATCGATGCCGAGTAGGGCAGGATATAGTCGGCTGTGGCGATGGTCTCGGCACATTTGGGCACATAGAAGCTGTGTACGAAGTAGACGTAGTCGCCCTCGTTGAGCCCTTTGTACAGCGGCGACTTGAGGTCGTACAGCTGGTTCCATCCCATGCAGGGCACCTTGTCCTCATGCTTCTCGGGCAGGAAGCGCTCCACCTCGGTGTCGAAGATGCCGATGCATTCGGTGTCGCCCTCCTCGCTGTGGCGGCACAGCAACTGCTGTCCCACGCAGATACCGAAGACGGGCTGCTTGAGGTTGCGAATCACCTCGTCCAGGCGTCGTGCCTTCAGGTACTCCATTGCTCCACGGGCCTCGCCTTGTCCAGGAAACAGGACGCGGTCGGCCTGCTGCAGTTGCTCGGCATCGTCCGTCAACAACGGCTCAATGCCTAATCGCTTCAGGGCATTGACCACCGAGTAGATGTTTCCTGCGTTATATTTTACGATTGCAACGTTCATGTTTGTGCGGTAGCAAATTATTCACTCTTAACTTTTCACTCTTCACTTACGAGAAGATGATGTTTTTGTTCTTGTACGTTAGTATTTTGCGCTCTATGTGCTTCTGCACGGCGTGGCTCAGCACAATCTTCTCCAGGTCCTTGCCTTTCAGCACGAGGCTTTCGGGCGTGTCCTTATGCGTGATGCGTGTCACGTCCTGCTCGATGATGGGGCCTGCGTCAAGCTCGGCGTTGACATAGTGGCTGGTGGCGCCGATGATCTTCACGCCGCGCTCGTATGCCTGATGGTAGGGTTTCGCCCCGACGAAGGCAGGCAGGAAGGAGTGGTGTATGTTGATGATCTTGTTGGGATAGCTGGCGATCATATCGTCGCTGATGACCTGCATATAGCGGGCAAGGACTATGAAGGTGACTCCGTTTTCCTTGAGAAGCTTGAGCTCGGCGGCCTCCTGGGCGGCCTTGTTCTCGGGAGTGATGGGGAACACGTGGAAAGGTATCCCGAACTGCTCCGCTATCGGGCGCAGGTCCTCGTGATTGCTTATTATGAGCGGAATGTCGACATTCCATTCGCCTGCTGAATATCTGGCAAGCATATCGTAGAGGCAGTGCGACATCTTGGACACAAATATGGCCATACGAGGCTTCTGGTCGGTGAAGTACAGCCAGAACTCCATCCCGTATTTGTTGGCGTAGAGGGTCTGGAAATACTCGCCGATGCGGTCCTTGGGGATGAGGAACTTTTCGAGCTGCCATTCGATCCTCATAAAGAAGGCGTTCGCGCGATGGTCCACGTGCTGGTCGAGGTTGACGATGTTACCTTTGTTGACGGTGATGAAATTGGTGATTTCCGCTATGATGCCAGGAGTGTCCTGACAGTGGATCAGCAGAATTGCGTTACCTTGGTTGTCCATATTCCTCTGTTTCGCTTGTATGTCAGGCCGCAAAATTACATTTTTTTTCGATTGTAAGGAGAGTGTCTGCCATTTTGTCGCACCGGCTGCCGATGGCAAACAATTTGTGTATCTTTGCGCAGCTTTAAACAAGGTATTATGAAAAAGAAACATAACGAACACAAAAACGAAGAGGAACAGCGTCCAGCAGCAGGCCAGGAGGCTCCTCAGGAAGAATCGAAGGAACAGACGGATCAGAAGCAGGACGAAGAACCTGCAGCAGAGCAGTCTTCGATGCAGGAGATGAAAGACCTTCAGGACAAGTTGGCAGAGGCCAATGACAGATATCTGCGTCTCGCAGCGGAGTTCGACAATTACCGCCGCCGCAGCGCGAAGGAGCGTATGGACTTGATTTCGTTGGCCAATGAGAACCTGGTGAAGGATATGCTTCCCATCGTAGACGATTTCGAAAGGGCGATTGCAGCAATGAAGGAATCAGATGACGCCGCTTCTGCCAAGGAAGGTGTCGAACTGATTTACAACAAAGTGACTGCTTTCCTCAAGAAGAACGGCGTCAAGGAGATCGAGGCTGTCGGCAAAGACTTCGACACTGATTTCCACGAGGCTGTGGCTCAGTTCCCGGTACAGGAAGAAGACAAGAAAAACAAAGTAATCGACGTCACCCAGAAGGGCTATACTATGGGTGAGAAAGTCATTAGATATGCCAAGGTTGTGACAGGTGTCTAATCTTTGGCAAGGAGGCTTATATGGCAGAGAAAAGAGATTATTACGAGGTCCTCGGGGTAGAGAAGAACGCCAGTGAGGAAGAGATAAAGAAGGCTTACCGCAAGAAGGCCATCCAGTATCATCCCGACAAGAATCCGGGCGACAAGGAGGCAGAGGAGAAGTTCAAGGAGGCCGCGGAGGCATACGACGTGCTCAGCAACCCTGACAAGCGCGCACGTTACGACCGCTTTGGACACGCCGGTATGAGCGGCGCAGCAGGCGGAGCTGCCGGTGGATTCTCGATGGATGACATTTTCGAGCAGTTCGGAGACATCTTCGGCGGCCGCTTCGGCTTCGGTGGTTTCTCAAGTATGTTCGGCGGCGGCGCTTCCCGCGGACAGAGGGTTGCCCGTGGCAGCGATATCCGCATCCGCGTGAAACTCAGCCTGTCAGAAATAGCTCACGGCGTCGAGAAGAGGGTAAAGATCAACAAGATGATGGTCTGCCCCGACTGCCACGGCCGCGGCGCGGCAAGCGAAGCCGACATCAAGACTTGCGAGCACTGCAAGGGCACCGGAGTGATCACCAAACTGCAGCAGACCATCCTCGGTCAGATGCAGACCACCCAGCCCTGCCCCTACTGCAACGGCGAAGGCCGCAGGGTCGTGGCACCGTGCAAGAAATGCGGCGGCTCAGGCCTCGTCAAGGACAGTGAAGAGATAAGTTTCAAAATACCTGCAGGCGTCAGCGACGGTATGCAGCTCACCATCCAGGGCAAGGGCAATGCGGCCCGCCACGGTGGTGTGAACGGCGACCTGCTCGTAGTCATCGAGGAGGAGCCAGACCCTCAGCTGGAGCGTGACGGCGACGATCTCATCTACAGCCTGTTCATATCCATACCGCAGGCAGTCAACGGCTGCCAGGTCGAAATCCCTGCAGTGGACGGCAAGCTCAAGATAAAGGTTGAGCCCGGCACCCAGCCCGGCAAGGTGCTGCGCCTGCGCGGCAAGGGCCTGCCTTCTGTCAACGGCTACGGTACCGGCGACCTTCTGGTCTTCGTGCAGGTCTGGATACCGAAAAAGCTCGACAAGGCTGAGAAGGAGATGATGGCCAAGCTTGAAGCCAGCGAGAATTTCAAGGCCAACCCCAGTCAGGACGACAAGAATCTTTTCGAACGGGTAAAACAGTTCTTCTCATGAGACGGACGGCCTGCCTCGTGCTGATGGCCCTTGCAGCCGCATTGTGGCCGATTTCTGCGGCAGCTGCCGACAGCACTGCTGTCATAAGCCACGGACGGCCGCTGGATCTGCCGATGTCCTTCGCCAGCTCATACGGCGAACTTCGGCACGACCATTTCCACGGGGGCATCGACTTCCGCACCGGCGGCAAGACAGGCGATCCCATCCATTCCATCAAAGACGGATACGTGAGCCGCATCAGCGTCTCGACGACAGGCTACGGCAACGGCATATACATCACCCATCCCGACGGCACTATGTCGGTCTACGGCCATCTGCTGTCCTTCCGCAGCGACATAGCCGCCAGGGTGCTGCAGGAGCAGTACGAGAAACGCTCCTTCGCGGTCAATATCCTGCCAGGCCCCGAGGAGTTCCCGGTCAGCCAGGGCGACATCATCGGCAAGGTCGGAAATACCGGCTCATCCGCAGGCCCCCATCTGCATATGGAGGTGCGCAGGGACGACGGCAACACCCCTTTCAACTATTTCCGTGACGGCTATTACTCGGTGCCGGACAATCTCAGCCCTGTGATACAGAGAATCGCAGTCTACGCTTATGAGGACAGCACAGGCATCCCTGTTTCCCGCAAACTCAAGATGATGTCAGGCCGCTATTCCGAAGGTGAGACAAGAGTTCCCGCCAAGTGCTATCTCGGCATAGACGCAATAGACAAGATGGACGGCACATCAGGCCGCCTCGGCGTCGAGAAATACCGCGTGCTGCTCGACGGCAAGCCTTTCTTCGAACTGAACATAGGCGATTTCAACTACGACATCGACAAGTATATCCGCTCCACCGTTGCTGCGGGGGAAACCGGTATGGATCTTATAAAGACCCAGGTGGATCCCGGCAACCTGTATGCGATGCACAAGATCGAAGCAGTGAACGGCGGCATTATAGCTCTCAATGACTACGAGCGCCACAAAGTCACCGTAGAAGCCAGCGACATTTTCGGCAACAAGGCCACGGCTGTAGTCTATCTTCGCAGGGACGATTCAGTAAAGGCAGACAGCGAGCTTGACGAAGGCATTTCTACCTTCCCGATGTTCTGGTATCTGCCCAATATGCTTGATGTGGAAAGCCTCAGCGTCGCTATGCCGCTCGGCGCACTTTACAACAACGTGGCTTTCCGCTACGGCAGGATTGCGGCAGCCGACACAGCAGCGGGCATCTACTCACCGGTATGGAAACTCGGCGACGACCGTCTGGCCCTGCACAAACCTTTTACCGTTTCTATCCCTGTAGGCAATGAAGACCGCCTGCTGCTTGCCAGCGTAGGCAGCAATGGCAGGATGAGCGGAGTCGCAAGCACGGTCAGCGAAGGTGTGCTGATAGCCTCAGTGCGCTGCGGTACATATTGCGTGACGAGAGATACCATACCTCCGGCTCTCAGGCCTTCTGTTCAGAATGGAGCCAAGGTGGCCGGCAACACTTTCCGTGTCGGAGCGACGGATAATCTGGCTGGCATAACGCACTATGATGTGCGTATCGACGGAGAATGGACGCTCGCCTCATTCAAAAACAGCATCATTACCGTCTATCTCCACGAAGAGATGTTAAGCCGCGGCCGCCACGATGTCAAAATCTCAGCTACAGACGCCGTCGGCAACAGCAGCGAAGTCAATTTTTCAATAGTCTGGTAACTTCCCGGCGGCAGGAAGCTTTCGCTTTTTCCAAATAATCAATGACGCAGTCGCAGAAAGCGTCGAACTCCGGATCCTCTTCCTGGCATTCGGGGTGGGACATTATGTATTCCACAGTCATCTTCAGTCCGCGGCAGATGGGCACTTCGGGAATGAAAGTCGGAACAGCGCGGCGAAGCTTCCTCTGGTCGAAGATGACGGAGTATGACTTGTCACCCAGCAGGCTGCCTTCGAAATCCAGTTCGGGGGCGACGTCTGCCAGAAAACGCGAAGTGACGTAGTAGGGCTTGAACTCGACTCCGAGGGCGTCGGCGATGATCTTGTATATCTGATTCCAGGTCAGGGACTCTCCGGAAGTAATCTGGAAAGCCTCTCCCAGAGCCAGCGGATTGCCCATAAGACCGACGAATCCTTTGGCGAAATCGCTGTTGTGGGTCAGCGTCCACAGAGAAGTGCCGTCTCCGTGGATCAGCACGGGCTTGCCCTCCAGCATACGTTTCAGCACTGAGAAGCTGCCGATGCGGCCGTGGACTCCCAGCGGAACCTTACGTTCGTCGTAGGTGTGGCTGGGACGGATGATGGTCACGGGGAAGCCTTCCTTGCGATATTTCTCCATCAGGAACTCCTCACATTCGATCTTGCGCCTTGAATATTCCCAGTAAGGATTGGCGAGGGACGCACCTTCCGTGATGACATAGTCTCTCGGGGGTTTGTTATAGGCGGACGCCGTGCTGATGAACATAAACTGGGAAGTATTCCCTCTGAAGAGCCTGTAGTCGCGTTTGATCTGGTCCGGCGTGAAGCAGATGAAGTCGCAAACTACGTCGAATGTCAGTCCTTCCAGTTTTGCGGCTACGTCGGCTTCATCGTTGATGTCGGCCCTGATTTCCTTCAGGTTGCCGCTGAGGATGCTGTTGCGGCTGCCTCGGTTGATCAGGAAAAGCTCGTTGTCAGGGTTGCTGAGCACTCTTTTGGAGATGGCAGTGCTTATGGTTCCGGTTCCACCTATGAATAGTACTTTCATTGTATGTTATGTTTACTCGGGAATAATATCTGAATAATGCTCTGAAGTGGTGTCAGGCGCCGGTTCTTCAGCAACTGCATCTGCGGCGGCCTCATCTGCGGCGGCAGTTTCCTCCACGGCGGTCTGTCCGGCTACTGCAGGCTTCTGCTGCTCACCCTCTCCGTCAGGAACGTTTCCGGGCTCTGTGGTCTCCTTGTCATCCTTCTTCTCAGTGATGATAATGATGACGCTGCAGGTGAGGATGCTGAAGAGTACGGTGGCGTATGCTACATCCTGGATGGCCTGGCAGGCTTCGATCATCTTGGCTGAAGCGTGAGTGGCGTGGGCCCATTGCAGAGGCAGTGAAGAAAGCACGGCGGCCACCAGTCCTTTGGGACCGAGGACGCGCATCAGCCTGCGGTCTCTTTTCGAGATGCCTTTCTTTCCCATAAGGGACATCGTGACGAACCTTGTCGCAAACATCAGGGCGGTGAACAGGGCGCCTACGATAAGGTAGTGCCAGTTGTTGAAACGTATGCTGATGCCGACATATACGAAAAAATAAGTCTGGAGTATGAAAACGATCTCAGAATAAAAGTTGCGGTCGTTGGCGTTCAGGCTTATGCTGTCAGCCCTGTCGGTGAAGGATTTCTTTGCGATGGGGGACATATGGTAGTTGGCTGTCGCAATACCGAAGGCAAGGATCGCCATACCTCCGTTCAGTCCGATGAGGTTTGTGACGCCATATATGATGAAAGCGAGGGCGAAGGTGGTGAACATCGAGTTGCTCAGTTCGGTGAGCAGGTTCTTGAGGATGACGATCCAGGCGTAGCCGACGATGATGCCGATCGCTATCGACCCGAGCATTGAAAGGACGATGTCCCAGGCGATGTTGCGCGCATCGATGTCGCCCGTGCCGAAGCTCTCGAGCAGGGCCATCGCTATGATGAGGCAGACGATGTCGCTCAGCGCAGCTTCGAGGTTGAGGATGGTCGAAGCCCTTTCGGAAGGCTTGAGTTGGTTGACCATCGGTATCACTACGGCTGATGATGTGCCGCCAAGCGCGGCTCCGAGGAAGCAGCACTGGACAAAATTGAGGTGGAGCAGATACTGTCCGAGAAGGATGGCGATACCTGTGATTACCACATAATTGAGCAGTGTGGCGAGCATAGCGGGGCCGATGGAGTTGCCCAGCACCTTGAGATCAAGGGTAGTGCCGCTCTGGAACAGGATGCAGATGAGGGTTATGGTTGTGAACACGCTGCCTACCTTGCCGAATGATTCCGGACTGATAATGTGGGTGACGGGACCCAGCAGGAGTCCGATGAGCATCAGCAGCAGTACGCTGGGAATCCTTGTCTTGGGAAATGCGGCGCCGAAGATGTGCGCGAAAAAGATCAAAAGACCCAGAGAAATCAGAATGATCGAAATGTCCATAATGGTTCGGGAGTTGACTGTACTTGAAAAATACTTCAACAAATCTATTAAATTTCTTACATTTGTTAAAACCTAAATAACGACTCTATGAAAAAGATTATTGTCAAAGCCCTGGCTGTCTCGGTAATCGCCATTATGGCTTGCAGTGGACAACTCCAGGCTCAGAACCTCCTCAAAGGTCTGAAAGATGCCGCTCAGAAAGCTGTAAACAGTGCAACATCCGGCACGATCAGCAACGCCGGCAATGCAGGTAATGCAGCAGGTGCGGCTACGAACGCCCCCGCCAACCGCCCCGCAAAAGGCAAGACCTTATATGTAAGCGTGTCAACGGGTTCTGCCCGTGCCGACGGACTGTCAGCCTCTACTCCTATGAAGGACCTGCAGAAAGCCATCGACGCTGCAGAAGAGAACGACCAGATTTTTGTGGCTGAAGGTAATTACCTCGGAAACCTCGACCGTGGATACATCGAGATCGGCCGTTTCGGCAACTCTTCGCAGGAAGCTGACAGAGGCAAGTTCATCAGCATCTACGGCGGCTATTCTACCGATTTCAGCGAGCGTGACGTCATCAAGCATATCACCAAGTTCCAGCCGACTGACCAGCAGTTCACCGCCCCGCTGTTCAACTGGAACGCCCGCAGGCCTTACGGCTACAACGGCCCCGTAGGTACGGTGGTCATTGACGGCTTCGTGTTCGACCTCGGCGAGAACAACCGATATTGCGTGGCCAATGTCGACCTTGAAATAACCGGTACTCCCAACGAGGGTGTCCTCACCGGCCGTTTCGTGGAGCCCGACGCATCTCCCAACTGCCCCATCGTAGGTACTTCCAGCGGTGATGAATACGGACTGCATATGGATGTGGAAGGCAATGTCCGCATTTCAAACTGCATATTTGTAAACTGTCGCGACTACGGTATCCAGGCTCTTATGGGCAAAGGCCATATCGAAATCTGCAACAACATCTTCATAGCCTGCCGCTATGCAGCCTGCCAGGTGAAAGGTAACGTAAAGGACGCAGACATTCCTGAGGTGTCTCTCGAATTCCATCACAACACCGTCCTCTTCACCTGGACACGCACCAAGGCTTTCGAGGATATGGGACAGGGCTTCCGCTTTATGAACGGTATCCGCACCATCGACGTGCATCACAACATCTTCGGCTGCAACAGCAACTGCGCCGTTGAAAGAGTGTTCTACGAGTCTACCACCGCAATGGAGAAAGCCAAGATCAGCAACCTCTACGACAACTATTTCTTCGCCAACAAGAGAGACCTTGAACTCGCCGCTTCAGGTGCAGCCACGATCTCGGTTCCCGCAGCCAGGATAGAGGAAGCCGAGCAGATCGGTCCCAAATACGAAGGCAATATGGAAATGCCCGAGAACGAGGACTTCATCAATGCCATCGACAAACCCTACCTCGAAGGCTATATGAGCCTGTCGATGATCAAGTCGCAGAGCTACAACGCCAACTCCGCCGCCAACCAGGTGAACCGCCTCTTCGGTCTCAACCAGCAGGGCAGCGAGATCGTTCGTCCCAGTATGTACTGCAACAAGTACCCTTGGGAGAAAGCCAAGGACCTGTTCGGAAAGGTTGCAAATTACGGTGCGCAGATGCCCAAGTAAGTTGTCCTTCCGTACGCTTACAAAAAGGACTTCCCGACAGGAAGTCCTTTTTTGTTTGATATTGTTGGCCAAGTGACTAATTATTGCTTATTTTTGTATCATTATTTCATTTCATACCCTTTAAATATGTCAACAGTCAAATTTTATCGCGAGGACCATCAGGTTCCCCTTGAGATGCACAAAGTGCGCATCGTCCAGAAGTTGTATCTTCTTCCCGTAGAAGAGCGCCAGAAAAAGATGGAAGAAGCCGGAAACAACACTTTCCTGCTGCACAACAAAGACATCTACATCGACATGCTGACCGACTCGGGAGTCAATGCAATGAGTGACAACCAGCAGGCGGCAATGTTCCAGGCAGACGATGCCTATGCTGGTTCGGAAACATTCTACAGGCTCCAGAAAGCGATAAAGGAGACTATGGGACTCAACGATTTTCTGCCGGCTCATCAGGGGCGCGCCTGCGAGAATATCCTTGCAGAGGCGTTCTGCGAACCCGGCGACCTGGTGCCGATGAACTTCCACTTCACTACGACCAAGGCCCATATTACCCGCCTCGGAGCTGACGTGGTGGAGCTGGTGGCCCAGAAAGGCATTGATGCCGACAATCTCGACCCGTTCAAGGGAGATTTCGACATTCCCCGCCTGAAACAGTTCATCAAGGATCACCGCAGCCAGATAAAATGGCTCCGCATCGAGACAGGTACCAACCTTATCGGAGGCCAGCCCATTTCTGCCGCCAATATCCTCGAAGTTGCTGATATCTGCAAGAAAGAAGGCATCATCAGCGTGCTCGACGCATCCCTGCTTCAAGACAACCTCCACTTCATCAAGACAAGGGAAGAGGCCTACAAGAACAAGACCATCAAGGAGATCATGTTCGAGCTTTGCGCTGCAGTCGACATTGTCTACTTCTCGGCACGCAAACTCGGTTTCGCCCGCGGCGGCTGCATCTGCTCGAACAACACAGAGCTGATGCTCCGCATGAAGGAGTATGTTCCCCTGTTTGAGGGTTTCCTCACGTACGGCGGTATGGAAGTACGTTCGATGGAAGCCATTGCAGTCGGCCTCTATGAGACTCTTGACGAAGAGTACATCAACCAGGGCCCGCTCTTCATCGAACATATGGTCAATGAGCTCCACGAATACGGTGTGCCTGTAGTCCGCCCGGCAGGAGGACTCGGCGTCCACCTCAATGCGAGCAAGTTCTTCCCCGATATGCCTCACGACCAGTATCCGGCTGGCGCTCTCGGCGCTGCAATGTATATCGCCGGCGGTATCCGCGGTATGGAGCGAGGAACCATCAGCGAGCAGCGTGAAAGGGACGGCTCAGAACACTTTGCAGCCCTCGAACTCCTCAGGCTTGCCGTTCCGCGACGCGTGTTCACCCTTTCCCAGCTGGAATATGTGGCTGACCGCGTGAAGTGGGTATGGGACAACCGCAAGCTCATCGGCGGCCTGAGATTCACCGAGGAGCCGAGCGTTCTGCGTTTCTTCTTCGGCCGTCTGGAGCCTGTCAGCGACTGGCAGACCAAACTCGTCGAGAAATTCCGCGCCGATTTCGGCGACAGCCTCTAACAGATGTTAGGAACAATAGTCAATACTTGCACGATTATCCTGGGCTCCGTAGCAGGAGCCCTGGTTCATCGTGGGGTAAAAGAAAAATACAAAGAAGCTGTATTTACGTCCCTTGGACTGGCCTGCCTTGCCATCGGTCTCGGGGCGACCATCAGGAATATGCCTCAGAGCGAGTTCCCGGTGTTGTTCATACTGGCTATGGCCATCGGCAGCGTGGTGGGCACCTGGCTGAAGATAGACGACCGTTTTCACGCTCTCGTCGACAAGCTGGGCAAACGCGGCGGCGCTCCTTCCGACGGCCGCTCTTCGCTGGCCGAAGGGCTTTCGACGGCCTGCCTGCTTTACTGTGTCGGTCCGCTCTCGATGCTCGGGCCGGTGACCAGCGCCCTGCAGGGCGACAATACGCTGCTTTTCACCAATGCCACCCTCGACTTCGTGTCGTCGTTCGTGTTTGCGTCGACCTACGGCATAGGTATGGTCCTGGCCGCCCCCGTGCTTTTCTGCTGGCAGGGGCTGTTCTTCCTGATAGCCAAGATCTCGAGCTCTGCCATCAGCGACGCCCTTATGTGCGAACTGCTGATTGTAGGAGGCCTTATAATAACGGCATCGGGCCTTTCCCTTCTGAAAATCCGTCAGGGAAAGACCCTCGATATGCTTCCGGCCCTTCTGGTGCCGGTGTTGTGGTTCGTAGGGAAGTGGCTTTTCGGCTTGATAACCGCTTAGCCTTCCTTCGTCCTTACATAATGTCGCAGACTTTCTGGAAAATCTCCTCGATGGTGCCGACGCCGTCGATTTCGCGATATTTGCCCTGGGCCTTGTAGAAATCGATGACAGGCTCGGTCTTCTCGTGGTAAGTCTTGATGCGGTTGGCGATGACCTCGTCCTTGGTGTCGTCGGGACGGTTCTCCTGCAGGGCGCGGTGGCGGATGCGCTCCTTGACCATCTCGTCGCTGATGGATATCGACAGCACTGAAGTGACGCTCTGGCCCATTTCGTCAAGCATCATATCGAGGGCTGCAGCCTGCTCTGTAGTGCGGGGGAAGCCGTCGAAGAGGAAGCCGGGAACTGAAGGGTTGTTCTCGATCTCGCTCTTGATCATACCGATGACTACGGTGTCGGGAACGAGGGCGCCCTGTTCGATGAGGGATTTTACCTTGAGGCCGAGGGGTGTGCCGGCAGCCATTTCCTTGCGGAGCAGGTCTCCGGTAGATACGTGGTGGAAACCGAATTTTTCAACGAGAAGTTTGGCCTGAGTGCCTTTGCCAGCACCCGGAGGGCCGAAGAGAATGTAATATTTCATTTTATTGTCAGTTTGATTGTCATCGAGTATGAAGATGCCCGGGAGGTTCCTGCCGAGCTGGTCGTAATCCAGTCCGAATCCGACGATGAATTTGTTGGCCACTTCCATTCCCACATAGTCAAGCTTGCGGTCTTTGTGGTAGACCTCGGGCTTGACGAACATCGTGCAAATCCTGACGTCAGTCGCGCCCCTGAAGGACAGGTGTTCGCAGAGCTTGACGATGGTGGCCCCGGTGTCGACGATGTCCTCTATGATGATGACGTCGCGTCCGTCCACGTCGGTCGTAAGGCCAAGGACTTCCTTGATGTTGCCGGTCGAACGGGTGCCTTCGTACGAAGTGACCTTGATGGCCGCCAGCTCGCAGGGGAATTCAAGCCTGGTGAGCAGATAGCCTGAAAAGACTATCGAGCCGCTCAGGACGCAGAGGACGACAGGGGTTTTCCCTGAGCCCTTGTAGTCGGCATTGATTTTTGCGGCCACCTCGTCGACGGCTTTGATCAAAGTCTCGTGAGAGATGTATGATTTGAAGTATTTGTCGTGCAGTTTGACTCTGTTGTCCATAGAAGAACGTTTTTACAACTTCACAAAAATAATATTAATTTTGCACAATCTCACACCGAAAATCAAATGAAACCTATCGTAAGCATCATAATGGGAAGTCTGTCCGATATGCCGGTAATGAAGTCGGCTGCAGAATTCTTCGACAGTATGGAGATCCCTTTTGAAATAAATGCACTCAGCGCGCACCGCACTCCCGACCAGGTCGCTGAATTTGCCCGCGGCGCAGCTGACAGAGGCATCAAGGTGATTATCGCCGCAGCCGGCGGAGCCGCCCATCTGCCCGGAGTCATCGCCGCTTCAACTCCGCTTCCGGTAATCGGTGTCCCCATCAAGTCGTCCAATTCTATGGACGGCTGGGATTCTGTCCTGTCCATCCTCCAGATGCCTTCCGGCATTCCCGTAGCCACTATGGCCCTTGACGGAGCCAAGAATGCCGCCATCTTCGCCCTGCAGATTCTTGCAGCCGGCGACGAGGCTTACCTCGCCCGTATGAAGGCTTTCAAGGCTGAACTGGCAGGCAAGATAGCCAAGGCCAACGAGGACCTCAAGGCCGTCACTTTCAAGTTCAAAACGAATTAAGCGGATATAAATGCTTAAAAACGGCTATTGCCGTCTGCGTCCCGTAGCTTTGCGCTATGAGACGTTTGACTGTAATATCGCTGTTGTTGCTGCTGCCTGTCCTGACGCTTTGGGCACAGGATGTCCCGCGCAGCATAGAGGATGTCCTGGAACAGCTGCAGGACTCGGAGACGGGCGCGGCTTCGGAGGAACTGCTGCAGTGGTATGAGTCGTTGCTGCTGAATCCGTTGAACCTCAATGCAGCCTCCCGCAGCCAGCTGGAGGAGCTCAGGCTGCTGACGCTTTTCCAGATTGAGAGCTTGCTCGAGTACCGCGAAGAATACGGTGCGATATTGTCTCTGTCAGAGCTGGCGGCGGTCGACGGTTTCAGCCGCGACATGGTGGAGATGCTTCTTCCGTTCATCACTTTGGAAGAGGCTGCCGGCGGCAGCTCCGGCGCATTCTCACAGATCCGCACAAGACTCAAATGGAAATCCAGCCAGGAAGGTCTTTACCGCTACGCCAGGTATCTTGGCGGAGCAGGCCGCTTCAGCTACGGTGCGACCTTCGAGAGCGATGCGCAGGAGAGCCTGCTCCCGGACTTCATATCCGCCCATATCCAGTACGATGCCGGCAGCTTCAAGCTGCTTGCCGGCGATTATTCGGCGAGCTACGGGCAGGGGCTGGCTATGGACAAGTCGTTCTCGATGTCGGCCCTTGGCAGCCCGGCTGCCATCATCAAGCACAAGAACGATTTCAGAGGTTACACTTCCACCGGCGAGAACGACGCCCTGCGCGGCATCGCAGCCTCATTCGACCTCGGCGGGGCAGGCCGCATCCAGGCATTCTTCTCCGCAGCGTCGCTGGACGCCACCGCTACCGACAGCACTTACAGCTCGCTGCCGACCACCGGCTATCACAGGACCGCCTTCCAAAAAGCCCAGAAAGACGCGCTGAGAGAATTCCTCGGCGGAGTGAACTACAGCATTGAAACTTCCAGGCTGCTCGTTTCGCTGACGGCGGTGGGCTACGGATACAATAAACACAACGCCCGCAGGGTGCAGGAATACAACCGCTTCCAGATGTATGACGGCGCACACGGCAATGTGGCGTTGTCGGCCTTGTACAGCTTGGGACACTGCCGGTTCTACGGGGAGGCGGCCCTTGATTTCAAGGGAACCCCGGCGGCCCTTGCCGGGCTGGTCTGGTCGCCAGGGTATAATTTTGAGAGTTCCGTGCAGCTCAGGTACTATCCCAAAGATTATATAGCAGCCCACGCCGGTGCGTATTCGTCGCTGTCTTCGGTAAGCAATCAGTACGGCATCCTGGTCAACCTGCTGGCCAGGCCTCTGCGCGACGTTACGCTCACTGCGATGGCTCAGACGGCGTATCATCCGCACTCCCGCTACCGTATCGACTGGCCTTCCCTGGCCGTTTCGGTGAAGGCCCGCTGCGAGTATGCCAGGGAAGGCTGGTCGGTATACGCCCAGGACAACTATACCTGGAAGGATTATGAAGACAGCCATAAGCACGCAATGAAAGTGCAGGCATCCTATAAGCCTTCGCAGCGGCTGTCGCTGTCGTGCAGGGGAGACTGCGTGCTGATGCTGACCGGTGTGCGGCTGGCAGGAGTCTATGGATACAAGCTTGAAAAAGGTTTCGGCGCGTCTGCGGCTGCTGACTGCCGTATTCTGGATGCTTTCTCGCTGTGGGGCTGCGTCACATACTTCGATTCGGCCTCTTCGGCCACCCGTATCTATGCTTATGAAAAAGACCTGCCCCAGTCATTTTCGGTGATGTCATACAGCGGCAGGGGAGTGGCGGCAGGCCTGCTGGCGACGGCCGGCATTGCCGCAGGGCTGAAGCTGTCGCTGAAGGCAGCGGTCACAAACTACATACACAACGACAAGGACCGCATCTTCGAAGTGCGGGGCCAGCTGGACTGGAGCTTCTGACCTACGGAACTATGATGCGCAGGGCGTGGGGGATCATAGTGACAGTGACCGGACAGAAACCCACGGCTTCTCCGTCGACTTCCACTTTGGCTATAGGAAAAGTCTCGACGTGTACCTCCTTAGCCTTGGTGTGGATCACTTGCTTGATGGAATAGATATCTCCGGAATAGAGTTTCTTGATGTTGAAGAGAACCTTGATCTTCGGGATCTTCTTGATGACGGTGACTTCCAGCAGGCCGTCGTCGGGCAGGGCTTCGGGGGTCTGCATCATTCCGCCTCCGGAGAATTTGCCGATGCCGAAAGCGGTCGAGAAGACTTTTCCTTCGTAGAGCGTACGGCCGTCGGCAACTATCTTGAAACGCTTGTTGGTGTAGCCGAAGAAAGCCTTGACAAGGCCCTGTACATAAAGGCTCTTGCCTGTCTTGCCTTCGTCCTTGTAGCTGTCTACCTTGAAGCAGACGTTGGCGTCGAAGCCCAGGCCGCCGATGTTGACCATAAATCTGGTGACCTCCTTGCCCAGCCTGTGGGAATGGACTTCAGCCAGGTCCTGGACCTTGGTGTTGCCTTTGACTATCAGGTCGACAGCTTGTCTGTGGTCGGTCGTCACACCCCATTCGCGCCCCCAGTCGTTGCCGGTTCCGATCGGAATCACTGCAAGGATTACGTCAGGGTCGTTGCGGTTGAGGCTCATTATGCCCGAGACGACTTCGTGGATGGTGCCGTCGCCGCCCACGGCGATGAATTTCCGGTAGCCTTCCTCATAGGCTTGCTTTACGAGGTCGATAGAATTGTATTTGAATTGGGAGACAGCGCTTGAGAATCGTATCCCGGCCGCATTTAGAAGATCGCTTATTTCTTCCCATTCCTCGCCGCCCCTGCCGCTTCCGGCGTTGGGGTTGACTATTGCTTTCCAGGTGTCTTGCATTGTGTTAGACGCTATGCCGAAATTTTCGCTATTCTCAAAAGTAGCATATTTAAGGAATATAAGCAAAGATTTTATAAATTTGCCAGATATAGATTTAACCAGTGTTTTGAAGAAATGGGAAAGGTAATAGCCATAGCAAATCAAAAGGGAGGAGTGGGGAAAACCACTACTGCAATCAATCTGGCAGCATCTCTGGCCGTGATGGAGAAGAAGACATTGTTGATAGATGCCGACCCTCAGGCGAATACGACTTCCGGCCTGAATTTCAATCCGGATTCAGATTCGATGCGTACCCTGTATGAAGTGCTGATAGGGCAGATCGACATTTCTGAAACTCTGCTGGACACCGAACTGCAGTATCTGCAGGTCGTGCCTTCCCACATCAATCTTGTGGGTGCCGAAATCGAGCTGCTGAATGTAGACAACCGCGAGTCAGTGCTCAAGGACTGCCTCGCAGAGCTCAGGAACGAGTATGACTATGTCATCATCGACTGCTCTCCTTCACTGGGCTTGATCACCGTCAATGCCCTGACTGCGGCGGACAGCGTGATCATCCCTGTCCAGCCCGAATACTTCGCCCTCGAAGGCCTTGGTAAGTTGCTGAATACCATCAAGCTTGTGCAGAACAAGCTGAATCCGTCCCTCTCCATCGAAGGCTTCCTGTTCACGATGTTCGACAGCCGCCTGAGGCTTCACAACCAGGTGGTGGAGGAAGTCAAGAGCCATTTCGCCGATATGGTGTTCAAGACTATGATAAGCCGTAACGTCCGCCTCAGCGAGGCTCCGTCCCACGGCAAGCCGGCTATCCTTTATGACGTGATTTCTTCCGGCACCAACAATTATATGAGCCTGGCTCAGGAAATAGTAAAAAAGAACTCATAATATGTCCACAACCAAACGGAACGCACTCGGAAGAGGGCTCGGCGCCTTGCTCCAGGATGCGGAAACTATTCAGCGCAACAGCGAAAAGGCAATTTCTTCCGCCGCCAAGCAGGTGTCTGCCGGCGTGGAGCTGTCCTTGGATGAGATTGAGCCGAATCCCTACCAGCCCCGCACTTCTTTTGACGCCGAGTCGATCAACGAACTGGCCGATTCGATACGTTCCATAGGTATAGTCCAGCCCATCACCGTCCGCAAGGTGTCTGAAGGCAGATACCAGATCATTTCCGGCGAACGCCGTTTCCGCGCCGCCAGGATGGCCGGTCTGAAGACGATCCCCTCTTACATACGTGAGACCGACGATTCCGGAATGCTGGAAATGGCCATCGTGGAGAATATCCAGCGCGAGAACCTGGATGCGGTAGAGACTGCGCTCAGTTTTCGCCGTCTTATGGAGGAATGCGGCTTCACCCAGGAGCAGATGGCTGACAGGGTAGGGAAGAAGAGGGCGACCGTGGCCAATTACCTCAGGCTTCTCAGCCTGCCGGTGGAGATCCAGAAGGCTCTCAAACTGGACCGCATTTCAGTGGGCCACGCCAAGGCGCTGCTTTCGCTGCCCGACGAGGAGAGCCAGATGGAGATGTGCACGAGATGTGTGGCCGGCGACTGGTCTGTCCGCAAGCTTGAGAAAAAAGTCCACGACCGGCTGCTGGGCATCGACAAGGAAGAGCCGCAGGTGCCGAAAGAGATGCCTGACGAATATTACCGTGTCCTCGAGATAGTCGGCAAATATTTCCGCAACGACATCTCCCTGAAAAGGGGGGCTGACGGCAGCGGGCGTATGACAATACGTTTCAAAGGCGACGAAGAAATCGCACGATTTTTGAGGGCGCTGGAAAACAATATCATTTAACAGTTCACAGGTGCGCAAGTTCATATCATCCATAATACTGGCGTGTGCTGTATGTTTCAGCGCTTGCGCACAATTCACGCAGAACAACAGTTTCGGCGGCCCTCCCGGCCAGAATGTGCAAAGCGGAGTCAATCCCGAGAGCGACGTCGCCGCCGACACCACGTCGGGCTTCTCCTTCAAGTCGATGGTCAGGGGCCTGCTGCGCAAGGAACCTCTCAAGACCGGCTATGCACTGGCCAGCAACGCTATCCTTCCGGGGGTGATGCAGGTCTACAACAAAGACTACTGGAAGCTGCCGATAATATACGGCGGCATCGGCACCGGCATTTATTTCGGAGTCCAGAACAACAAGCAGTATGCGGCCACCGGTGAGAAAAAATACGCTACCGTATCGGCCCTTTGCTTTGCCGGAGCTGCGACGGTCTATTGGGGCACCCTGCTCGACGGAGTCGTCAGCCTGCCTACCCACGAAAAGCCCGACCCCGCCAAGGCTGCCATCTATTCAGCCTTGCTGCCAGGCCTTGGACAGGCCTACAACGGCGACTGGTGGCATATCCCCATCTGGTACGGCGGACTGATGGTATGCGCCTATACCTATCATTTCAATGATATGCAGTACAAGCGTTTCCGCTACATATACAATATGGCGAACGACAGCGGCAGCGGCTACACGGGCCATATCTCCGCATCCCAGGCGAAAGTCTACCGCGACCTCTACCGCCGCTACCGCGATTATTCCATAGTGGCTTCGGTAGTAGTCTATGCGCTGAATATCATCGATGCGAACGTGTTCGCCCATATGAGCGACTTCAATGTCAACGACGATCTGTCGTTCAATGTCAAGCCCGCAATCATAGAGCCGGTGGACAGCCGCTTTTACGCATCCAATTCCCATTATTCATACGGTTTTCAAATGAACCTTACATTCTGACATTTATGAAAAATTTACTACGGATATTCCTCGTTTCTTCAATCATCTTTGTTGTATGCCCGTCTGCGAGCCAGGCTCAGATATTGAGGCGCGGCAGGTATCAGGACTCTGTCCAGATGCTCAAATCCAGGCTCGACTCCCTGCAGGCTGCATACGATGAACTCTACAGGATAACAGTTGAAGGACAGCCCATCGAGATGACAGATGACGACGACGAGTTCTCCGTAGACGAGCCCTTCGCTGACGAGGTCCACAATACCGATTCGCTGCTGTCGATATGGTATGTGGAGCACGATATGAGCGGCACCGATTTCGAGCTGCCGAACGTGGACGACATAGTTCTGGTGTCTGATATTCCGGATTCCGTTTTCATTGAAAGGCTCAACAAGATGAATTCGTTCATCAAGATCCCGTACAACCCGATCATCCGCAACTATATCGTCCAGTATACCCAGAAAATGCCGGGCAAAATCGAGAATATCCTGGGTCTGGCCCGCTACTGGATGCCTCAGTTCGAGGACATCTTTATGGAGTACGACCTGCCTCAGGAACTCAAGGCAATGGCCGTAATCGAGTCGGCCCTCAACAGCCGTGCGGTGTCCCGCGCCAAGGCCAAGGGTATGTGGCAGTTCATCGCCACCACGGCGCGCCATTACAATCTGGAGATGACTTCGTATGTCGACGAGCGTTTCGACCCCATCAAGTCCTGCCGTGCCGCAGCTCAGTATCTTCGTGACGCCTATGACATTTTCGGCGACTGGAGCCTCGCGATAGCTTCTTACAACTGCGGTTCCGGCAACGTGAACAAGGCCATCCGCCGCAGCGGAGGCGGCAAGGATTTCTGGGATGTGTACAACTACCTGCCCCGCGAGACTCGCGGCTATGTGCCTGCTTTCGTGGCAGCGCTGTATGTGCTGAACTACTATCCGGAGCACAACATCGTCCCGGCCCAGCTGAGTATGCCAGCCCACGTGGACACTTTTATGATCAACCGCAACCTGCACTTCGGCCAGATCAGCGAGAACATCGGCCTCAGTATGGAGGAACTCCGTGACCTGAACCCTCAGTATCTGTATGACATCATTCCTGCCGATTCGCACGAGTACATCCTCCGCATCCCTTACAATTACACCATAGCTTTCGTCGACAAGGAGAAAGATATTTACGGCTACAAGGACAGCGTTTATTTCAATACTGTCAAGCTGAAACAGATACAGAACGGTACGGTTGCCTCCACAGGCAGCGGCAGCTATACGACATACCGCGTGAAGAGCGGTGATACACTCGGAGGAATCGCCCGCCGTTACGGAACTACTGTCAATAACATCAAGAGCTGGAACAACCTGCGCAGCAATACCATCAGGGTGGGGCAGAGGCTGAGGATCTACGGCAAGGGCTCATCGCCGTCTGCGTCAGCATCCAGCACATCTTCTTCAGGTTCAACTGCATCTGCCTCCGCTTCGACTTCGTCATCGACGGCGTCTGCGCAATCAAAGGCCATTACGACTAATTCCGGGGGCTACGTCACTTATACGGTCAAGAAAGGTGATACGCTGTGGGCTATCGCCAATCAGTTTGACGGTGTGACGCTGCACGATATTTTGACTTTGAACGGGTTTACGAAGAATACCAAGATATACCCGGGAATGAAAATAAAGATAAAACCGCAATAATTTTTTGGCGTTTTGCATTTAAGTCCTATATTTGCGCTCCCAATCTAACCAATGGTGCCATAGCTCAGTTGGTAGAGCAACGGACTGAAAATCCGTGTGTCCCTGGTTCAATTCCCGGTGGCACCACATACAAAAGCCCAGCAAACGCTGGGCTTTTTGTATGTGGTGCCTGCTGGCACCTTTTTACTAAGGGGCTCTGCCCCTTAACAACCCTGCGGAGCATAGCTCCGGGCCTTCGGCCTTGTGGTGCCCCTTCCCTTAATTGTCGGGGTGGAGCTTTTGGTGGAATTTTATGCCGGTTTTCAAGGCTTTTATGTCGGTTTTTGTCAGATCCAGGGCGGAGGTGCGGTCGCCGCGGCCTTTGAAGACGAATTCCAGGCGTTTGCCGAAAAGGGTTTTCACTACATTGCATTGGGTGGTGGTGAAGTCACCCATACCTTCCAGAAGTACGGTCGGACGGCTTGCGAACTCTACGCTTGTGCCGGGCTGCTGGTCGATCAGGTCCAGCAGGGTGTCCATAAACTCAATGGCCTGCGACAGGTTTGAGCCGATGCTGAGGCAAGTCTCGTCGTAATCCTGTATGCCGCCTGTGAAACTGTCTCCTATCGAGAAGTCAAAGCCGCTGCGTACCTTGCGCAGGCTCAGGTAATAGCTGGCTGCGCCGCCGTCGTCGTCTTTATATTGGAAAACAGAATACACGTCGTCGTTCTGTTCGATCTCGGTAATTTCCATCCTCATCTTCGCCGGGAGATTCTGGGCGAAGGCTGACGCCGTGACAAGCGCGGCTGCAAGAATTGCAAGTAATCTTTTCATTTCGGTCAGAATTGAATTATATGGGCATCATTCTGAGCAATTTTGATGCCGTATCTTCCAGCCGATGGCAGCTATGAAGAAAGACATCAGCGGGGATATGAGGTTGAAGAAGCAGAAGGGGGCGTAGGCGAGGGTGGAGACGGAAAGGATGGTGGCCTGGGTCATACCGCAGCTGGACCAGGGGAACAGCGGCGAAGTGACGGTGGCAGAATCCTCCACGCTGCGGCTCAGCAGCCGCATCTCGTAGCCCTGTTTCTCGAAGGAGTCGCGATAGAGGTTGGAAGTGAGTATGATGGAAAGATACTGGTCCGAAACGATTCCGTTGAGGGCTGTTCCGGTCAGTACTGTCGAGCCCACAAGCCCCGCACGGGTGCGGGTCATCGGCGCAAGCAGGCGCGAAAGGTCAGCAAGCATTCCGCTGGAGCGCATACAACCTCCGAAGAACATAGCGCAGAGGATGAGGAACACGGTGTTGAGCATTCCGGTCATTCCGCGGCTGGTCACAAGCTGGTTGATTTCAATGTTGCCGGTGTCCAGACTGACTGTGTCGTAGATCATCCTGACCGTGCCTGCGAAGTACGTCTTCCAGGAAGCGCCATCGGCTATGCCTTCACCGATGCTCCGCACCACTTCCGGCTGGAAGATGAGGGCGGCCACAGCCGCTGCAAGTGTCGACAGGGCAAGTGTCAGGATGGCAGGTTTCTTCCTGATGATCAGCCAGAGCGTGAAAGCGGGAACTATGAGCAGCCAGGGGCTGATGTTGAACTGCGATGAGAGGATATCCGAGTAGGTGTCCATCTGCACTTCGGGCACGCCGCCGTGAGTGAAGCCAAGCACCGCGAAGATGACCAAGGTAATGACTATCGAAGGGACTGTCGTCAGGTACATATAATGGATGTGGTCGAACAGCCCCACCTTGTTGATGGACGACGCCATCACGGTGGTGTCCGACAGCGGCGAGATCTTGTCGCCGAAGTAGGCTCCGGATATGATCGCACCGGCGGTGATTGCGTCGCTGAAGCCTTCCGCGTGGCCGATGCCGATCAGGGCGACGCCAACGGTCGCTATCGTCGTCCAGGATGACCCGGTTATTATGGACACGACGGCGCACAGCAAGCAGGCGGTCAGAAGGAACACTTTGGGGCTGATTATCCTGATGCCGTAGCAGATGAAGGTGGGAACCACTCCGCTCATCGTCCAGGTGCCGGAGATGGCACCGATAAGGAACAGTATCAGGATTGCCGGGGTCACGTCGCTCACGTTGGTGACAATGTCCTTCTCGATGTCCTTCCACGGAATCTTGTAAAGCCACATAGAGAGCCAGATGCACACTCCGGCAGCCAGCAGCAGCGCCACCTGGGAGGCTCCGAGTATGGAGTCCGCCCCGAAGATGGCGATGTCCAGCGCCAGGACCGCCATAAGCACTGCAAGCGGCACGAGGGCTACAATTATCCTTTTCCCGGAAGACATTTCCTAGTCTACAAATTTGATTTTGCTGAGGTCGCGGGGACGTGCAGCCGGGGCTTCGTCAGGATAGCCGAGGCCGATGATCAGCCGCAGCTTATATCCTTCGCTGAGCTTCAGACGGTCCAGGAACGGCTTGGCGGCGGGGGTGTTGTTGAGCGACATCACCGGGCCTGCCATAACCACTGATCCGAGGCCATACGAAAGGGCGGCCAGGCAGACATTCTCGCCAAGCAGGCCGATATTGACGAAAGCCATTCCTGAAGGGTCGTCAGGACAGGCGACCGCTATAGCCGCCG